>DASYAA010000112.1:0-19279 GCA_036501565.1 Verrucomicrobiia bacterium
CATGTGAGATGCTGCCAATAGGAGTTGGCGTCAGGCTCAACGTCTGTGCCATCAGATTGGAGCACGGCAACAGCATCGGCAAAACACATACATAGATACAAAGATTTTTCATTTTCATAAGATTGATTCGGTGCAACACCCTTTGAGCTATCGTCGTGCCATGCCAATATCAATAAAATCGGCCTGTTCACGAAGGTCTGCATGTCCTTAAATAAACCAGACGTGTCCTGTTGAAAATAAAATGAGATGCTCGGAGCAATCTCGCTTGCAGCGGAAAGGCTTCGTGTTATGATGACCTTCGGCTGTCGCGGAAAACCAGCCACAAACAAACACCGCATGAATCAACAGCTTTCCAGCTTCGCCGCGCGCTTGCGCGAATTGATTTCTTCAGGATTTCAAAGTGAAAATTTTGAACTGCTCGCGCTTGAATTGTTCGCGCTGCAATTTGAAAATAATTCCGCCTACCGGAGAATTTGCGAGGCGCGAAAACTGACGCCAAAAGTTGTCGGGCATTGGACGCAAATTCCCTTTGTGCCGACGGCGGCGTTCAAGGAATTGGAACTAACTTCGCTCGCGCCGCGCGAACGCACGGCTGTCTTTCATTCCAGCGGCACGACGGAACAGCAACCGAGTCGTCATTTTCATAATGCCGAATCGCTGGCGGTTTATGAAGCATCGCTCTGGAAATGGTTTGAGAGTGAGGCGTTGGGCGTTGGGCGCGAGGCATTGGACTTGGTAATATTGACTCCGCCGCCGGCGCAAACGCCGCATTCCTCGCTCGTTCACATGTTTGAAACCATTCGGCAAAAACTTGGCGCAGCGGAAAACATTTTTGTCGGCAAAACTTCTGCCGATGGCAGTTGGACATTAGATTTTGATCGCCTGTTTGCCGAACTTTCAACTACCGCCCCGCGCCCCGCGCCCCGCGCCCTGTTTTTGCTCGGCACTGCCTTTTCTTATGTTCACTTGCTGGATTTTTTGACGGAAAAAAACCTGAAGCTTCAATTGCCGGAAAATTCTTGCGTCATGGAAACTGGCGGTTACAAAAACCGTTCGCGCAGTTTGCCGAAATCCGAATTGCATTCGCTCATCACAAAATATCTTGGCGTCCCGCGTGAAAACATCATCTGCGAATACGGCATGAGCGAATTGAGTTCGCAGGCGTATGACCCCGGGGCACGAGGTGCGAGGCACGAGGCATCGGGTAAAATTATTGCCGACCTCGCGCCCAAAGCCTCACGCCCTACGCCTTTTCGTTTTCCCCCATGGGCATGCGCGCAAATTATTTCGCCGGAAACTGGGCGCGAAGTTGCCGACGGCGAAACCGGACTGATCCGCATTTTCGATCTGGCGAATGTATTTTCCGTGGCCGCGATTCAAACGGAAGATTTAGGGATTCGCCGTGGCGATGGCTTTGAATTGATTGGCCGCGCGCAAGTGGCCGAACCGCGTGGATGTTCCTTGATGAACGCATGAATCTGCCGAACTATTTTCTCGCCGATTTGCCGCCGGAAGCGACACTTTCGCCCGCGATGATTTCCGAAGCCTGCCAGACGCTGAAACGCAATCGCGAAACATTTCTGGCAAATCGTTCGACGCAAAGCCTCGTGAATTTTTTGAGCGATCTTGCGGAGAACTGGCTTGAACCGGAATTTTCGTTTCGTAAATTCGCTTTGGAAAATGCAAAAGTAATTGGCTTTTCGCGCGCGACTTTGCAAAAGGGCTTGGACAATTTTTTCAAGCAGTTCACGCGCGAAAATTTCAATGCGCTGCTCGTGCAGGAATTCGGCGATGCCAAACGTCTCGACACAATTTGCTCGACAACTACCGAAGAAAAATTTTCCCGCGCGGCGATTGCCAACGCGCCGGAATTTCAGGTTCACATTTGCGCGGGCAACCTTCCGAATCCGACTTTAACTAGCATTATTTTCGGTCTGCTCACACGCTCGGCGCAATTTGTGAAGTGCGCGAGCGGCTCTGCATTCTTGCCGCGATTGTTCGCGCATTCCATTTATGATGCCGACCCGAAACTTGGCGCGTGTCTGGAAATCGCCGAATGGCGCGGCGGGAATCATCTGCTGGAGGAGGCGTTGTTCATCGAAGCCGATTGCGTGACGGCGACGGGCAACGACGAAACGCTGGATAAAATCCGCAAACACCTTCCGCTGAAAACAAAATTCATCGGCTACGGCCACCGCGTGAGTTTTGGTTTTGTCGCGCACGAAGTTTTGTATGGCTCGCGCGCGAAAAAAATTGTCGCTGCTGCTGCAGACGGCGTGATTGCGTGGAATCAACTCGGCTGTCTTTCGCCGCACGTCATTTATATTCAAGTCGGCGGCGAGATTTCGCCGGAACATTTCGCCCAACTGCTGGCGGAAGAATTGGAGCGGCGCGAACAAATCGAGCCACGCGGCGAATTGCCCGCGGAACACGCGGCGGCGATTGCGTCGCGTCGCGGCATTTACGAAGTGCGCGCGGCACATTCGCCGGAGACGACGCAGCATTTTTTTAGCAAAGATTCGACGGCGTGGACGGTTGTTTTTGAAGCGGATGCGCGTTTTCAAATCTCTTGTTTGAACCGGTTTATTTATGTGAAAGGTGTTTCAGATTTGAAAACGGCTTTGGAAAATGCCGATTTGGTTCGCGGAAAAGTTTCGACAGTCGGTATTGCCGTGCCGGAGGAAAAAACAAATGAAATCGCGACGCAACTCGCGCGCTGGGGCGCGACGCGGATTTGTCCGCTTGGCCAGATGCAAAATCCGCCGCTGGCGTGGCGGCATGACGGTCGGCCTGCGCTGGGCGACATCGTCCTTTGGACGGATGTCGAGGCGCAAGGCGTTGGGCTTTAGGCGCGAGGTGAAAATAAATGAAAGGACAAATTTATGGCTGAATACGGTTATCGAAGTTTGCTTGTCTGGCAAAAAGGAAAAACGCTGGCGACGGATGTTTATCGGCTGACAAACAGCGAAAGCATCAAGCGCGATTTTTCGTTGATTGATCAAATGCGCCGGAGCGCAGTGAGCGTGCCGAGCAACATCGCCGAGGGTGACGAACGTCCGTCAGACAAAGATTCAGTTCGTTTTTTTCACATTGCCAAAGGTTCGTTGGCGGAACTTGCCACACAACTGGAAATCGCCCGTGATATCGGTTATTTCACCGCTGCTCAAGTCGAGTCATTGATTGCTCAATGCGCTGAACTCGGAAAAATGCTCGGAGCTTTGATTCGCGCACGCAATAATTCTCCGCCTCGCGCCCAAAACCCAAAGCCTCAAGCCTAATTTTGACTTATGAAAATAGAATTAAGAAAATCGTTTCAATTCGAAGCGGCGCATCTGTTGCCGCATTTGCCGAAGTCGCATAAATGCCGCCGATTGCACGGTCACAGCTTCAAAGTGGAAATTGTTGTCGCGGGCGAGTGCGACAAGAAACTCGGCTGGCTGATGGATTACGCGGACATTTCCGCCGCGTTCAAGCCGATCTGGGAAAAGTTGGATCACAATTATCTGAACAAAATTCCCGGCCTTAAAAATCCGACGAGCGAAATCGTCGCGGTCTGGATTTGGAAAAAGCTGAAACCGAAATTGCCGTTGCTCGTGGAAATTGTCGTGGCGGAGACCTGCACGGCGCGCGCGGTTTATCGCGGCGAATGAATAAAATTTGTGTCGGTCATGGATGGCGGCGGAGTCGCAGGCGTCGGATGAAAATATTCATGAGCCGCAAATGCGATGATGACCATGAACGGAAACGCGAAAATAAAAAGCACGATGAGCCGGTTGCGGGTCTGAAGAGTCATGGCTGCAATTTACGCAACTGAATGGGCTTTTTCGTGATGCGTCTCGTTCTGGATTTTCGCCAGCGCTTTTGCCAGCGCATCCCAATCTGCCTCGGTCGTTTCCCAGCCGCTGCTGAAACGCAGCACGCGATGCGCTTCCGCCGCCTTGAAGTGCATCGCGGCCAGAACGTGCGACGGCTCTTCCTTTCCTGTCGTGCAAGCCGAGCCAGTGGACACCGCGAAACCGGCCTTGTCGAGTTTTGTGACCCAACTCAATTGCGAGCCGCTCGGCATCAATGTGGAAACTGTGTTCCACAATCGCGAAGAATTCGCGCCGACAATTTTTACGCCGGGCAATTCTTTCAAAAGCTGCTTCTCAAAATTTTCGCGCCACACGACGCGCAATAAATGCTGGCTGTTCGCAATCTGTTTTTCGCGGATTTCCAAAGCCGCGAGCATGGATAAAATTGTCGCGACATTTTCCGTTCCTGCGCGGATGCCTTGCTCCTGTTTTCCGCCGACCAGCAACGGCGTGATTTTGCTTTTGTGCGGAATTTTCAGAAAACCGATGCCGCGTGGTCCGCCGAATTTGTGCGCCGCGCCGGTGACGAAATCACAATCACCCAGACCGTGCGCCGGCATTTTGCCGAGCCATTGCACCGCGTCGGTGAAAAATGGAACTTCGTAACTCTGGCAAATGGAAAGAATTTCGCGCCACGGTTGGATGACGCCGGTCTCGTTGTTCGCGGCCATGACGCCGATGAGACCGGGTCGCGTGTCGGCCAGTTCCACCGTGAGCCACTCCAGATCAATCACGCCGTCGTGTGTGACGGGAATAAATTTGGCGCGCTTGCCGAAATAAAGTTTCGACGATTCATCAACGCACGGATGTTCGATGGCGGAAACCCAGACTTCACTTTTCGCATCCAGCGTTTTGGTGAAATGATGCATGACTGTGTTGTTCGCCTCGGTCGCGCCGCTCGTCCAGATGATGTCGTTCGCATGGCAGTCTAGAAAATGCGCCAGTTTTTCGCGCGCATCACGGAGCGCGTTGCTGGCGCGCAGGCCGAACTGGTGCGGGCTGGAGGCGTTGCCGGAAAACTTTTCCGTCGCGTCCAACCAGGCCTCGCGTGCCTCGCGGATCACCGGCGCGGTGGCATTGTGATCGAAATAAATCATCGGTCGGACAAGATACAATTCTTCGCAAAACTGGCGAGTTTTTTGTGCGCAGCCGTGAAGGCAAGCGAATCAAATCGGGCGCGTGGCAGCCAGATTCCGTTCAATGTTTTCAAGCGCTTTGGTAATTGAACTCGAAATGCTTCCAACGTGATTCGATAGCGCGTGATGGAATGTTTGATGGTGCAAAGCGGTTGGAATTTCGCAGCCTTGAAATTGAAAGCTGAATCAAAGATTTCCTTCGCGTCCTTTTTTTCGCCATTGGTTTCAAAATTTGGAAACTCCCACAAATGCGCGTTCACAATTCCAACCGGACGCTGCTGAACAAGAAATTTTCCATCGCGCTCAATAACGAAGGCAACAAAATGTCTCGCCGTGGCCGCTTCGCGCTTGCCGAGATTCGGCAATTCTTCCACGCGGTTTTCCTTGAACGCGACGCAAAGTTTTTTCACCGGACAAATCAGGCATTGCGGCTGGCGCGGCGTGCAAACCAGCGCGCCGAGTTCCATCAAGGATTGGTTGAGATGTGAGCAGGAATTTTGGTGGTAGGGACGCCGCGCTGCGGCGTCCGGACAGCGCGGCGCGCTGTCCCTACCTTGGCTTGCTTCCAAAACCAACTCCTCCGCCAGTCTCCAAAGCCTGGCGTTAGTTTTCTTCTCCTTCGGATTTTCTGTGATGCCAAAAATTCTTGTCAAAACGCGTATTACATTGCCGTCAAGAATCGGTTTCGGCTGATTGAAGGCGATGCTGCAAATCGCTCCGGCGGTGTAACGGCCGATGCCCGGCAACGCGAGAACGTCGTCAAAACTTTCCGGAAATTTTCCGCCATGCTCTTCCATTATGACCTGCGCGGCTTTTTGCAAATTTCGGACACGAGTGTAGTAGCCAAGTCCTTCCCACAGTTTATGTATTTTTCCCGAACTTGCGTTGGCGGCGGATTCAATCGTCGGTAATTCGCGCATCCACCGTTCCCAATAGGGCATGACGGTTTTGACCTGCGTCTGTTGCAGCATGATTTCGGAAACCCAGATCGCGTAAGGATCGCGCGTGCGCCGCCACGGCAGGTCGCGGGCGTTCGTGGAAAACCAATTCAGCAACAAAGGAACAAGCCGACGGATTTTTTTGACAGGATGAACAGAATTTTCAGAATTATTTTTCAGCAACGGCTTCTGATTCTTAATTCGGTTCATTCTATTAATTCTGTCTTAAATCTGCTGTGCCGGAATTATTGCCGCAAAAGAACACAAAAGACACGAAAGATTAAATGAAGAAAATCCCTTGTTTTCCATCTGCCTTTTTAGCAATTTTGAAAATCATGTTCCACGCATCGCCAAAATTCATGGAGAAACTGGAAGCGGAATCTAAATCTTCATCCACACTTCCGCCGGACCAACGCGTCTTTTTGGACGCCGCCAGAGCAGGCGACGCGAATAAAATTCAGGAACTGCTTGCTAAAGGCGTGCCAGTGGATTTGCGCGAAGATTTTTGCCTGCATTACCATCAGAGTGAACAAACGGCGCTCATGTATGCCGCAGGCACCGGTCACCTTGAAATTGTTCGCATTCTTTTGAAAGCCGGCGCGAATGTGAATGCCATTGATAAAATGATGTCCCGGGAAGATGGCGGTGAAAAAACGGTGCTGCATTACGCGGCAGAACAACCAAACGTTGCTGTGGTTGAAGAATTGCTCAACGCCGGAGCCGACCCGAATGCGCTGACCAAGAACGCCTGGAACCGGGGTTACACGCCGTTGATTTATGCCTTGCGGGCGGGTAATCGCGAAGTCGTGCGATTGCTGATTAAACATGGCACCAATCTCAGCTCGAAAATCGGTCGCAAGCAGGCGATGTCTCCATTGTGCGCCGCTATTGACGCGCAGCGGGACGATGTCCCGGCGGCAACTATCCGCGATTTGGTTTTGCTGCTACTGGAAGCCGGAGCAGATCCGAATGGCACCGGCGATGCAAATGCCACTGCCATTTATAGACTCGCACTCGTTGAGGCGAACAATCCCAAGGAAATTCCCTTCGATATTGCAAACGAATTATTGGGCAAACTGTTGAAGGCCGGGGCAAAACCGGATTGGCTGGATAAGTTTGGTTCGCCGCCACTGGAAAATGCAATTTTGCGGCAGAATCCCGGCGCGGTAAAACTGCTGTTAGAAGCTGGCGCGGATGTGAACCGAATTTTTGTGCGGGGAACTGCATTGGACATAAACGACAAAGAGACAGCGCAGTGTGAAAAAGACAAGCTCGCATTGGAAGCATCGCCTCCGCCTGCCGATGAGAAAATGAAGGAGCGTCAGAAACGATTTCGGGTTCTCCTTCAAGACAAATTACAACGTTGCAAAGAGATTGGAGAAATCCTCCGTAATTTCGGCGCGAAACAAAAATCAGAATTGTCTCAAACGGCGTAAGCGTGCCTTCGCGTTCTCCCGCGATAAATTTTTATTCGCGCTCGCGAGAACGCTCACCCCACCAATTTAATTTCCATTTGCAAAATCTTTGTGTCCTTTGCGTTCCTTTGCGGTTAATTTTTTCCGCGTGAAACCGCTCACCATCCACACTTGCAAGCTGACCGACGAACAGGCGTCGGCGCTGCGGGCCGCGTTGTCGGCGCGCAACTGGAAGCCGCGCGACGTGCCGTATGCGCAGTTCGCGTTCGAGTCGGACAAGACGAACATCGTTTTTTACGAGAGCGGCAAGCTGGTGGTGCAGGGGAAGGGCACGGCGGAATTTGTCGAGTTCGTGCTGGAGCCGGAAATTCTCAAGGAGGTCAGGCTGGGCTACGAAACCATTTTGAATCCCGACCTGCTCCTGCCGCGCATCGGCGTGGACGAAAGCGGCAAGGGCGATTTCTTCGGGCCGCTGTCCATCGCCGGCGTTTATGTGAACGAAAAAATCATCGCCGCGTGGAAAGATTTTGGCATCCGTGATTCCAAAAATATTTCCAGCGACAAGAAGATTGCCGAACTCGCCGAAAAAATCCGCACGACGCCCGGCTGCGTGACGGATTCCGTCGTCGTCGGCAACGAGGCTTACAACCGGCTTTACGCGAAGATGAAAAGCGTCAACACGCTGCTCGCTTGGGGTCACGCGCGCGTGATCGAAAACCTGCTGGGCAAGCGTTACCAGATGAACCCGCCGCCGGTGAAGGCCATCAGCGACCAGTTCGCCGCGAGCAAAAGCGTGATCGAAAAAGCGCTCATGGCGCAAGGAAAAGAAATCCAACTCGTGCAACGTCACAAGGCGGAAGAAGACATTGCCGTGGCGGCGGCTTCGATCCTCGCGCGCGACGAATTTGTGAAAGGCCTGGCGAAACTGGAGAAACAATTTGAAATGAAATTTCCGAAAGGCGCGTCCGCGGCGGTGGATGCGGCGGCGAAAAAATTTGTGGAAGAACGCGGCGCGGGCGAACTGGCAAAAATTTCCAAGCTGCATTTCCGCACGGCGCTGCGCGCGCAAGGTTTGCCAGAACCGCCGAAGACGGAGTGGCGGAAACGTTGAGGGGCGTCTCAAAATCCTGGTCTGCTTTGAGACAGAAGCGGATTCAAACAAGAAGTTTTTAAGTTTGGAATACCTTTTTCCAAACTAGCTTGATGACATTCCATGTTAGACATGAGGCATTCCATGTTTGGAAAGGGACGTTCCATGTTTGGAAAGAGGCTTTTGAAGTTAACAAAGAGACGTTCCATGTTAGACATGAAACATTCCAAGTTAGGAAAGTGGCATTTCATGTTAGAGACGGCGCATTTCTTATTTGAAATGAAGCATTCCAAGTTAGCAAAGGGGCATTTCAGGTTAGAAACGGCGCATTTCTTGTTTGGAATGGAGCATTCCAAGTTAGAGATGGAGCATTTCTTGTTTGAAATGAAGCATTCCAGGTTAGAGATGGAGCATTCCAGGTTAGAGATGGAGCATTCCAGGTTAGCTCCTTGACGCGCCAGCGGTCAAAACGAAACAAACGGGCAAAATGCAACGATTTTGGATCGTGAACGTTCGGTCTGTGATTGAATTTTATCCAGTCCATTCTCGACGCGACAAGATCGTGGGGACGAAGATTCGGCACTGCGCGGCGCATCCTGTCGCGGGCTTTGATTTTGCTTTTTTTTGGCGGAGGAATGTATCAGGCTGCGGCACGGGCGAACTGGCAAAAATTTCCAAGCTGCATTTCCGCACGGCGTTGCGCGCGCAAGGTTTGCTAGAGCCGCCGAAAACGGAATGGCGGAAAAAATGAAAAAGATAATTCAGAAAATTCGTGCAGCAAAGACATGGCAGGAACGCGTCAAAATCGCACAAGACAAACTGCCGGGAACTTTCTTTGATCCTGTGTTTGAAGAAGCGCAACTAGCGGCAGACATGGAAACCAAGTATCGGCCAATTACTCGGCAATGCCATGAATTGATAGGTAAGTGGCTGGCTGCGAGAATTCTGAAAGGAGAAACACAAGTGCTACACGCTCTAGCCGACGCGCTTGCCAAATTGAAACGTCACAACCCCAAACGAAATTATGAGTTGGAAGTTTTGTTTTCAAGAAACGGAATGTTTTATCCCGGCTGGGAGAAAAACTGGGGCAGAGATTCTTCAGGAAAATTGGTTCCTGGTTACGCTCCGATTCCTTCGGGCACGCGCGTCACAAACGCAATGCGGGACATGAAAGAAAGCCTTGCAAAGATTGACCCCAATTTTAGTGAGGGCACATGGGAAAACCGTCGTCGCAAGATTCAACGATACGCGAAGGAATTCAAAATTCCACTAGATGCTACGGCTGGCAGACCGCCAAGAAAATTGCGACACGATTCACGCAAGAAAATTTAATTGCGTCGCTATTCGCATTTTGTCGCTTACGCCATGCTGCTATTGCATGAGCACAAACTTAATTCTCTGGGTTATGATAATAATGCTGCTGGTGAAGTTCGGGAATATTTTGTTCGGCAGCAGAAAGTAAATTAACCATTGTTTGAGCCAGTTAACTTCGCCTGCTATCATTCGCGTGGATGGCCAAACCCAATTTCATCGAACTGCCGGGCTGCGAGCCGATTCCCATCATCTTTGAGGATCGCTCGGTGCTGGCGATTGACAAGCCGCGCGGCTGGATGCTCGTGCCGGATTCGTGGCGCAAGACGAACTGGAACTTGCAGACGGCGATTGATTCGTCCATCCGCGCGGATGATTTCTGGGCGCGCTCGCGCAACCTGCGCTATCTCCGGCACGTCCACCGGCTGGATGCGGACACGAGCGGCGTGATGCTCTTCGCCAAAAGCGAGGGCGCGATGCGCGCGATGGGAGAGATGTTCGAATCGCGGCGGATGGAGAAAACGTATCTCGCCGTTGTCGAAGGCGTGCCGCGCGAGAAGGAATGGACCTGCGAACTGCCGCTCGGCCCGGACCCGAAAAATTTCGGCAAGATGCGCGTGGATAATTCGGAAGAAGGCAAGGAAGCCGAGACGCATTTCCGTGTTTTGATGAACACCGATCTGTTCACGCTCATCGAGGCGAGTCCGCTGACGGGGCGAACGCATCAAATCCGTTTGCATCTGGCAGAATCGGGCAGTCCGATTGTGTGCGATGAGATTTATGGTCGCGTGCAAAAAAATTATCGCCTTGGTTTGCGCGCGGTGCGGCTGGCTTACAAAGATACTTTCACTCGAAGGCCGGTGACAATTCTCGCGCCGGTGGAATTATTTCTGAAGGAGTTTGGTTTTACGCTTTCAAAAGAATTGCAGCAGGAAAAATGGGCGGCGCGGCAGCACCGCCCTGCCAAAATGATTTACGGCGAGACGACGCGATAGAAGCGGGCTTTATTCGTCGCGTTGCGGTCGGTGAAATTGAAGATGGAATTTGTCGCGGTGAAATTCGTCAAATCAACCCAAGAAATTGGAGTTGCCAGGTTCGTCGTGGTTTGGATGCGATAATTGAAATTGGTCTGAAGAGTGAGATTGAAAGTAAATCCATTGGCGCTCCAAGTGAACGAAGTGCCGAATTGTGCGAATGGCGCGTTGGTGGCGAGCATGTCGGCGCTGAATTCGCTGGTGTCGCCGTTCGCAGAGGTCGCGGTCGCGGCGAAGTATTGGCCAGAATAGTTGGCGACGGAATTGGTCAGTGAAAAATTCGCGTTGCCGGAACCATCGGTGATCACACTGACGGTGCCGACGTAAAACTGGCCTTCGCCGTAGCCGCCGATGTTCAGGTCGGGCTGAAAGTTGCGATAAACGTCAATCAAGAAACTGCTGTTGGTTGCACTGTTCAATGTTCCCAAAATGACGGTGCTGGTTCCATAGCCAAAGGCGTTGGTGATGACGGGGAAATTTTGCAGATTGTCTGGGCCGGTGTCGCCATCGCCGACGTCGTTGAGCGTCACATAAGGGTAATAATAACTGCCGAACAGATGAATGCCCATGTAATTACTAAAAATGGAATTGCCGCGGATGGAATTGTTCGTCGTGCTGTCGCCGTATAAAGCCACGCCAATAAAATTGGCGAAAGCGATCACGTTGCCGGCTCCGGGATTCACGCCGCCGATGAAGTTGCCCGTCGCGCCATTTTGCAGTTCCACATTGATGGAGCCGGCGGTGCCATTGGTGCCGGTGGAATCGGTGCCGATAAAATTGCCCTCGACAAAATTTCCGCTGGTGCCCGGATCGCTGATTAAAACATCGTAAGAAATGTTGTCGGAAACATAATTGCCCGCACCGGCGACCGTGCCGCCGAGCGTGTTGTTCGTGGCGCCACCGTAAAAATAAACGCCGTAAAAATTAGGCACCGGTGTCAATCCATCCGCGCCGAGGCCGATGTAATTTCCCTCGATCACATTGTCGCTGGTGCCGGAGCCGGCCGCGAGCACTCCGTAGGCGTAATAGGGGCCGTTGGTATTGCCAGAAATGACATTGCGCGCGCCAACGGTGGCACCGCCGATGAGATTGCCGGTCGCGCCAGCCGCCAGAAACACGCCGCTGATGGTATTGGGCACCGCGTAACTTCCGCTCGTGTCCGTGCCGATGTAATTGCCGAGAACGACATTGCCGGTCGTGTTCGAGGTGAGGATGACGCCGTATTGCGAATTGCCGGAAAGAATATTTCGCGCGCCTGCATTCATTCCGCCGACGATGTTTCCGTTTGCGCCGTTGCCGACAAAAACGCCGCTCAACCTATTGGCAAGCACGTTACTTCCACTCGCATCGGTGCCGATGTAATTGCCGAGAACAACATTTTTCGTCGTGTTCGAGTCTGTGATGAAAATGCCATATTGCGAATTTCCAGAAATGACATTGCGCAAAAGAGCATTTGTGCCGCCGATAATATTTCCGCTTGCACCGTTCGCGATGAGAATTCCTTGATACGCATTCGGTGCGGCATTCGTGCCGCTGGAATCAACGCCGAACCAGCAGCCGGAAACGGTGTTGTTCGACGCATCCGGGTAAGTCAGCGTGAGGCCGTTCCAGTCAAAGCCCGTGAACGAAATATTTTTCACCTGGTTGCTCGACGAATAAATCAGCACGGTGTCTGACGTGAAAGTTTCCGGCAGGATTTGTGAAGCGTCCACGATGATGAGCGGTTTGTTCGTGAAACCGGGTTGCGTTGAGCCGTCAATCACCATGCCGTTGGCGACCAGCGGCGGCAAATGGCCGGTGAGATGGATGGTGAACACGCCGTTGCTGTAACCAGCATCGCTCGCCGGAATATTAAATTTGACCGTCGTGCCGGGATGGTCGGTCGCATAATAAATTGCCGCGCGCAAACTGCCGGGGCCAACGTCGGCGGTTGTCGTGACGATGTTTGTAAGGGGCGTCGCGGGCGGACCGTAGAGATACGCCAGCGCCGCACGGTCGCCGGGACTCAAACAATAATTGCCCATGCGAAATTGGTAGCGCGGAAAATTGGGCGGCTTGGGTTGCTGCGTGGCGAGAACGCCGGGATTTGTCGAATCGAAATCCCAGCCGAGATGCATCACCGATTCGTAATCGTAATTTCCATTTGTGACGGTCGTCGGGTCGGGTTGAAACCAGACGATGTTCGAAGGTTCGTTGACGATGTTGTTTGTGAGAACTGAAATGTAATTCGTTGCGTCCGGCCGAATATTTTCGTGAGTGAAACCAAACGAATGACCCATCTCGTGACAAACCTGCGCGCGGCTCAAACTGGAAACGATGACGAGTTGCGGGCTGTAACTGCCGCCGGAAACATAATCGAGAAAATTTGTGTTGTAGGAAAAAAGAATCCAGCGCGTCTGATTCGTATGCGGAACAAATTTTACATTCGCGGCCAATTCCCATTCGCGCAAACCGTTGAGATAAGTATTTGTTTCTGCCGCCGTCAGCGTATTTGTAAATTCATACGGCACAACGCCGCCCGGCCACGGAACATTCGCCGGCGAAGTTCCCGCATAAAAATTTCCCGCCCAAGCCGTTCGGAAGAGAACGACGGAAAAAATAAATATCAGGCGCAGAAGAAACAACGGCGTCTTTTCAGTTTTTAGAATTGATGGTCGGCCAAAAAACATTCTGTATCTCGCAAGTTCCTTCACAACTGCAATTGCGATGATACATCTTTTTCTCGATTTGTCATGTAACAAGTGGGCAAAAACACACTCGTTTCAAAATAAAAAAGGCGCTGTTGTCAGCGCCTTTGCAATGAAACTTTGTCGGATTTCAATCCGCGTAATGAACCGCGCAGCCGTAAGGTTTCGTCTGCGAAACTTCAATCGGTTTTCCAGCGAGCAGATCGTCCACGGCGTCGCGGACATAATTATTTGCCGTGCGCGGGTCATGAAACGGATCAGGCTTGTTGTCCATCGCGCCGTCATAGACGAGCGTGCCTTCTTTATTGATGACGAACATGTGCGGCGTGGTTTTCATTTCGTAAAGATGGCCGATGGCGCCGGAACTGTCGTCAATCCACGCAGTCACATCCATTTTTTCATCGGTCATTTCCTTTTGTGCCTGTTCGTGCGTGCGATGACTGAAATTTTTCGGGTTCACAGAATTGACAATCAGCCAGACGACACCCTTGGCCGCCAAATCCTTTTGCAAATCCTGCGTCGCGCCGGTTTTGTATTGATTGTGGCAGAACGGGCAGTCGGAATTGTAAGATTCAATGACGACGATTTTGCCTTTGTAATCGGATAGTTTGACGGTTTTGCCGTTGATGTCCGTGCCGGTGAAATCCGGCGCTGGCTTGCCGACTTCGACGGCGAACGTGGATGCGGCCAAAGTTAAGGCAGCGAATAATGCAATTGTGGTTTTCATGTTGTTAATAGTAGACGAAGATTTTGACATTAGGTTTCAGGAAAATGTTCAATGTGCCGCGCGGTTAAGCGCGTCCAGAATAATTTTTTCGTAGCCTGAAGGCAATTGCAACGGCGACGGCTGCGGCAAAACGATTGCTGCCGCATCGGGATTTTTCGGATATACCAAAACCAGCGGCACGCCTGCGCCGCCATATTTTGCAATTTCATCGGTGATTTCCGGCGGCGTGCGCGTATAATCGGCGAGCAATGCCACGGCATTCATTTCCTTGAGCTTTGCGGCGACGGAACTGTTTTCGAGCGCGGGTTTGACGATGGCGTTGCACGTCACGCACCAGCTCGCGGTGAAATCCACCAGCACCGGTTTCTCGGCGTCGCGCGCCTGTGCGACGGCTTCGGGCGACCACGGCTGCCAGTCAATTCCGCCCGAAGAAACCGCCAGACTCGTCGTGTCCGTTTCGGCAATCATCTCGCGCCAATGCAATTTGCTTTCAAGCGCATAAGCGTAGCTACCGGCCAGCAAAATTAAAACGATTGCCAGCGCAATTCCTTTTCTTTTGCGCCCGCGCTGGACAAATTCGCCGAAAATCCACGCGGCGAACGCGACAACGACTAAAAAAACTCCGAGCCAGAAAACACTCGACCCATAATCGCTTGCGGCGACGTTGAAAAGCCATACGACTGTCGCGAGCATCGGAAAACCCATGGCGATCTTGAATTTTTCCATCCATGCGCCGGGCTTCGGCAAGAATTTCAGCAGCGCGGGATTAAGGCTTAACAAAACATACGGCGCGGCAAGCCCGAGCCCAGCGAACAGAAAGATTAAAATAATTGTTCCCGCATTTTGCGAAAAGGCGAAACCGAGCGCAGGCGCAAGAAATGGCGCGGTGCAAGGCGTTGCCAAAGTCGTCGCGAGAACTCCGTTGAAAAATGCGCCGTTCGCGCCGTGCCGCGACGCAAGATTTCCGGCGGCGTCCAAAGCGCGTCCGCCAAGCGTGACTTCAAACACGCCGAAAAGATTTAACGCAACGAGCATGACAAGCGTCGTCAGGCAGACGATGAAAACGGGACTCCCGAATTGCATTCCCCAGCCGGCGTGATGGCCGGCGGCTTTTACGCCAATGACGATTGCCGCGAGCGCGAGAAATGAAATCAAAACGCCGAGCGCGTAAATCAAACCGAGATTGCGGACGCGTCGCGGTTCGCTGCGCGCCTCGCTGACGAAGCCGAGGATTTTCAGCGCGATGACCGGCAGCACGCACGGCATGATGTTCAAAATCAATCCGCCGATGAAGGCGTAGAGCAACATTTGCCAAAGCGAATTTTGTAGGACAGGCATCTTGCCTGTCTCTGAATTTTTTTCCGAAAGATTTGAGACAGGCGGGACGCCTGTGCGACTTTCTGAAATTTTTGCGCCGGTTGGCGCTTGGTCAGCAATTGGAATTTTAACTTCAAAACCTTCGCGCGAATTTCCGTTTTGCAAAACGATTACGCCGGAAATTTCTTTGGGCCATTCGCCGGAAAATTTTTGGACCGGTTTTCTGATGATTGTAGAATCACTGTATTCATCAAAATTTATTTTGGTCTCCGGTTGAACTTCAAAAGCATCACTGCTCTGTGGAAAAAAATCTTCGGCGTTAGTTTGCGGAGGATGAATTTGAATAACGAGCGCTCTCGGATTGACGTTTGTTGAATCATACCAGAAACCATTAACATCAAAATTAATAATTGCTTTCGGAACTTTGCTTTTCCAACTTTCAATCGCCGCGGCATCCGCAGAATTTTTTGTCTCGCCGCCAATGTTCAACTTTGCTTCGACATCTTGATTTGCCGGAATGCAAACGTCCATGCATTCGAGCCACGAGACGTTCGCCTTCAAGTCAATTTGGCCGGGCGGAAAATTCGTTTCAATTTTTAGCGGCACGAGCAACGTGACTTCGTTGGTGTAGCCGTAAGTCGTGACTTCAATCGGCGGGAATTTTTCCGGCAGCGGCCATTGGATTTCGCCAGCAGAGATTCCCGGTGGCAATTGCCATTTGATGGCGGTGGCGATGCCAGCGTCGCCGGGATTTTTCCAGTAAGTGTGCCAGCCGGGTTCCATTTTCAAATCCACGCCAGCCCAAATCGTGTCGCCGGGCTTGGCAGTATCGGCGGACAAAAGCAATTTTACTTCGGTATGCGCGGCGCGCGCGGTCAAAGCCGCGAGGCAAAAGCAGATTGAAACAATGATTTTGATGTGTCGCACATAAATAAGATGCCAGAACGCGGAAAAAATTCGAAATCATTTCGACATTGCATCGCCTTTCAAAATTATTTCTGAAAAACGAACTGAAATAAGGTCAGTAAGCTGGTTTCAAATTCCACCTGTTCAATAAATCGGCAGAAATTTCCGAGAGGAAGCGCGAGGGCTGTTGCATCCCGTCGCCGCCCGAATTGCCGAAGCTCGCGCGAATCAGCGGATAACTCAAATATAATTCGTTCTTGGCGCGCGTGATGGCGACGTAAAAAAGTCGCCGTTCTTCTTCCTCGCCTTCGTCGCTTTCCATTGAACGCGCGGACGGAAACATTCCGTCGCAAAGCATGATCACAAATACAGCGTCGAACTCCAAACCTTTCGCCTGATGGATTGTCGAGAGCCGGATTCGCGCCTCGTCATTTTTTGCGTTGTCGTCTTCGGCTTCGACGTTGGTGAGCAGCGCCAGTTGCGTCAAAAATTCTTCCGTTGACCCGAATTGAAACGAAAACGCGGCGAGCTGCTCCAAATCTTCCAGCCGGTTCCGGTAATTCGCAAAATTTTCCTTCAAATAATCGTCGTAGCCCGCGTCAATCACGATGCGCAGCATTTTTGCCGGATTTTTTTCCGATTCAAGTTGCGCGGCGGTGGCGACCAACTGCGCCCAAGCGACGGCGGCTTTTTTTCCGACGTGCGGCGCGCAAGTTTCCAAAGCGGTCGCGACGGGAAATTTAATTTTTCGTTCGGCTTTTGTCGCTGTTGAATTGTTAAATGGTTGAATGGTTGAATCGTTGGCAATTTTTTCCGATTCAACAATTGAACGATTTAACGATTCAACCTCTGCGCTGAAAATTTTCCAAAGTTTGTCCGCGCCTTTGCCGCCGACGCCCGGATGTAATTGCGCGACGCGTTTGAACGCAATTTCATCGCTCGGATTTGTGACCAGTTTCAAATATGCCGTCGCGTCCTTGATGTGCGCCTGCTCGAAAAACCGGATGCCGCTCGTGATCGAAAATGGAATTTGTCGCCTGGTCAATTCCAGTTGCAATTCCAGCGCGTGAAAATGCGAGCGATAAAGCACGGCGACTTGATTCATGCTCACGCCTTCCTCGTGCAATTCCAAAATGCGCTGCGCTATAAATGCGGATTGCTGCGCGGCGTCTATGCACGCGACGAGCGCAGGCTTCAAACCGGATTTGCGCGACGGCGTGAGAACTTTTGTGAACTGATTTCGATTTGCCGAAATCGCGGCGTTGGCTACTTTCAAAATTTCCGGCGTGCTGCGATAATTCGTTTCAATCTTAAAAACTTTTGCGCCCGGATAACGTTTCGGAAAATCAAGAATGTTCAAAAAATTCGCGCCGCGCCATGCGTAAATGCTTTGGGCGTCGTCGCCGACGACCGTGACATTTTTGGTTCGCGCGGCGAGCAAATCAATCAAGTCGCCCTGCAATTTGTTCGTGTCCTGATACTCGTCTACAAGGATGAATTGAAAACGGCGCTGATACATTTCGCGCGCATCAGCATTTTCCTGAAGCAATTTCAGCCAGAGCGCAAGTAAATCGTCGAAGTCCATCGCGTTTGTCGCACGTTTGCGTTTGGCGTAACGTTGTGAAAGATCAGAAATTTTTTCCGCGAATTGCGCGAAGTAACTGAATTGCGTTTCCAAAATTTCGTCCGTTGATTTGTGCGTGTTGATTGCGAGCGAAAAAATTTCGTTGAGCACCTCCGGTTTCGGGAAATGCGTGCCCTTGGTTTCGATTCCGGCGTCGGCGACGCAGGCTTTGATTAAATCTTTGGAATCGTCGCGGTCGAGAATCGTGAAATCGCGGCGATAACCGAGCGCCTCGGCGTGCGTGCGCAAAATCCGCGCGCCGATGGAATGAAACGTTCCGCCCCAAAGCTCGCGCAACTCGCGTCCAATCAAATCGGAAACGCGCCGCATCATTTCGGCGGCGGCCTTGTTCGTGAATGTGAGCAGCAAAATTCTTTCGGGCGGAATTCCCTGTTCCAAAAGATACGCGACGCGATAGGTGAGCGTGCGCGTCTTGCCCGAACCCGCGCCGGCGATGACGAGCGCCGGACCGGGCGGCGCGGTGACGGCGGCGAGTTGCTGCGGATTGAGTTCGCGCGCGTAATCAATCTGCGGATGAAACTCCGCCGGTGAATTTTCGAGAACATAATCGCGCGACATGGAGCGCAATTGAAATGGCAAATCGGCGTCAGCAAAAGGAAAAAACCTGCGAGTTCGAGAATTTATTGCGCAGACAGCGGCGACTTTGTTCTTGAATGCCGCGATAGAAAACGGTAAAAGAAGATGATTCTGGAAGGTAGCCATGAAATTTCAGCAAATACTTTTGGCAGCCGCCGTTCTTGCGCTGCAAAATCTTCATTCTGCCGCTGCGACGCTTTATGTGGACTTGAACAGCACCAACGCCGCGCCGCCTTACGCCGATTGGAACACCGCCGCGACGAACATTCAGGATGCAGTTGATGTTGCCACAAATGGCGACATTGTTCTCGTGACGAATGGAATTTATCAAACAGGCGGCCGTGTGGTTTATGGAAATTCTACCAATCGCGTCATGGTGAATAAATCTGTAACTGTGGAGAGTGTCAACGGCCCGGCGACGACGGTGATACAGGGATATTCATTTCGTAGTTCTTCAATTCGTTGCGTCTATTTAACCAACGGCGCGTCGTTAATCGGTTTCACGTTGACCAATGGAGGCGCGATTGATTCGGGAGATATTTTGCGTGAGCAAAGCGGTGGAGGCGTGTGGTGTGAAAATTCAAGTATAGTCGTGTCCAATTGTGTCATTACTCGCGGCTTTGCATACCAAAGTGGCGGTGGT
>DASYAA010000113.1:0-5449 GCA_036501565.1 Verrucomicrobiia bacterium
TCGTAAAAATCGTCGCGGGCGGCTGATTTTATTTTCACCGCAGAGACGCGGAGTCGCAGAGAAAAGACAGAATTAACAAAATTTACAGAATTGTTGGAAATTGAATCCTGAATAATTCTGTGAATTCTGTCTCCAAATCCATCCGCGTTTCATTTAAGCTGCGGCAAATTATGGACTGGCTGACAAACCTAATCTGGCACGACGGAAAATTTCTTGGCGTCGAGTGGAGCGTTTGGAAAGTCGTCGGCTGGATTGGCAACGCGGTTTTTTTCTCGCGATTTCTTGTGCAATGGTATGCGACGGAAAAAAAGAAGCGCGTCGTGGTGCCGACGGCGTTTTGGTGGTTGAGCCTGACCGGCTCGCTGCTTTTGCTGATCTATTCGGTTTGGAGGCGGGATTCTGTTTTCATTTTTGCCTACGCGTTCACATGGATTCCTTACGTTCGCAATCTCATCATCCATCACCGGCACGCGGATGCGCATACGGATTGCGCGGGTTGCGGGCAAAAAATCCCGCCGCAGTCGAATTTTTGTCCGAACTGCGGCGCAAAACTGGCGACGACTACTTTTTAGGCGCGGCTTTGATGTTATATTTCTCCAGAATTTGCTGCTGAAATTCCGGGTGCGTCTGGCCGTAGGTGATGAGTTGGTTGATAAAATTCTCCAATTTCGGCTGGCTTTGGTTGAATCCCTGAATTATTTGCATGGCCTGCGGTTTGACGTTGGAGATGTCTTTTCCAAACACTCGCGACTGGTAAGACAGATAGGCCGCCAGCGTGCCACTGACCACGACAAGCGCCAGCAACAACGTGAAAACTTGACAGCGCAACGCCGCAACTTGATCGCTCAATTCAGCGGGCGCGGGCGAATTTATTTCGGATTCGTTCATAAATTTATCGCGCGGCGGGTTTGGCTTGCACGGCCTGAAGAATGCGCGTGAGGTCGGGGCTGGGATTTTTCTGACTGTAAGCCAGCGCGTCGTTATACAAGGACTGAACTTGCAATACATAATGTTGGTCGGCATTCACCTTCTGGGTGAGCGAACGCAATTCGCGCGTGCGGAAAATCGTTTGCAACGCGAAAATCACGGCCAGAATCACCAGCACTGCCAGCGCGAACTTCAAAATAGTATCGGTCGTTTCACATTTCATATAGGTGTGGATGAATTTAGCGGAACGGCGGCGGATGTCCAATCTGTTTTTACGAATAAAACCGTGTTTCATCCATGTTCAATCCCGCCTTCGCTTCTTGCTTCGGCGCGGCAGACTGTGGCTTAATTGCCGCACATGAAAATCCATTTCTTCGGCGCGGCGCGGACGACCACCGGCTCGATGTATCTCATCGAAATTAACGGCAAAAAGCTGTTGCTCGAATGCGGATTGTTCCAGGGCCATCGCCAGGAATCGGAACAACTCAATAAAATTTTGCCATTCGACACGAGACAAGTGGACGCTGTTGTCTTGAGTCACGCGCATCTGGATCACGCGGGCAAATTGCCGAGCCTCTGCAAAAATTACGACGGCCCGATCCATTGCACAAACGCCACGCGCGATTTGTGCGGCATCATGCTTTTGGATTCCGCGCATATTCAAGAACAGGACGCGATGTTCGTTTCCAAACTGCGCGCCAAAAAACATCAGCCGCCGGTCGAGCCGCTTTACACAACTGCCGACGCGCAAAAATGCGTCCAACAACTCGTCGCGCACGATTACGAAAAAACTTTTTCGCCGGTCGCGGGCGTCAACGTCACGTTCCGCGACGCCGGACATATTCTCGGCTCGGCGCAGGTGATTTTGGATGTTCAGGAAAACGGCAGAAAATTTCGTTATCTTTTCACCGGCGACATCGGTCGCGGCGGCGACGAATTATTGCGCGACCCGATTCCCGTCGAGAACGTGGATTATCTCCAAATCGAATCCACCTACGCCGCGCGCGTTCACGAGCAACGTCCCGACGCCGACGAATTGGTCGGCAAATACGTTGGCGAAATTTTGAAGCAAAATGGCAAGGTGATTATTCCCGCGTTTTCCGTCGGGCGCACGCAGCAGATTGTTTATGTGCTGCATGAATTGGTTTGCGCCGGAAAAATTCCGCGCGCGCCGTTTTTCGTGGACAGCCCGTTGAGCGCGCACGCCACGGAAATTTATATCCGCCATCCCGAATGTCTGCGCGACACGATTTACGACACGCTGTGCAACAATGAAGACCCGTTCGGCATGAACAATCTTACTTACATCAGCAACGTGGAAGATTCAAAAAAATTGAACGACCGCAAAGAACCGATGATCATCATCAGCGCATCGGGCATGTGCGAGGGCGGACGCATCCGGCATCATCTGAAAAACAACATCAGCTTCGCGAACAATTTGATTTTGTTCATCGGCTATTGCGCCGAAGGCACGCTCGGCGCGATGATCGTGGCGGGCAAAAATCCCGTGAACATTTTTGGCGAACCGTATCAAGTCCGCGCGAAAGTAGTTTCACTCGACACCTATTCCGGCCACGCGGACAAAAATGAATTGAAGAATTACGTCCAGAAACTTTCCGGCGACATCAAGAAAATCGTCTGCATCCACGGCGAAGAAAAGCAATGCCTCGCCCACGCGGAAACCTTGCGCGCGATGAAGCCGAAGGCTCGAGTCATCGTGCCGGAATATAAGCAGACGGTGGAGATTTGAGTCAGCGCCGTAGGCGCGGCATCTTTGTAGAAACGCATTCCAAAAAATTTGCTCCGTCAGGAGCGGCATATTCCGACAACGCGCAGAAGATGTCGCTCCTGACGGAGCTTGGGATTTTTACGGAACGGAGACTACAAATATGCCGCGCCTACGGCGCTGAAAAAGCCGCCAACGCCTTCTTTGCTTCCTTGCTCAATTTAATCCAGTTCGGGTCTTTTTGGATTTCTTCAAACGCCGTGTGGGTATCAATTTTATCTGCAACCGAATCGAAGTAGTTGTGAAATATTCGCATCGCTTCTAATTCTTTTTGAGAAAAGCATGATTCAAAATCTTCAAGTCCCTTTTCAAATACACCCGGATTGTAAATTTTTGGATTAAAGTTTGGAAAATATAAATCATCAAACCAAAGACAAATGATTTCAGTTGGACCTTC
The DNA here is from genome assembly GCA_036501565.1 of Verrucomicrobiia bacterium. Lineage (GTDB taxonomy): Bacteria > Verrucomicrobiota > Verrucomicrobiia > Limisphaerales > UBA11358 > UBA11358. Next base: position 3,111 of record DASYAA010000113.1, read on the forward strand.
TTTTGATTGAAGTTTCGGATCGGCGACGAGAGTTAAATATTCTCGTATGCTTTCTCGATAGTGGAGCGATTTCATTTTTAATCCCTGAAATTCACAAACTGCACGGCCACGGGAAATTCATGGGCGCGCACGGCGGCGATGACGGTCTGCAATTCGTCGCGGCTCTTGCTGTTCACGCGCACTTCGTCGCCCTGAATCTGCGTCGTCACCTTGAACTTGCCGTCGCGGATGAAGCCGGTGATTTGTTTGGCAACATCGCTCGCGATGCCATTTTTAATCTTGATGCTCTGGCGCGCGTGGCCGAGCGGCGAGATGTCCGGGTCGCATTGCTCCACGCTTTTCATGCTGATGCCGCGCTTGGCGAGTTTGCCGATGACGATTTCGTTGAGCGTGCTGACTTTGAACTCGTTGTCGGCGGTTAATTTGATTTCCGCTTTTTCCAAAATGATTTCCCATTTGCTTCCTTTGAAATCGAAGCGGTTGGCCAGTTCCTTTTTGGCCTGGTTGACGGCGTTTTCGATTTCCATCGAGCTGACCTGCGAAACAATGTCGAATGAAGGCATGAGGCAGCGTAAAAAAATTGGCGCGAAAGAAAAGGCTTAAGTGCGGGATTCGTTTTGAGTGGATGGGCCAAAGAAAATGAAGCGGAAAAGAGTTGTGCCTATTCCTCTTGCTGCAAACAGTGGCCAATACCAGTAATTAAAAATAATTCCGGCCAGCAATGGTCCTAAAACCAATGCGCCAAGTCCCAATGTAGTGAAATGAACCAGCGCTAATGACAGTGCCAGACTCAAGACATTGGTAGCCACAGTCGGCCAAAGATAAGAAAGCCGGTTTCCCGTGGCGATCAAAGTGCCCCACATCACAAATTGCATGTTCAAGAAAGCGTATAACATTAAAATTTGCAGCCACGGCGCTGGCAGCATTTCTTTGCCGCTTCCCCACCATTGTAAAAGAGTGGGTCCGCAGAAAATAATTCCGCCAGCCAAAACTATGAACGTGATGTTTAGCAACCAATATCGCGGCCAGAGGACTCGTTGAATTGAGAGGTGTTCATGTCGCGATTGGTATTGAGTAATCAATGGCCAGCGCGTGCTTGTCCAAACTGCGGCCATCTCCGCGGCGATATTCAGCAGTTGAACGGACAATCCGTATTTGGCATTGGCCGCCAAACCGAAAACGGCAAGACAAATGGCCGTGTTGGCATTAATCGTCAAGTAACCGCTCATGAACTGAACACCCAGACGCCAACTGTTGGGCCAAAGAATCCGGAGATTTTCCTTGATGTCAATTTTCTCCGGGCGCGGCTGATCTTTCAATAACGCAAGACACCTCAACCGCGCAAGTCCCCGCCAAATCGCGCTGCCAACCAGACTGCCAATAGGAACGCTTAAAAGTCCCGCACCGCTCAATAATAATATGCTCGCAACAACCAATCTTATCAGCATGGCCAGCAGTCCAATGCGTGCTGCACTCCTGACCTCGTTCATGCCGAGGAGATATGTGTTCCACCAATTCCAATAAATATCAAAAACCGTGGCCATAAGCGTGATTCCCCAAGCCAGTCGGGTGATAAATTCGGAAGACGTTTCACCAATGCGCATTTCCACCACATACGTTCCCCAAATCCCCATGATGATGAAAACTCCGATTGCGATGTAACGATACAAGATGCGGGTGGTCAGCAACAATTGCCAAAGCAGAGCATAATTGGGTGAATCCACATTTTCTGCCGATTTGAACACACCCTGCGCTTGAAGAGTTTTGGCGCCGCCCATGGCATAGCCGATAAACCGCCCGATGGTTGGCCCAAATCCGAAGTCAATGATGGGAGCCAGCGCGACGAGGCTCAACAAAACGTAATACATTCCCAAATCCGCAGGCGACAATTCGCGCAACACGAGCGGCAAAAGAACAATTCCCGATAGCAAACGGACGGCATTGAAAATCCACGACCAGACAACGGCGGACTTGTGCAGCCGGTCAAGAAGTGCTTTGGAGTGGCTCAAGTCACTTGGAACTGGCCAGCGGTTAATCATTTACACGTCCAGTTTGAAGCAAGGGCAAGTGCTTGGTCAAGCATGAGCGGCAGCGGGTAGTTTTGTTGTGGTGAGAATATGTCTCTTTTTATCGAGAGGAGCGATGAATACACGGTAAAGGATGGCAGCTAAAATGATTGAGACAAGAGCACTGATTATACCTATTTCGCGCACAAGCCCAAAACGAGGCAGCAGAAATCCAATCATATCTATAACAATCATATGTAAGAGATAAATGGGATAAGACAGCTCACCGATGATCCTGTCCATTTTCTGATTTCCGAATGCAAAAAACAGCAC
>DASYAA010000114.1:0-19413 GCA_036501565.1 Verrucomicrobiia bacterium
CGTGCGAACCGCCGCCCAAAACAACAATCACGTCAGCCTTCACTGGCCCGCTGTCCACGCACAAAAATTTTTGCGGGAAAACAATTGCGGCAGCGACGAGCAACAGCAGCAGAATAAAAAGCGCGAAGCCGATTTTGAAAATAAATTTTAGCGTCCGAATCACTGCGCTTGAAAATGGCAGTTTTTTTGACGCGCGGCAACTGGCAGTGCAAAAAAAATCCAACGCTGGTCAAATTCCACGCCGGTTGTTATTTTGCGGCGGATGAATTTTTTCGGCAACAGACGAGTCGCTTATATCCTGACTGAATTGGGACAGATTGCCATGTTGACCAAGGAAGTCCTCGTGTCGGCGTTCACGTTCAAAGTCGCGTGGCGCGATTTGCTATATCAAATTTATTTCATCGGCATCAAATCGCAATCGGTCGTGATCATCACCGGCGGATTCACGGGCATGGTGCTGGGCGCGCAAACTTTTTTTCAGTTTCACAAAGTGAAAATGGACACGGCCACGCTTGCGGTCGTGAGCGTCTCGATGTGCAGCGAACTCGGCCCGGTGCTGACGGCGTTGATGGTGGCCGGTCGCGTCGGCGCGGCCATCGCCGCCGAAATCGGCACGATGCGCGTGACGGAGCAGATTGACGCGCTGCGGACTTTGGCGACGCATCCGGTGGATTATCTCATCGTGCCGCGATTGATTGCGGCGCAAATCGCGCTGCCATTGCTCACATTAGAATCCATCGTGGTCGGCATCGGCGCGAGTTATCTGGTTGACGTGCACATTCTCGGCATTGAGCCGACTTATTTGTGGGTGAACATGCTGCACTTCACACATGATGTGGATTTGGCAATGGGTTTGATCAAGTCGTTCATTTACGGCGGCATCATCGCGCTCATTGGCTGTTACAAAGGCATGACCTGCGGACTCGGCGCGGAAGGCGTCGGGCGCGCGACCACGGAAGCCGTTGTGTATTCTTCCATCACCATTTTGATCACGAACTTTTTCCTGACGATGTTGATGGGCAAACTCGTGGGGCAATTATGATTGAGGCGCGCAATCTGGAAAAAAGTTTCGGCGCGCAGAAAGTTCTGGATGACGTCAGCTTTCGGATTGAAAACGGCGAATCCGTCGCCATCATCGGTCGCAGCGGCGGTGGCAAGAGCGTTTTGCTCAAGCATCTCATCGGCTTGTTAAAGCCAGATTCGGGTGAGGTTTTGATTGATGGTGAAAATATTGAGCCGATGAACGAGCGTCAATTGCTTGGCGTGCGCAGAAAATTTGGCATGGTGTTTCAAGGCGCGGCGTTGTTTGATTCACTGACAGTCGCGGAAAATGTGGCGTTCGGATTGCGCCGGCATGAAAATTTGACTGAATCGGAAATCGCCAGACGCGTGACTAAAACGCTTGAGATGGTGGATTTGCCCGGCACGGAAAATAAAAATCCCGCCGAACTGTCCGGTGGAATGAGGAAGCGCGTCGGATTGGCGCGCGCAATCATTTACGAGCCGCAAATCGTGCTTTACGATGAGCCGACGACGGGACTGGACCCGATTGTGTCCGACAGCATTGACAAGTTGATGATTCGCGTGCGCGACCATTTGAAAGTGACTTCGATTGTGGTCACGCACGATATGCGGACGGCGCGGCGCGTTGGCAATCATGTGCTCATGCTGCACGATAAAAAAATTTATGCGAACTGCACGCCGGAATCGTTGTTTGCGTCGCAAGACCCGATTGTGCGGCAATTCATTGACGGTATAGCTGATCCGATGGAAAATACATTTTAAGTCATGGAAAAATCACGATTGGAATTAAAAGTCGGTCTGTTCGTCCTGATTGGACTGGTGCTGCTGGCGGTGCTGATCATTCAGTTCAGCAAAGGCACGAGTGTTTTTCGCGGCACTTACGATTTGAATCTGCACGCGGTCAATGTCGGCGGCCTCAAGCCGCGCGCGAGTGTGCTGCTTGCGGGCGTGCAGGTCGGCAACGTTTCGGACATCAAACTAGCCGATGACGGCAAGAGCGTGACGATCTTTCTGAAAATTTACAAAGAGTTCAAAATTTATCGCGACGCGCGGTTCGTCATCGAGCAAGCCGGTTTCCTCGGCGACCAATACGTTTCCGTCATTCCGACGGCGAACAACGACCGTCTGCTTGTGAACGGCGATGTAGTGGACTGCCAGGAACCTTTCAACTTGCAGGAAGTCGCGCGGTCGGCGTCCGGCTTCATCCAACGCATTGATGACACGGCAAAAAAGCTGGACGCTTCCGTTTCAGATTTGCAACGAGTCGTGTTGAATGGGCAAACGCTCACGAATTTTTCCGTTGCCGTCGTTAATCTGCGCGCATTTTCCGAGCAGGCATCCGGCGCGGTCAGCAACATCAACGGTCTCATCGCCACCAACGGCTCGCAAATCAACCTCGCCGTCAGCAACGTGCTGGTTTTTTCACAGCAACTCAATCAACTGGCGAATTCCGCAGATGGGATTCTGACGACAAATGGAGTGGAAATTTCCAACGCGGTGAAAAACGTCGAGTCTTCAGCGGAAACGTTGAAAAAAGTGATGGACGATTTGCAATCTGGCAAGGGTCTTGCCGGAACATTGCTGCAAAACGAACAATTGGCTACGAACGTGCAAGCTATCGCCAACAATCTCGCCATCGCGTCGAGCAATCTGAACCGGCTCGGCTTGTGGCATTTTCTCTGGCATCGCGAACCGGCGCACACAAACGAATCATCAGCCGAATCCCATTAACCCATGACACCGCTTTGGATCATTCGGATTTTGTTTTTGAGTTTGTGCACAACGGGCGGTTACGCCATCAGTCAGGTACGGCCTGAATTCACCGGCATGAGCAATGGCGCGCTGTATGGAATGCTGATTGGCTTCGGCTTTGGCGGGCTGTTGATTGCTATTGACGAAATGCTCAAAGGTTTTTCGCTCCGTGCATTTTCCGCCATCACTTTTGGTTTGTTGCTCGGCACAATCGTCGCGTGGCTCATTGACTTCTCGGGGCTGTTTGTGAATGCCGATGATAAAATCCGTTGGATCATCCGCCTCGGATTATTTCTGGGATTTAGCTACATTGGCATCATTCTCGCCATGCGGAGCAACAAGGAAGATTTTTCGCTCATCATTCCTTACGTCCGCTTCTCGCCTCAAAACAAGCCCGACAATTTGCTTTTGCTCGACACGAGCGTCATCATTGACGGACGCATCGCCGATTTGATCGAAATACGTTTCCTTGAAGGACTGATTGTTGTCCCGCGCTTCGTGCTCAAAGAGCTTCAGCAAGTCGCCGATTCTGCCGATCCTCTCAAGCGCGCTCGCGGCCGGCGCGGACTCGAAATGCTCAATCGCCTGCAAAGAAACACTCGCATTGAAGTCATCATCCATGACGGCGATTTTCCCGAAGAAAAAGACGTGGACGCCAAGCTCGTTCGCCTCGCGCGAAATCTCAACGCCCGGCTTTTCACCAACGACTACAACCTCACCAAAGTCGCCGAACTGCAAAAAGTTAATTGCGTCAATCTCCATGAAATCGCCAAAAGTCTGAAAGCCATTTTGCTGCCAGGCGAAATGTTGCAATTGAAAATCGTGCGTGAAGGCAAAGACAAGGGACAGGGCATCGGCTATCTGCCCGATGGCACAATGGTCGTCGTTAACAATGCCCAGCAATACGTTGGCCACCAAGTCGAAGCACAAGTGCAAACTCCACTTCAAACTGGCGCAGGAATTATTATTTTTGCTGACTTCCGTAGTATCGCCGCCAAGACCGACACCACTTTTATCACCAAGTGAACTTTTCATGGACTTCGTCACTGTCTTCACTGCTTTCAGTCTTACCGACGCACAACTTGTTCGTTCGCGGCTCGAAGCTGCGAATTTTCATCCATTCATAGCCAATGAAAACACAGCGTCGTGGCTCGCAGGCTATTCACCGATCGCCAATATTTTCGTCCAAGTGCCTGCGGTAGAAGCCGCCGATGCAGAAGAATTTCTCAAAACCAAATGACTCCGGCAAAAATAAAAATTCTCCAGCGGCTTAAAAAAATTCTGCCCGGTGAAATTATTTTTGACGGCGACGCCTTGAAAAATTATTCCGGCGACAAATGGTTCGCCACGCACCGGCCCGACGCCGTCGCCCTGCCCCGCTCGCCAAAATCTGTTTCCAGAATTTTGCGATTTGCAAATGAAAACAAAATTCCCGTGACCGCGCGCGGCGGCGGCCACGGCTACGTCGGCGGCTGCGTCCCGATTCGCGGCGGCATCGCGCTTTCGCTCGAACGCATGAACCGGATTCTGGAAATCAACGCGAAGGATTTTGTTGCCGTCGTCCAGCCCGCCGTCATCACGGAAAAATTTCAAAACGCCGTCGAAAAATTGAATTTGTTTTATCCACCCGATCCCGCGAGCCGCGCAAACAATTTCATCGGCGGCAACATCGCAACCAATGCAGGTGGCCCGCGCTGTTTGAAATACGACGTCACGCGCGATTATGTTCTTGGACTCGAAGTTGTTTTGGCCGACGGAACAATCATCCGCGTCGGCGGACGCGTGCATAAAAACAAAACCGGCTTCGATCTAACACGCCTGTTTGTCGGCTCGGAAGGATTGCTCGGCATCGTAACTGAAGCGACCTTGAAACTCATTCCGCTTCCGCCGTTTCGCGCAACACTCGCCGTTGGTTTCAGTTCAATGAAAAATGCCGTCGGCGCGTTGCAGGCAATTCTTGCCGCCGGATTTTTGCCAAGCGCGTTGGAATTGGCCGATGAATTTACGCTCGCCGCCGCCGCGAAACACACCGGCACCAAACGCCTCGGCATTTGCAAAGCGCATTTGATCGTTGAAATTGACGGACAAAAAAAATCCGTTTGCGGTGAATTGCCGGAAGTTGAAAAAATCATCCGCAAACACAACCCACTCTTTATCGAGCGTGGTCTTGGCGACGCCGAATGCGAAAAAATCTGGCAAATCCGGCGCGAATTTTCCACCGCGCTTCGTGCCAGCGGCCTCACGAAATTGAACGAAGACATCGTCGTGCCGCGCGGACGATTGGAGGATTTGTTCCGCTTCACCGCGCGTTTACAAAAGAAAATCAAATTGCCCATCGCGTGTTTCGGTCACGCCGGGGATGGCAATATTCACGTCAACATCATGCTCGACGCGAACGATCCCTCCGCCGTCAAACGCGCTGAAGCCGCGCTCGACAAATTGTTCCGGCAAATTCTCGCATGGAATGGCGCAATTACCGGCGAACACGGAATTGGCCTCGCCAAAAAACGCTGGTGGCCTCTGGCCGTTTCAAAAGAAGTCCGCGAACTGCATCGCGCATTGAAACAAACGCTTGACCCGAACGGAATTTTGAATCCTGGAAAATTTGTCTAATATTTTTTGCGCGTTGTTCGTCGCTCGACTTAATTCTTTTCCGTTTTCGTCTGAAAACTTATCGAAAATGCCAGCAATTTAATACTTTGACATTTTGAACCGATTTTTTAGAATCCCCGCGTGAATATGAAAGAAATCCTTAATATACCATCTGCTAAACTAAAACGCATTGTGACCTTGAAGGCACAAATCGAACGCCTCCAATCACAATTGGAAGCGTTTGCGACAAATACCTCGCCAGCGGCGGCCAAAAAAGCGCCTCAAAAAACTCGCAAGATGAGCGCCGCAGCACGCAAGAAAATTTCCCTGGCGGCAAAAGCACGCTGGGCAAAAGTCCGCGCCGCAAAATCGAAGTAAAGGTTTCTCACGCCATTAATTGGCGCCCGCAATTAAAACCACGAACTCGCCTTTGAGCGAGCGCTTTTGCGCGACCACTAGCAATTCCGCCGGTTTTCCACGCAGAAATTCCTCGAACTTTTTCGTTAGCTCGCGCGCAAGAACAACTTCGCGTTCGGGAAAAACTTCGTTGAGTTCGCCTAGAAGTTTTTCGATGCGATACGGCGATTCGTAGAAGACCAAAGTGCCTTCAATCGGTTTTAGCGATTCCAACTTATTCTTCCGTTGCCCTGATTTGTGCGGCAGAAATCCGACGAAATGAAATTCCTCCGTCGGCAATCCGCTGGCTGTCAATCCGGCAATTAACGCGCACGCGCCGGGAATGGACTCGACGCGAAAGCCCGCCGCAATCGCCGCCTTCACCACGCGTTCGCCCGGATCGCTGATGCCGGGACTGCCCGCGTCCGTGACCAGCGCGACTTTCTCGCCACACCGGAGACGTTCGATGATTTCCTCGCTGCGCCGCGCCTCGTTGAACTGGAAATAGCTCAAGAGCGGTTTGGAAATTCCGAAATGCTTCAGCAATTGCCCGGAGTGCCGCGTGTCCTCGGCGGCGACCACGTCGCACTCGCGCAACACGCGCAGCGCGCGCAGCGTGATGTCCTCGAGGTTGCCGATGGGCGTGGCGACGAGGTAAAGCGTGCTGGCGGTGAGCGGCGGCAATGCGGCGTCCATGTCTTGACTTAAACAAATAATTTGACGGAAAGAAAATAGATTGTGACGTTCAAGAAAAATTATTTATCGAAGATGGCAGCTTGACAAAAATTTAAGGGCGTTCAAATTCTGAATATCTTATGTTTTCAGTTAAATTCCTAGGACATGGTCTTCCGAATAAAATACCTATTTTGTCCGGTGTAACATTTGGTTTCTTTGACCAACCAATTAATTTTGAAATTATTTCAGAACAAATACAGACACCTTATTTAGTTGATTTCATTGTGTCCAAAGATAAGAGCAAAAAACCATTTGAGTTGGCATTTAAGAATTTGGCTCAAGATAAACTTCAGATTGATTTCTACAACCCAAGTCAATCTGGTGCCAGCGGCCTAACTGCACCTGTTGGAATTTTAACATTAGAAAATAAATACATTTTAGGGTTCATGTTTATGGTGGATGTCGTCGGCGACAGTCCAGGCTATAGGATGACTTACGAATTTTACGATGGGGTTGCGACAACGTCGACTGAGAAGGTAAAATGAACAACTACAAACAATATTATCAAACCGTTGTTCAGGACGCCTCAACGACTGGACAGAAGCCAACTGTCAAAGAATATTTTTGGATTCAAGTTGCAGACAATATTTTCATTATTTTATTATTCACGCTTACTATTTTATTTGCCAGCGTAGGGCTGTTTTGCACAACAGCAAATCCTGATGGTGCTAAATGGGCTTTGGATAATTCGAAATTGTGTCTGGGAGTTTTCCTCGGTCTTTTTGCTGGGAAAAAATTGTAAAATATTTCCCACTTTGCAGTTCGGATGAAACCCGCCACAAAATTCGCCATTGTTCTCGTCACCGCGCCGGATTTGAAAACGGCGCGCGCGCTGGGCAACGCCGCGTTGCAGGCGCGCTTGATCGCCTGCGCGAATCTGGCTCCAAAAATCGAATCGCATTATTGGTGGCAGGAAAAAATCGAATCGGGCGCGGAAGTTCTGCTGATTCTAAAAACGCAAAAATCAAAATTGGCTGCATTGGAAAAACTTATTCTCGCCAAACATCCTTACGACACGCCGGAGTTTTTGGTTTTGCCGTTGAGCGCGGGCAGCAAAAAACATCTCGACTGGCTGGCGGAAAATTTAGGTAGGGACGCCGCGCTGCGGCGTCCGGTCATCGCAGCGCGATGACCCTACCAGCAAATTTTTTATTGAACCTGTCCGGCACAGGCGTAAATTCAAATCGTGAATCCGACGGACGCAGAAACATTGATGCTGCTGGCTGCGCACTTTCTGGCACTGGGCGTGGCCGTCATGGTTTTTCTTTGGGTGTTTTTCCTGCATCGGCGCGCGCGCACGCTGGGACAAACGCTTCAACAGATTCAAAAATTTCATCCGCTCGCGCATGGCACGGCGCAACAACGCCCGTCCACCTGGCTGGCCGTCCGTTCGGTCGAAGCCGAGAAGGTTCGTTCCGCGCTTGTGGGCGGTGGCAAATTTTTCATCAGTCCGCGCGTGAACGGCTGGGTCGTCGTCACCGGACCGGATTTGCCAAATCCGGGCGACGATGTTGACGCCTGCCATCTTTTTTTGACCGCGCTAAGCCGCGAACTCGGTCATGTGCAATTTTTTCACGCGGAAAAATTTTCAAATCACCACGCATGGGCGCGAATGGACGACGGCTGCGTGACGCGCGCGTATGCGTGGGCGGGCGAAACAGTCTGGGATCAAGGCGAAAAAACTTTGGCGGAAAACAGGCTGGGCATGAAATGTTTCGGTTACGGCGAGAATCCCGACGCGGAGTTCTGGACAATGACCGAAAATGCGGCAGCGAACGTGGAAAAAGTTCCATTGTTGGCATCGCGCTGGAGCATTGACCCGGCGGTTTTGCATCGCGCCCACGGCATTACCGGCGAATCGTCGCGGCCTTATTAAGTTGTAGGCGCAAAAAGTTTGGCGCAAAGTGCACGGAAAGAATCCATGTCATTCAGCATTGAACTTGAACTGCAGCAGTTTCCGAAAACCATCGCGCTCAAGGACGGCACGAAGGCGACGTTGCGTCCGCTGCGCAAGGATGATGAAAAGGAATTCCACCAGTTATTTCTCGGCATTCCCGAACCGGAACGAATGTTCATCAAGCATCGCGTGACGGACATGAATGTCATCCGAAACTGGTGCCAAAACATTGACTACGGTCGCAATCTGCCGCTGGTCGGGTTGCTTGGCGGAAAAATCACGGGCGTGGCGACGTTGCACCAGCATCTCGGCGGCTGGAAGCGGCAGATCGGGCGCGTGAGCGTTTCGGTGCATCCCGAATCGCGCGGACGCGGACGCGCTCGCGCGCTCATCGCCGAAACTCTGGACATCGCGCGACGCGCTGGACTGGAAAGGGTCGAGGCGGAGTTCATCGGCGAACAGGAGACGGCCATGAAAATGTTCGCGATGCTCGGTTTCAGCCAATTGATGCGGCTGGAAGATTATGTGCGGGACATGCAGGCAATTTCGCACGACTACATTTTGATGGGACTCGATTTGAGAACGGACGAGGAATATACCAGCGCGGCTGGTTGATTTAATTTTTCTCTTGAACCGGCTACGGCTTTGGTCCAACCATTTGCTCATGCCATCCCAAACCGAAGGCGCATCTTCTCCAGCCTTGCCCGTCAATCAACGTTTGATGTCCGTGGATGCGCTGCGCGGATTCGATATGTTCTGGATCATCGGCGCGGACTCGCTGGTTTATGCCTTGAACGACATGAGCCAGACCAAGCCGACAAAATTTCTGGCCAACCAACTTAATCATGCGGACTGGGCAGGCTTTCATTTCTATGATTTGATTTTTCCACTGTTCGTTTTCATCGTGGGCGTGTCATTGGTCTTCTCGCTTGGCAAAACCATTGCGAACGTTGGTCGCGCGGAAGCGCTGAAACGGATTATTATTCGCAGCGTTTTGCTTTTTGCGATGGGAATTTTTTATTCCGGCGGATTTTCACATTCGTGGCCGGACATTCGCTTGATGGGTGTGCTCAACCGGATTGCATTGGCATATTTTTTCTCCGGGCTGCTCTTTTGTTTTTGCAAGCCGCGCACATTGATTGCCATTTGCGCAAGTTTGCTCGTGGGCTACTGGGCGCTGATGACATTTGTTCCGTTTCCCGATGTCCGGCCGACACCACAAACCCAAATCATCGAGAAAGAATCCGGCTTCACAAAAATTAGCCAGCTCAACATGGCCAGCACAAATCTCCTGCGCGGAACTTTTCTCAAAGGCGTCAACCTTTCAAATTACATTGATCAAAAATACCTGCCCGGACGTAAATACGACGGCACTTGGGACCCGGAAGGAATTTTAAGCACCCTGCCAGCCGTCGGAACTTGTCTGCTCGGCGTCTTTGCCGGACTTCTTTTGAAGAATCAAAAGGTCAAAGATCAGCGGAAAGTGATTTTTCTACTGTCGTTTGGAGTCGCGAGCGTTGCTTTGGGCTGGCTTTGGGGAATTCAATTTCCCGTCATCAAAAAAATTTGGACGTCGTCTTATGTATTGGTCGCCGGTGGTTACAGCGCGATTCTGCTCGGCGTATTTTTTCAAATCGTAGACGTGTGGAAATGGCGGAAATGGTGCCAGCCATTTGTGTGGATGGGCATGAACTCAATCACGATTTATATCGCCGGCGATATTCTGAACGGATTTGACGGACTGGCGGAACGGTTTGTCGGAGGCGACATCACAACGTTTTTTGACACGTCCGTGACCGAAGGCTTCGGCGAACTCATGGTTTCAATTGTCGGGCTGCTGCTGGCATTTTGGTTTGCGCACTTCCTTTACAAACGAAAAATTTTCCTGCGGTTGTGACCAAATAAAAAAGCCCGCTCAATTCGAGCGGGCTTTGTGTTTGATTCAAAATTATTTTTGCTATTCCGGCTTGGTTTCGTTAGTAGCAGGCGCAGCTTCAGTTGGAGCAGGAGCCTCAACCGTCACATCAACCCATTCCAGAATTGCGCGCTGCGCGGCGTCGCCGTTGCGCTGGTTCATCCTGACAATGCGCGTGTAGCCGCCATTGCGTTCCTTGAACGCCGGCGCGATTTCCTTAAACAGAATTTTCGCCGCGTCTTCCTGATGCAATCGCGCGACCGCAAGACGGCGGTCATGAATCGTCCCACTCTTGCCAAGCGTGACCAGTTTTTCCGCGACGGAACGCGCGGCCTTGGCCTTGGCCAAAGTCGTCGTCACACGGCGGTGCTTGATGAGGCTGCAAACGAGGTTCGCCAGCATCGCGTTGCGATGCTCGGACGTGCGCCCCAGTTTGGCCGTTCGTTTAAGATGACGCATAAAATTCCTATTCCGCCGCCGGTTCTTCCTTCGGCGTGTTGTCAATCAGGCCAGGCTCGAAACTCATGCCGAGCGACAAACCCAGCGCGGTCAGCTTGTCCTTGATTTCGTTAAGCGACTTTTTTCCGAAGTTGCGGTATTTGAGCATTTCCTGTTCGCTCTTCATCGCCAACTGGCCGACGGTCGTGATGTTCGCATTGTTCAAGCAATTCGCCGCGCGCACGCTCAATTCGATTTCATTCACGCTCATGGCGAGAAGTTTTTTCTTCTTCGATTGCTCCTCGTCCTGCTTGTCGGCGGCTTCCTCAAATTCAACCGCATTCTTGTCGTAGCCGACGAACACGTCGAGGTGATGGGCTAGGATCGCCGACGCCTGCGTGAGCGCATCGTCGGGCGTGAGGCGTCCATCCGTCCAGATTTCCAAAATCAGCCGGTCGTAGTCCGTGCGGTTGCCTACACGCGCCGCTTCAACTGCGTAACGCACGCGCGTGACCGGCGAAAATATCGAATCAATCGCGACAACGCCTATGGCCTGGCCGGGCTTTTTGTTTTCGTCGCTCGGACAAAAACCGCGCCCGACTTTCACTTCCAGTTCCATCTCGAACTTTTTCTTTTTATCGAGCGTGCAAATGATTTGACTGGGATTGACCAATTCGACGTTTTGGTTGGTCTGGATGTCAGCGGCGGTCACTTCACCTTCCTTGTTCGCCGAAAGCAAAAGAGTCTGTTCGTCGCGCGTGTGCGCTTTGAATTTGACTTTCTTGAGATTCAGAACGATGTCGGTCACGTCTTCGACAACGCCGTCAATCGTGGCGAATTCGTGCATCGCGCCGTCCACTTTCAGCGACGTGATGGCCGCGCCTTCGAGCGACGAGAGCAGCACGCGGCGGAGCGAGTTGCCGATGGTGTGGCCGTAACCGGTTTCAAACGGGTCGGCGACAAATTTTGCGTAAGTTTCCGTCGCGGTGGATTCTTCCTTCTGCAACCGCTTGGGCATTTCGAAACGTCCGAGTCTGACTGGCATATTTTCCTTTCAACAATTTTAATCTGATTTTTCCGGCTGATTTATTCCCGTGCCGGAGAAATCCGTATAATTGTTTTTCTGTTTATGGTTTATCGGGAATAAAATTCTACGACGGCCTGTTCATTGGCAATCGGTTGGATTTCTTCGCGCGTCGGAATCCGTTGAACCGTGCCTTTGAATTCTTCCTTGTTAAAGGACAACCAATCTGGCACTGCGCGGCTGACGGAGCCTTCCAAATTCTTCGTCGCCAACTGGCGCGACACGTTGTGATTTTTTACTTCAATCACTTGGTTCACTTTCAAGGCGAACGACGGAATGCCGACTTTGCGGCCGTTGACCGTGATGTGGCCGTGGCAAACCATCTGGCGCGCGGCGGCGCGGGTGTTCGCGAGGCCAAGGTGATAAACGACGTTGTCCAAGCGCGTCTCCAAAATTTGCAACATCGTCTCGCCGGTGACACCGCGACGGCTCAACGCTTTTTCATAAACGCCGCGAAATTGTTTTTCCATCAGGCCATAGAAATAACGGAACTTCTGCTTCTCGATCAGACCGAGGCCGTAATCGGTGTGCTTGCGGCGCGACTTCGGGCCGTGGACGCCCGGGCCGTAATTGCGGCGCTCAAGATATTTCGACGGGCCGAAAATCGGCAGACCGAACCGGCGGCTGATGCGAACGCGAGGACCTGTGTAACGAGCCATAGAAATTTATGATTTTTGATTTACGATTTAAGATTTTACACGCGGCGTTTTTTGCGCGGGCGGCAGCCGTTGTGAGGAATCGGCGTCACGTCTTTGATTGTGCTGATTTCAAGACCAATCGCTTGAAGCGCGCGGATCGCGGATTCGCGACCCGAGCCGGGACCTTTGACGCGGATTTCGACTTCCTTCATTCCGTGCGCCATCGCCTGACGCGCGGCGTCCTGCGCGACCTGCTGCGCCGCATAAGCCGTGCTTTTGCGCGAGCCTTTGAAACCGACGCGACCTGCGCTCGACCATCCGATGAGATTTCCCTGCATATCGGTGATCGTGACTTGCGTGTTGTTGAAAGTGGCGAGAATGTTCGCGACGCCGACAGCAACATTTTTCGCGTGCTTGGCTTTGACAATCTTCTTGGCATTCGCGTCTTCGCCCAAAAGTTCAGCGGCAGTCGGCGCGGCGACAACAATCGGCGTTTCAACAGCCGGAGCTTCACCTGTTGCAGCAGCTTTTTTGCCCGGCTTTTCTTGCGCTGATTTTTCAGCGGCTTCGGGCTTCGTCTCTTTTTTTACGGACGCCTTCTTTTTTATTTCGTCAGCCATATTAAATTAGTTTTCAAATCGTAAATCGCCAATCGTAAATTCATCAGGTGATGCCAGCTTTGGCGTTCGGGTTGCGCTGCACACCGACCGTCTTGCGCGGACCTTTGCGCGTGCGCGCGTTCGTTTGAGTGCGCTGGCCGCGCACGGGCAAACTGCGCTGGTGGCGGACGCCGCGATAGCAGCGGATGCCCTGCAGCCGTTTCAAATTCATGCCGAGTTCGCGGCGCAGATCGCCTTCGATGACGTATTTGCCTTCCTGAATCGCGTGGACGATTTGCGAAAGCTGCGCCTCGGTCAAATCCTTCGCGCGGATCGCGCGGTCAATGTTCGCGCGCTCGAGAATCTCTAGCGCGTTGACCGGGCCGATGCCGTAGATATAGCGCAGCGCAATGTCTATGCGCTTGTTCGGCGGAACTTCAACACCAATGATGCGTGCCATAAATTTTTAACCTTGCCGTTGCTTGTGACGTTTGTTCGAGCAAATGACGCGAATGACGCCCTTGCGCTTCACGATCTTGCAATGCTCACACAGTTTTTTTACCGATGCTCTGACTTTCATTCTTAAATTATTGTTTCAACCAAAGTTTCAACCAAAATCCGCCCGACGGACAAATCGTAAGGCGCCAATTGCAATTTCACTTTGTCGCCGGCTTTCAGCCCGGCAAAATTCTTCTTCGCTTTTCCAGCGACGAACGCCGTCAAGCGGTGTCCGTTTTTCAATTCCGCGCGCCAGGTGCCGTTTGGCAAAACCTCGGTCACGCGACCGTCAACTTTGAAAGCTTCGTCTCCGGCCATGTCAAAACCTCCGGTTCGCCGTCGGTTATCAGGACGGTGTGCTCAAAATGAGCGGATAATGAACCATCTTGCGTGACCACTGTCCAGCCATCTTTCAAGATTTTTACTTCGGGCCGCCCGGCGTTGACCATCGGCTCGATCGCGATCGTCATGCCCGCGCGCAGCTTGTCGTTCATCTTCCGGTCAACAAAATTCGGCACTTGCGGCTCTTCATGCATCGTGCGCCCGACGCCGTGGCCGACAAATTCGCGCACTACGCTGAAACCGTTGCCCTCGACATAATCCTGGATCGCGCGCGAAATATCCGTCACGCGGTTTCCCGGTTTCGCCGCCGCGATTCCCAGATACAGCGACTGTTCCGTCACGTCCAAAAGCCGTTGCGCCAAAACTCCGCAGCCGCCCACCGCAACCGTCCGCGCGTTGTCGCCGATAAAACCTTTGTAACTCACGCCGACATCCACGCTCACAATGTCACCAAATTTCAATTCGCGCTCGCCCGCCAATCCGTGAACGACTTCTTCGTTCACCGAAATGCAAGTATGGCACGGATACTTGCGATAACCCAAAAACGCGCTTTTTGCGCCGTGCGCTTTGATTTGCGCCGCCGCAAATTCGTCCACCTGCCGCGTCGTCACGCCCGGTTTGATGAACGCGGCGATTTCTTCCAAAATTTTTCCAGCGACTGCACACGCCGGACGCATCAATTTCAAATCGTCCTCGGACTTTAATTTTATTCCGGCCACAGTGTTCGTTAAATTGTGATTTGTTAAATCGTTCTGCATTCTTTCCGATTCAACGATTCAATGATTTAACAATTCAACCATTTCAAAACCGTCCGCGCACGCGGCCTTTTTTAAGAAAGCCGTCGTAATGGCGCATCATCAGATGCGATTCGACCTGGCGCATCGTATCCAGCAAAACACCGACCGTGATCAAAATGCTCGTGCCGCCAAAAAATTGCGATACGTCCTGTGGAATGTTCAAGCGTCTGCCCAAAATGATCGGGATCGTGGCAATGACGGTCAGGAAAATTGCGCCCGCGAGCGTGATGCGGCTCATGGCTCTGTGCAAATAATCACTCGTCCCCTGCCCCGGACGCACGCCGGGAATGTAGCCGCCGTTTTTCTTCAAATCGTCGGCGATCTGGATTTCATTGAACTGTGTCGCAACCCAGAAATATGAGAAGAACAGAATCATCAACGCGTACATCGTCAGATACAAAAATGAGCCGGATGTGAACTGAACCGCCAGCCCGCTGAAAAGGTCCTGTAAAAATGGCACTTTGGAACTCGCGAGCCACTGGCAAACCATCGGCGGAAACATCAGGATGGATTGCGCGAAAATGATCGGCATGACGCCGGAGTAATTCACGCGCAAGGGCATGAACGACGTTCCACCCGCATACATTTTGCGTCCGACGGCGCGTTGCGCGTATTGCACGGGAATTTTTCGCTGCGCTTGCGTGATGGCAATGACTCCGCCGATGACCAAGGCCAGCAACGCGAGCAGCATGATGCCCGTGCCCATGAGGTGATAATTCGCTTCAACTCCGCCGCTTGGCCAAAACATATCCTTGAGCGCCTGCACCGCAAACGGCAGCCGCGCGACGATGCCGATAGTGATGATCAGCGAAACGCCGTTGCCGATGCCGCGTTCGGTGATTTGCTCGCCGAGCCACACGAGCAACATCGTGCCTGTCGTCAAGACGATTACAGTTTGAAACAAATACCAAAAGTGATTGTCAACAAGCACAAGCTGGCCGATGCCGGCGCCAAAAACTTTTTCAGGATTTTCCCAGCTTCTAGCCGTGAAAAAACCATAACCGACACAAATCAAAACCGTCAGGTAACGTCCGTATTGGATGATTTTCGCGCGACCGCCTTCTTCGCGCGCGAGTTTGCTCAATTTTGGCCAGACTGCCGTGAGCAATTGAATCACAATCGTCGCGGTGATGTAAGGCATAATGCCGAGCGAAGCTATCGCGCAATTTCCAAGCGCGCCGCCGCCAAACATATTATACATTCCCAACAGACCCGCCGCGCCATGCGAATGGGTGTTCATGTATGCCGCGAGCGCGTGTCCGTCCAATCCCGGAACGACGATATAAGCCATCACCCGCACAATGGCCAGCACGCCGAGCGTGAACAGAATGCGCGACTTCAGCTCCGGGATTTTGAAGCAGTTGGCGAATGTGTTGGCGATGGAGCGGAACATGCGTTAGACGCCGCGCCTAGGATTTCGCCAGTGCGCCGGGTTTGTGGGTGAGGATTTCACACGTGCCGCCTTTGGCTTCGATTTTCGCCTTCGCGGATGCGCTGAACGCGCTCACGCTCACCGTAAGTTTTTTGGTCAATTCGCCGTTGCCAAGAATTTTGATTCCGGCGGATTTGCCGTTGGCAAGGCCAACTGCGCGCAACGCCGTTTCGTCCACGCGCGCGCCGTTGTCAAATTTTTCCAGATCGCCGACGTTCACCGGACTATAGCTCACCGTGAAACGCGCATTATTGAAACCCCGTTTCGGAATGCGGCGGATGAGCGGCATCTGGCCGCCTTCAAAGCCTATGCGGATCGAGCTGCCGGAACGCGCAGTCTGGCCTTTGCCACCACGACCCGAAGTTTTTCCGTGGCCGCTGGATTCGCCCTGACCCAAACGCTTGGTGCGATGCTTCGCGCCAGGACGAGGTTTAAGATCGTGTAATCGCATAAAAATTAAGCTGTGGCTGGAATTGCTGACGGCGTTTCAGGTGTTTTGATTTTTCTAATTTCCAAACCGCGGCCTTTGTAAATGTCATCGCGCAAACGCAAGCTCAACAAGCCTTTGAGCGTCGCCTTCACGACGTTGGCCGCGTTGCTCGAGCCGAGCGATTTGCTCAAAATATCTTTTATGCCGGCGGATTCCAAAACGGCGCGGACCGTTTTGCCAGCGATGATTCCAGTTCCGGGCGAGGCCGGACGCAACAAAATTTTCGCGCCGCCGTAGCGACAATAAACTTCGTGCGGAATCGTCACGTCTTTCAAAGAAACGGAAACCATCTGGTTGCGCGCGAGTTCGCCGCCGCGTTTGATGGCGTCCGCGACTTCGCTCGCTTTGCCCAGCGCATAACCGACGCGCCCTTTTTTGTCGCCGACGACGACGAGCGCGCTAAAATTGAAACGGCGTCCGCCTTTGACGACTTTTGACGAACGATTGATGAATACAACTTTCTCCATCAATTCTTCGCCGCCGCTGCCAAAATTATTTTCAGGAGCATCTGAGCGGCGACGTCCGCCACCACCGCGACCGCCCTGCCCGCGCGGGCCGCGCTGTCCTTCACCACCAGGTTTGTTGATTTCAGCCACAGTATTTTTTCAGGTTAAAATTTTAATCCAGCTTCGCGCGCCGCGTCCGCGAGCGCCTTGATTTTGCCGTGATAACGCACGCCGCCTCGGTCGAACACGACTTCCTTGATGCCTTTGCCCAAGGCGTTTTTCGCCGCGAGTTCGCCGATGGTCTTCGCGCCCTTCACGTTCGCCGCCAAATCTTTCGCCGCAGTTTTGCTGACCGTCGAGGCCGCCGCGATCGTCACGCCCGCATCGTCGTCAATGAACTGGACGTGGATGTTTTCGTTCGTGAAACACACGGCCATGCGCGGACGCAGCTTCGTGCCGGTCACTTTTTTACGGATGCGCCAGCGACGCAACTGCTTCAATTTTTGTTTCTTTTCCGTTCTCATTTTTTCGCGTCCACGGATTTGGCCGTGGACAAATTCAATTGTTACTGAACCGTCTTGCCTTCCTTGCGCTCGACGTGTTCGCCGACATAACGCACGCCTTTGCCCTTGTAAGGTTCAGGCGGATAAAACGCGCGGATTTCCGACGCGACCTTGCCGACCATCATTTTGTCCGGGCCTTCAATCGTCAGCTTCGTGTTTTCCTCGACCGTCACTTTGATCTGGTCGGGGATGTCGTAATTCACCGGATGCGAATAACCGAGCGAAAGGTTCACAACCTTGCCGGTGACTGCGGCCTTGAAACCGACGCCCTGAATTTCGAGCTTCTTCACAAAACCTTCGGCGACGCCTTTGACCATGTTGTTGACGAGCGCGCGGCTCAAACCGTGCAACGCCTTCGCCTGCGCGTCTTCGCCGTCGCGGCTGACGACAATGTTGCCGCCGTCAACTTTGAGGCTCGTGCGCTTCGGCAATTCCCAGCCTAGCTTGCCTTTCGGGCCTTCGACGGAAACTTTCTGCCCCTTCACCTCCACTTTGACTTTCGGAGGGATGGCAATGGGTTGTTTTCCAATTCGCGACATAAAATTTTTACCAGATATAACAGAGCAGCTCGCCGCCCAGATTTTTTTTCTTCGCCTGCGTGCCGGTCATCACGCCTTCGGACGTGGACACGATCGAAATGCCAAGGCCAGCAAGCACGCGCGGAATCTCCGTCGCGCCGACGTATTTGCGCAAACCGGGCTTGCTGATGCGCTTCAAACCTTCGATGACATTTTTCTTGCCCTGATATTTGAGCTGGATTTTCAGCTTCTTGATCACCTTGCCGTCAACGGACACTTCCGCGACGTAGCCTTCTTTTTTCAAGATGTGCGCAAGGCTTTCTTTCATCCGCGAGTGCGGCAATTCCACCGCCGGCAGCAGCGCGCGGCTCGCGTTGCGGATTCGGGTCAACATATCTGAAATCGGATCGCTCATATTAAAATCTCAATTAACTTACCAGCTCGCCTTGGTGACGCCGGGAATCAAACCGTTCAACGCCGCTTCGCGAAACGTCAAACGCGAACTTGCGAACTTCCGCAGATAACCACGGCGGCGGCCGGTCATCGCGCAACGGTTCACGATGCGCGTCGGGCTGGCGTCGCGCGGCAATTTCGCCAGGCCGGCGTAATCGCGTTTCGCCTTCATTTCAGCGCGGATCGCGGCGAATTTCTTCACCGTTGCCGTCTTGCGCTTGTTGCGCTCCAACCATGCTTTCTTGGCCATAAAATTAAATTATTTTTCCGCGAACGGAAAACCCATCATCTTCAGCAAATCCAGCGCCTCTTCATTCGTCGGCGCACTCGTCACAATCGTGATGTCCATGCCCTGCTGGCGTTTGATTTTGTCCAGTTCGATTTCAGGAAAAATCGTCTGGTCGCCGACGCCAAAAGTATAATTCCCACGACCGTCAAACTTGCGCGGTGACAATCCGCGAAAATCGCGGATGCGCGGCAACGCCGTCGCGACGAGCCGGTCAAAAAATTCATACATCTCATCGCGGCGCAACGTCACGCGGCAGCCGATCGGCATATTTTCACGCAGCTTGAATTGCGCGATGCTGTGGCGCGACTTGCTGATGGCTGGTTTGCGCCCGGTGATCAGCGACAAATCTTTCGCCGCGTCCTCGATCGCGCCTTTTTCCAGCGACGCGCTCACGCCCATGTTCACGACGATCTTCACCATCTTCGGAATCTGGTGGACGTTCGTGTATTTGCGCTTTTCTTTCAGCGCCGGCGCGACTTCCTTCGCGTATTTTTCGTAAAGTCTGGCTTTCATTTT
>DASYAA010000115.1:0-2905 GCA_036501565.1 Verrucomicrobiia bacterium
CGCGAGGAAGAAAACTTAAATCCACATACACAATATGCACATCGCCTATTGTTTTGACGGGATATTCAAATCCATTCGCCGCATCAAAATTAACAGAACGAAATTGCATATCATACTCTCGATATTTGTTTTGTTTTCCAAAAAGTGGAGCGAATATATGGCTAGATATATTTTCGGAATTCAAAGTGTCGAGTGCGGTTCCCATTCTTTCATCTTTTTTGCGAACTCCCAAGATGAAGAGTTCAGGCACATTCTTTCAAATATGGCTTCAATTTTTCTGCCAGTTCTTCCGGCAGGCGTTTTGGTTTTTCGTCAACGCCGGTGCAAACGTGGAACGTTTCCGCTTCTAGAACCAGTCTGCCATTTTGATTCAAAATGCGATGGCCGAAATTCAGGCGCACTTTTTCAACGGCCGTCACCCAGACTTCAACCGCCAGCAGATCGTCGTAGCGCGCGGGAAATTTGTAGCGCACCCACGCCTCGATGACGGGAAAAATCATGTCGTTTTCCTGCCAACGCAAAACCGTCGAGCCGAGCGAGCGGATGAATTCGCCGCGCGCGGCCTCGAGCAGATCGAGATAGCGCGAGTGATAAACGTGGTTGCCGACGGTGCATTCGGCGTAGGTGACGCGGTGCGCGTATTGAAACATCGTTCAAAGTTTAGGGTTCAGCGTTCAGGGTTTGAAGTTCAAAATTGTGATTTGTTAAATCGTTAAATTGTTGAATCGGAAAACTGCGATACGACGATTTGCAATTCACGATGTAACAATTCAACCATTTAACGGTTCAACGAACACAACTTTCCATTTGCGCGAATGGATTTTGCGGTTATGTTGCGGGCGTGAACGAGTGCGAGCAGTTCGCTTGCTTGTGCAGAATATTGAGCTATAGTTTCCAATCATGGCCATAACCAAAGTGAGTTCCACGGTGCATTTTGTTTCACGCGGCTCGGCGGTAAGCGGACGCGGCGGCGCGGCCAGCGGCGATTGGGTGCCGAACACGGATGTCTATGCCACGGACACCGGTATTGTGGTCAAGGTGGAATTGCCCGGCATGAAGAGTGAAAATCTCGAAATCACCGTCGAGGGCAACCGTCTCCGCATTGCCGGAAACCGCCCCGATTGCTGCCGCCCGCCCAATTGCAGCTTTCTGGTGATGGAAATCAATTATGGTCCATTCGAGAGTGTCCTGGAATTGCCGCCGGGCTTTGATTTGAGCCAGGCCAAGGCGGTTTATGTTAATGGTTTTCTGCGGATTGACGTGCCGGTGGCGCTTCAGGTAAACTCCAAAACAACCAAGGTGCTGGTGGCCGAAGGAAATTGACCGCGCGCAATCTTTTCTTTTCCGGCGCGGCGGCATCTAACTTGCAGTAAAACGCGACGATGACATCGCCGGAGACAGAATTTGTCAGCATTCTCGGTGGCACCGAAAAATCGGAGTCGCCGCGCGTCTCGTCGCGTTCGTTGCCGGACAGCCTGCCCATCCTCGGCCTTTCGGACATCGTAATTTTTCCCAGCGCAATCGTCCCGCTGCTCGTCGAAACCGGACCGAGCCTCAAACTGATTGACGACATCGTGGCGGGCGACCGTTTGTTCGGAGCGGTGCTGCAACGCAAACCGGAAATCGCCGAGCCGTCGCCCGAAGATTTGCATGAAGTCGGCTGCGTGTCGCGCCTGTCCAAAATGGTGAAATTTCCCGACGGCACCGCGCGCGTGCTCGTCGAGGGACTGTGGCGAATTCGCATGAAAGATTACTCGCTGCCCGCGCCATATCTGCGCGCGAGTTATAACCTGTTGCGCGACGAAACGGAAGATTCCATCGAACTCCAAGCGATGCTTCGCAACGCGCACAAGCAGTTTGAAGAAATCGCCAAGATGTCCACCGCGCTGACAGATCAGGTCAAAATCGCCGCGTTGAACACCGAGCATCCCGGACATTTCGCCGATTTGATTGCCGCGAATCTGAATTTAAGCCTTCAAGACCGGCAGAAATTGCTCGAAACAATTTCCGTCCGTGAACGCCTGCAAAAACTTTTGCCGATGCTCAATCGCGAGCAGGAAGTTTTGACGTTGAGTTCGAAAATTCAGAGCGACGTCGCCTCTTCCATCGCCAAAACGCAACGCGATTTTTTTCTGCGCGAGCAAATGCGCGCCATTCAGCGCGAATTGGGCGACGGCGAACAGGGCACTGGCGAAACCAAGACGCTCCGCGAAAAAATCGAAAGCGCCATTTTGCCCGCCGAAGTCCGCAAAGCCGCCGAGCAGGAATTGGAGCGTTTGCAACAAACGCCTCCAGCCGCCGCCGAATACGCCGTCGGACGAAATTATCTCGACTGGATTTTAAGTTTGCCGTGGGAAAAATCAACCGAGGACAAGCTGGATTTGAAGGCGGCGGAAAAAATCCTGAACGAGCAACATTTTGGCCTGACAAAAGTCAAAGACCGCCTGCTCGAATTTCTGGCCGTCATCAAACGTCGCAAAGAAATCAAAGGCCCGATTCTTTGTCTCGTCGGCCCGCCGGGAGTCGGCAAAACGTCGCTCGGCAAAAGCATGGCCGATGCGCTCGGCAGAAAATTCGCCCGCATCTCGCTCGGCGGAATGCGCGACGAAGCGGAGATTCGCGGTCATCGTCGCACTTACGTTGGCGCGATGCCCGGCAGAATTATTCAAACGCTGCGGCGCGTCGAAAGCCGTAATCCCGTCATTCTTTTGGATGAACTCGATAAAGTCGGCGCGGATTTTCGCGGCGATCCGGCGGCCGCGTTGCTTGAAGTTCTCGATCCGGCGCAAAATCATACATTCACCGACCATTATTTGGACTTGCCCTTCGATTTGTCGCGCGTGCTGTTCATTGCGACCGCGAACTGGCTCGAACCGATTCATGCCGCGCTGCGCGACCGGCTGGA
>DASYAA010000116.1:0-7923 GCA_036501565.1 Verrucomicrobiia bacterium
AACAGTGGAAAACGACGCGGCGTTACATTTGTATTACATTGTGCAGGAAGCCGTGTTGAACGCCGCCAAACACGGCAAAGCCGCGCAGATCATCATCTCTCTGGCGCGCACCGGCGACCGCCTCGTGCTGACCATACAGGACGACGGTTCCGGTTTTGAATTGTCCGGAAATAATTCCACCGGGATGGGCATACGGATAATGCGTTACCGCGCCAGAGTCATTGGCGCAACTTTAGACTTGAAAAGCCGGCCCGGTCAGGGCACTCAAGTCATATGTGTGTTTTATTCGGCCCCACAAAAAGTTCGGCAGGAGGCTGAAGATGCGCAAAAAAAGTCTGCGGCAAATGAATTGCTCATGAAAGGCCGGGAACCCATATCTCATGAATAACAAGCCATCGGAAAAAAAACGGATTTTTATTGTGGACGATCACGCGATGTTTCGCGATGGGCTGCAACAACTCATAGATCGCGAAGGGGACCTGATGGTGTGCGGAGACGCTGCGGAGGCAACCAAAGCATTGGAGGGCATTGGCAACTCAGAACCCGATCTGGTCATCGTGGACATTTCATTATCCGGCAAAAGCGGCATTGATCTCATCAAGGCCATCAAAGACGAATATGAAGATTTGCCGGTTCTGGTCGTCTCCATGCACGAGGAATCGCTTTATGCCGAACGCGCTTTGCGCGCCGGTGCGATGGGTTATGTGATGAAACAGGAACCCGCCAAAGTGGTAAAAACAGCGGTTCGCAAAGTGCTTGCCGGCGACATGCACCTTAGCGAAAAAATGGCCAGTTCTGTCATTTCAAAGTTCATGCGCGGCACAGACGAACTTCCTCCATCGCCGCTCGAGAAATTGAGTGACCGCGAACTGGAAGTTTTTCGGATGCTCGGCCTGGGCAAAGGTGTCCGGCAGATTGCCGAAGAAATGGGCGTGACCATTCCCACCATCAACTCATTCAGGAATCGCATCAAGGAGAAACTGCAATTGAGTTCTTCCACGGAAGTGATGCTCCACGCAATCCATTGGTCACGCGAAGAAGCTACGAAGTGAACAGTTCATTATTCAAAATCCGTTAAGCAATAAATTTTTCAATCTGAACGTAAAAGGACGCTGCCATCTCGATTCTGATTGTTTCGACTTGCCAGACGGTCAAAAAAAAGAGAGCTTTACCGACGCCTTTAGATTCTTAAATGCGCGGTTAGCTCAGTGGTAGAGCACCACATTGACACTGTGGGGGTCACAGGTTCAAACCCTGTATCGCGCACCATTCCACCAGTCAGAGAAAGAGAAAACAAAGTGGTGCCCACGACAGGACTTGAACCTGTATGATGTTACTCACTAGAACCTGAATCTAGCGCGTCTGCCAATTCCGCCACGTGGGCAAATAACCGTGAACTTTAATACGCGCCACCGCGTTTGCGGGCAAGCCAAAACATTCGCTGGAAAATCATTTCAACTTCACCCATTTGCCTTTTTGTGCCGATTCCTCGACCGCTGCCAGCACGCGCTGATTTTTCAAACCGTCCTCAAATGTCGGCTGCACCGATTTTCCGTCGGCGCAGGCGTTCACGAAATCAGCGACGGTGTGAATGAACGTGTGTTCGTAACCGATCAAATGTCCTGGCGGCCACCAATTGCCGACGTAAGGCTGAATGTCGCCGCGCTGGGTCACAAGAATGTCGCGGAAACCTTGCCGGTCTTTCGGGTCGTCACCGTTGAAAAATTTCAGGCGGTTCATGTCTTCGAAATCAAAATACAGCGAGCCTTTGCTGCCGTTGATTTCGATTTCAATATGATTTTTCCGCCCGGTCGCGTAACGCGTCGCTTCAAGATTTGCCAGCACGCCATTTTCCATTCGCCCGATGAACATCGCCGCGTCCGGCACGGTGACTTTGCCCATCTTGCGCGGAGTTTTCGCGGAAGAATTTGCGAGCGGGCGTTCCGTGACAAATGTGTGCAGCAGTCCGCAGATTTCCTGAAACTCGCCGACGAGATAACGTCCGAGGTCAATGATATGCGCGTTGATGTCTCCGTTCGTGCCGCTGCCGCTGGTCTCTTTTTGCAAACGCCAGTTGATGGCAAATTCCGGGTCGGTCAGCCAGTCTTGGGCATAACGCGCGCGAAAATGGAAAATTTTTCCGAGCACGCCTTCGCCGATCATTTTTTTCGCCAGCGCGATCGCCGGAATGCGCCGGTAATTGTGGCAGATCATGTGGACGATTTTTGCCTTTTGCGCGGCGGCGAGCATCGCTTCGGCTTCTTTGACATTCATCGCAAGCGGTTTTTCGCACAAAATGTGTTTGCCATTTTGCGCGGCGGCAATCGCCATCTCCGCGTGCAAATAATTCGGCGCGCCGATGTCCACGATGTCAATCAGCGGCGACTCGACGACTTCGCGCCAATCCGTCGTGGCGCGTTGCCAGCCGAGCTGCGCGCGCGCGGCCTGCACGCCTGCGGCGTCCCGACCACAAATCGTGTGCAACTCGACATTCGCCTTGAGATTGAAAAACCGCGGCGCCTGACGCCACGCATTTGAATGCGCCCGTCCCATGAAACGATAACCAATTAATCCGACGCGAAAAGTTTTCGCCATAAAAGTAGGTGTTGAACTGGATTTCCATGCCTTTATAGTGAGCCGCGACAATCAAGTCAACCGTTCAAACAAATGTCCTTTACTGCCGCTCAAATTGCGAAACACCTGCAAGGCGAAATCGTTGGCGACGGCAACGCCGTCCTGAAAAATTTTGCGCCCGCCGAAAATGCGCAGGCCGATGACCTCACTTTTGCGGAAAATGAAAGCTATTTCGCCCGCGCCGAGCAAAGCGCGGCGACCGCGATCATCGCCGACAAAAGATTTTCATCGTCAAAAAAAATCCTGATTCGCGTTCCGAACGCGCGCATCGCTTTCGCCAAAGCGCTCGCTTTATTTTTTCCAGAACAAAAATTTGCCGCAGGAATTCATCCAACGGCTGTCATCGCCAAATCCGCGAAAATTAATTCAAGTGCGCACATTGGACCGCATTGCGTGATTGGCGAGCGCGTGAAAATCGGCGCACGTTCCGTTTTGCAGGCCGGAAATTTTATCGGCGATGATTCGCAACTTGCGGACGACGTGAATTTATTTCCGAACGTCACGATTTATCCGCGCGCGCAAATCGGCAATCGCGTTCGCATTCACGCAAATTCCGTCATCGGCTCGGACGGATTTGGCTATGTGCAGGACGGCGGCGTTCACCGCAAAGTGCCGCAGATTGGAAATGTGATTATCGGCGACGACGTGGAAATCGGCGCGGGCGTGACGATTGATCGTGGCGCGCTCGGCTCGACCATCATCGGCAAGGGCGCAAAGATTGATAATCTGGTTCAAATCGCGCACAACGTTGAAATCGGCGAAGGTTGTTTGCTTGTCGCGCAAACCGGAATCGCCGGCAGTTCGAAATTGGGAAATTACGTCGTGCTTGCGGGGCAAGTCGGCATTTCCGGCCATTTGAAAATCGGCAATCAAGTGACCATTGCCGCGCAATCCGGCGTCATGACCGATATTCCAGACGGCGCAAAATTATGGGGCACGCCGGTGCGCCCGATTGGAGAAATGAAACGCCAGATTATTGCGCAGCGCCAATTGCCCGAACTCCTCAAGCGCGTGGCGAAATTGGAAAAAAAACTCGGCGTAAAACGGAAACGCGACGATAAGAAATAATTTTAGCGCGCGACGATTTCTTTTCGCCGTCAGCGAACCAGCAGGACGATGATGACGATAAGAAGAATAAGTCCCGCCGTGCTGCCGCCGATCACGAGCACGCTTCCCAACATTGGAGCGAGTAAAAGAGGCATTTGTTTTCCTTGGTTAGATTTTTAAGTTGTTTCAACCGCATAGTAGTTCAGCAATCGGCCTCTGTCGAGCGCTGCGCGGAATAATTCTTTTCAGCAGCGATTTTTAGACAGAATTAACAGAATTATTCAGAATTAGATTTCCGCGCCGGAACGAATTTTCCCAATTCTGTAAATTTTGTTAATTTTGTCTCAACTCACTTCGGCTTCAACTGCGGGAACAAGATCACGTCGCGGATGCTTTCCTGGCCGAGGAGCATCATGCACAGGCGGTCAATGCCCATGCCCATGCCGCCGGCGGGCGGCATGCCGTGTTCGAGCGCGACGAGAAAATCCTCGTCCAGTTTTTGCTGTTCGCCGCCGGCCTGATGTTCGAGGCGTTTGCGTTGTTCTTCAGGGTCATTCAATTCTGTATAGCCGGGGGAAATTTCCTGACCGTTGATGCAGCACTCGAAGACTTCGACGCAGCTTGGGTCATCAGGAGAAATTTTTGCCAATGGAACAAGTTCTTTTGGCAGATGCGTCACAAAGGTCGGTTGAATCAAAGTCGGTTCAATTAATTTCTCGAAGACTGCGCCAGTAACTTCAAAATCTTCTGGTAAAGCTCCGCTTGCCAACGCGAAAAGCGAACTAAAAGCTTTCTGTTGTTCATCAATTAGCCTTTCCCATTCATTTGGGCTAATTGAATCTCTTTTGTGCAAAATTATTGAAGCACGTTTTTTCAAATCTGCGAATGTTGCTCCCTCAAAATCAATTCCCAATTCAATTGCTCGTTCAAATCGTTCTCTTCGATTAATTTCAAACCAATCCTTGCCGACTTTTTCACAAATCAAATCTCTGTATTTTGCACGTTTCCAATTCGGCATAAGGTCAATTGATTTTACAATTTTTCCTTCGGCGTCTTTCGTTTCAATTTTCAGCGTTCCCAAAACTTTTTGCGCGACGTGTTTCACCATTGATTCGACGAGCTTCATCATGCTCTCGTAATCGCCGAACGCCTGAT
Source organism: Verrucomicrobiia bacterium (assembly GCA_036501565.1). Taxonomy (GTDB): domain Bacteria; phylum Verrucomicrobiota; class Verrucomicrobiia; order Limisphaerales; family UBA11358; genus UBA11358. The sequence continues at coordinate 4,837 of DASYAA010000116.1, forward strand.
ACGCTTCGAGCATCGTGAATTCGGGATTGTGTTTGCGCGAGAGGCCTTCGTTGCGGAAGTTGCGGCCGATCTCGAACACCTTGTCCACGCCGCCGACGAGCAGGCGTTTGAGATAGAGTTCCAGCGCGATGCGCAGGTAAAAATCGCAGCCGAGCGCGTTGTGATGGGTCTTGAAGGGTTGCGCCGCCGCGCCGCCGGGAATCGCCTGCATCATCGGCGTCTCGACTTCCACAAAGCCGCGCGCGTGCAGAAAATTCCTGATCTCGCGGATGATTTCGCTGCGCTTGAGAAAAACGTCCTTCACTTCCGGGTTCGCCATCAAATCAAGATAGCGCTGGCGATAGCGGATTTCGGTGTCTTCGAGTCCGTGCCATTTCGCGGGCGGCGGGCGCAGGGCTTTGGAAAGGATCGTGAACGATTCGATTTTGACGCTCGGCTCGTTGGTCTTCGTGCGAAAAAGCGTGCCGGTCGCGCCGATGAAATCTCCGAGGTCGAGGTGCGTGAAGATATTCCATTGATCGTCGCCAAGAGATTGTTTTTGGGCGTAAATCTGGATGCGCCCGCTTTGGTCGCGCAAATCAATGAACATGGACTTGCCCATTTCGCGGTGCGCGGTGATTCGTCCGGCGATGGAAACTTGCGCGTGCTCGGCGAGTTCGCCCTTTACAAATTTCGCGCGCGCGTCGCCGCAGCCGATGGCGGGCGTGAATTTGTTTTTGAACGGGAAAATGCCCTTGGCGTGCAAGGCGGCGAGCTTGGCCTTGCGCTGTTCTATGAGTGAATTCGTGTCGTCCATCAGAGTTGCAGAAGTTAATCAGAAAACGCGGCTGGAATCCAAGAAATTGATTTTTAGACACGGATTAAACACGGAGCGCGGGCGGCTCGCCCGCGAGTTCAAAATTCAACAACACGCGGACGAGCCGTCCGCGCTCCAATCGCTCGCGGCATTTCAAATCATCCGTGTTTCATCCGTGTTCAATCTGTGGCTAAAGTTTTTCACGCTGTCGTCGCCAGTTTGCTCTCGGCAGCTTCCCATTCGGGCGTGGCCTGCGCGAGCCGTTCCTGGACGTGGGCGAGTTCGCGGTTAATTTCCTGCGCGCGGCCGGGCTTGTTGTAGGTGTCTGGGTTTTCCAACTCGGCGGTGAGTTCAACCTGCTTTGCTTCGAGTTCCTGGATTTCTTTTTCCAGTTTGTGAACGAGTTGCTGCTGCGCCTTTTTTTCGCCGGAACGCGCCTGACGTTGCTGCGCTTCGAGACGTTTTTGTTCTTTGCGATCAACTTTCACTGCGGGCGCGACTTTCTGAACCGAATGGTTGGGACTTGAATTGCTCAACCCTCCGTTGTTGGTTCCGCCGGAAGTCAACGCCGCGCGCGCGGACGACGCCTTGGTCTTGTCCAAATAATATTGATAACCGCCGGGATAATGCGTGAGCTTGCCGGCGTTGACGTGGACGACGTGGCCGGACAGCGCGCGGATGAAATAAACGTCGTGGCTGATGAAGACGAGCGTGCCTTTGAATTGCTTCAGCGCGCCGACGAGCGCATCAATGCTCGCCATGTCGAGGTGCGTCGTCGGTTCGTCCATCAGCAAAAGATTCGGCGGATCGAGCAAAAGCTTCACGAGCGCGAGCCGGCTTTTTTCACCGCCGCTCAACACGCTGACCTTTTTGAAAACGTCGTCGCCGCGAAACAGAAAACTGCCGAGCAACGTGCGGATAAATTGCTCCGTCACGCGCTGCGTCGTGTCCATCGCTTCTTCAAAAACCGTGCGCGATTCCTGCAGCATTTCAATCCGATATTGTGAATAGTAACCCGCCTTCGCGTTATGGCCGAGTGTACGCGTGCCGGATTGCGGAACCACAACTCCGGCGAGAATTTTCAGCAAGGTGGATTTGCCCGCGCCATTTGGCCCGACCAAAACAATTCGCTGGTCGCGTTCCGCCAGAAAATCCATTCCGCGATAAACAACATTTTCGCCGTAAGCAAAATGAATGTTTTCGAGCGTGATGACTTTTTGTCCGCTGCGCAACGGTTGCGGAAAACTGAAACCGATCCTGCTCGTGTCGTTGACCGGCGCCTCGATTTTTTCCATCCGGTCAATCTGCTTGAGCTTGCTCTGCGCCTGCGACGCTTTGCTGGCCTTGGCGCGAAAACGGTCGGCGAATTCCTGTAACCGCGCGATTTCTTTCTGCTGGTTTTTGTAAGCGGCGAGCAATTGCTCTTCGGCGGCGGCGCGTTGCACGAGAAAATCGTCGTAGTTGCCGCGATAACGGTTGAGCTTGCTCGAACGGATTTCCACGATGCCGCTGACGATGTGATTTAGAAATTCGCGGTCGTGCGAGATGACCACGATCGCGCCGGGATAGGTCGTGAGATATTCCTGAAACCACAACAACGCTTCGAGGTCGAGATGGTTCGTCGGTTCATCGAGCAGCAGCAAATCCGGTTCCTGCACGAGCAATCGCGCGAGGTGCGCGCGCATGACCCAGCCGCCGCTCAATTCTCGCGCCGGACGGTCGAAATCTTTTTCGCGAAAGCCGAGGCCGGACAAAATCTGTTTCGCCTTCGCGTCGAGTTGATAACCGCCGAGTTCGTGAAAACGGTTGTGCGCGTCGTCGTGGATTTCCTCGACGTGATCCGCCGCGACATGATGATCTGAATCCCACGCGAGAATTATTTTCCGCAGCTTCGCAAATTCCGGCGAAATCGCAGTCGCCAATTCCAAAATCGTTTCATCGCCGACCGGCGCGCTTTCCTGCGGCAGATAGCCGAGCACGACATTCCGTTCCTTCATCACTTTGCCGGAGTCCGCCTCCTCGTCGCCGAGGATGATGGAAAAGAGCGTGGACTTCCCCGCGCCGTTCGGGCCGACCAGCCCGATGCGGTCCTCGCGGTTCAACTGCAACGTGACGGCGGCGAACAGCACCCGCCCGCCATACGCCTTGCTGATTTCTGAAAGCGTCAACATCGAAACGGCAGCTTAACCTAAATTCACAAGCGAACACAAGGAGATGCGGTGTTCGCGATGTTTTAGAACAGAACATTTTCGACAAACCCGGTTAAATGCTCTGGTGGTTGTCGATTTTTT
>DASYAA010000117.1:0-21228 GCA_036501565.1 Verrucomicrobiia bacterium
ATGGAACTTTTCAAGCAACGCGCCGCGCCGCGTGTCATCGTCAGCGGTTTTGGCGATTGTGAAATCAACCGGAGATTGTTGATGGAAGCCGGCGTGCCTGCAAATGTGATTGAAATGGAAAATCAGTCGCGCACGACAAAAGAAAATGCGGAGTTCACCATTAAATTGCTGTGCAAAGAAAAATTAAACCGCGCCGTCATTGTGACATCGTGGTATCATTCGCGCCGCGCGCTGGCGACGTTCCGGCATTTTGCCCCGGAGATAAAATTCTATTCGCGCCCGTCTTACTTTTCTTTCGCGCGCAAGGATTGGTCGCGCATTTTTGCCAAACGCATTTATCTGGAATATACGAAACTGCCTGATTATTGGATTCGTTATGGCGTCTGCCCATTTTGATTGAGCTGAAATGTCCGGCGAAATTTCTTGCGCATCCTCAATAGGTAGGACAAATTGGCTGTCCACTCGGATCGCGGGGTGGAGCAGCCCGGTAGCTCGTCAGGCTCATAACCTGAAGGTCGTTGGTTCAAATCCAGCCCCCGCAACCAATTTCTAGCCCTGAAACCATCGGTTTCAGGGCTTTATTCATTAGGGTTTATGAGCGGACTTCCTGGAATATGGCGAACAGAATACCACACATCATGCCACACAAAATTTGAAGGCGAAATTGCTGTCCTGTATCAACCATACAGAGTTGAACTGTTTCCATCGTGGCGCAATTTGTTTAATAGTGATCCTCCCGCTATTTTTTTTGATCTCCGGAAAATTTATAACGTTTCATTAAAAGAGCATAGGCTGGGCAATGGCACGTCTGCTATGGGTGTTCATCCCCATGACCACGAGTTGATTGTCCACGCTCTGGACGCCGGGCAGACTCGCCACGGTGTCCTCGGCTAGAGACTTGTCTGATGCGTCGGCGACCGTCCCGGTCAGAGTGACGACACCATCTTTGGAATCATCCTTGAGGGTGGTTTTGAATGTGTAGGACTTCGCGGCGGACGATTCGATGCGGCTGTCTGTGTCGGCAGCACGGAGGGGCGAACTGCTGATTAATATTGTGCTCACAGCGGCTGCGAGCACGGCTGCATTTATTCCATCAATTATCGTAAGAACGGAACGGAATTTAACCTTGGATGGCCGAGGCGCAATTGCTCGCGGAACGCAAGCTTGCCCAGGCTCACGGTTTTCAGAACCGAATTAATTTTCCAAGCAACCCAATTTTTAAGTTAACAATAAAGGTCAGACCCGATCCCTTACTTTGAGGATTTTTCCAAATGTCCGCCGAATCCGTAGCGCATGGCCGAGAGCAACTTGTCCTGAAAGTCGGCGTCGCCGCGCGAACTGAAACGCTCGTATAGCGCAGTGGTCAGCACCGGCGCGGGCACGCCTTCATCAATCGCCGCTTTAATCGTCCATCGGCCTTCGCCCGAATCAGAAACGCGTCCGGCAAATTTCGCGAGCGCGGAATCTTTGGCCAGCGCATCCGCTGTCAAGTCGAGCAACCACGAGGCGATCACGCTGCCGCGCCGCCAGACTTCCGAAATGTCGGCGAGGTTCAGGTCGTATTGATAATTTTCTGGTTCGCGCAACGGAGTGGTCTCGGCATCGCTTTCAATTTTTTGCTTGCCGATGTTTGCGCCGCGCAAAATGCCAAGACCTTCGGCATATGCGGCCATCATTCCGTATTCGATGCCGTTGTGAACCATCTTCACAAAATGTCCGGCACCATTCGCGCCGCAATACAGATAACCTTGCTCGGAAGTGCCGCCGAGCTTTTTGCGTCCCGGCGTGCGCGCGATGTTCCCGATACCTGGCGCGAGCGTCGCAAAAATAGAATCAAGGCGCTGAACCACTTTTGGATCGCCGCCAATCATCATGCAATAACCGCGTTCAAATCCCCACACGCCGCCGCTCGTGCCGACATCAACATAGTGAATTCCTTTCGATGCGAGTTCCTTCGCGCGACGGATGTCATCAATGTAATAAGAATTACCGCCGTCAATGAGTGTGTCGCCCGCTTCGAGAAAAGGCAGAAGGTCGGCAATGGTTTTGTCCGCCACTGCCGCTGGCACCATCAACCAGATCGCGCGCGGCTTGGCGAGTTTCTTGACGAGGTCGGCGAGTGAAGAAGCCCCGACCGCCTTGGCCTTGGCCAAATCTTTCACCGCTTTGGGCAACTGGTCGAAAACCACGCAACGATGCCCATTTTTGATAAGCCGTCGCACCATGTTCGCGCCCATACGACCGAGACCGATCATGCCGAGTTGCTTTTGTGATTTATTTTTCATGAGATTGCCAAGATGGAATTGTTTTAGTCAAAATATTTTTTATTCGCGCCGTCACAAGCTATAAAATGCAGTTTTTTCGTTTGCAATGGGGTGAACACCCCATTGAGCGCGGCTGTCAAAAGAGACAATGTCTTTTTAGCAAAAATTTTATCGCAAATTCGATTTTGTTAAATCCTTGCAAGATTGCAATGTTGCTGATGTTTATTTCTGGCGAATGAGATAAAAAATATGAAATCAAATGATCAATTCGAACCGACGGTTTTCGTCATTTTTGGCGGAGCCGGTGACTTGACGTGGCGAAAACTCGTGCCGGCGTTGTTCGACCTCTCGCAAGATCGCAGCCTGCCCGCAGAATTTGCGATCATCGCAGTTGACCGCATCAAACTCGGCGATGACGCGCTGCGCCGCCGATTGCACGGTGGCGTCAATCAATTCTCCCGTTTCGGAAAAGCCAAGATCGCCGCGTGGAATCAATTCGCGAAGCACATCCATTATCAGCAGGGCGATTTCAAGAAACCGGCGACCTACGCGGCGTTGGGCAAACAATGCGCGAAATTGGAAAAGGAATGGGGAACCAAAGCTCATCGAATTTTCTATATGGCCACGCCGCCTTCGATGTTCGGCGAAATTCCAAAATATCTAGGCAAGGCCGGACTGGCTCGTGACCGGGAGTTCGCGAGGATTGTGATTGAGAAACCGATTGGCTACGATTTGGAATCGGCGCGCGCATTGAACGCCGTTCTCGCCACCAGTTTTGACGAATCCCAAATCTTTCGGATGGTCTCTTTTCATGCCGACGAAATCCGCAATAAAAAAGTGGACGTCCTGCACGCCGCTCGTCCGATTCTCCGCGACGCGGTTCCGCAATTCGCCGTGCGCGGACAATACGGTTCTGGCAATGTTGCTGGAAAAAAAGTGCCCGGCTATCGCGAGGAAAACGGCGTTGCGCCCGATTCCAAGACGGAGACGTTCGCGGCGTTGAAATTATTTCTCGACAACTGGCGCTGGCAGGACGTGCCGTTTTATTCGCGCACGGGCAAGCGCCTGCCGCAACAGGCGTCGGAAATTTCCATCCAATTTCGTGCCGTGCCACACCGGTCGTTTCCGCCCGAAGCCTCGCTCGGCTGGCAGCCGTCCCGGCTCGTTTTGTCCATCCAACCCGACGAAGGCATCGTGCTCGGCTTTCAGGCCAAATATCCGGGACCGAAAATGCAGTTGCGTCCGGTGGACATGAGGTTCAGTTATCACGAAAGCTTCGACGCGCCTTCGCCCGACGCCTACGAAACACTTTTGTGAGACGTGATGAAAAAGGACGCGACGCTTTTCATGCGGGCCGATCAAGTAGAGGCCGCGTGGGAACTCCTGATGCCGGTGCTCGAAGCGTGGCAGGCCACGGCACCGAGCGATTTTCCCAATTACGCCGCCGGAACTTGGGAGCCGGAAAGTGTTCAGGAACTTTTGTCGCCCGGACATCGCTGGCCTCTGCCGACCGAATTGGTGGTCGCTGGCAAGAAAAAGGGAAAGAAATCGTAACACAACATCACATGAAAAATCCAATCGAATATACAATCGTCGCCGTGCCTTTTCACGCCGATGCCGCAACCCATGACGAACTTTCAAAAAAAGTGAACGAAAAGTTAAATGGCGGTTACGAACTATATGGCCCGCCATTCCTCACCAAAGAAATGATGTATCAGGCAATGACGAAACCGATTCTCCAAGCATCTCCACTGGCAGCCAAATGAAAAGAAGCGCGCCAAACCCGTTTGTTAAACCGCCACCATCATCTGTTCTTACAATCAACGGCGGCTCATCGAGCATCAAGTTCGCGCTCTATCAAGTCGGCAATTCGAGTGGCATAAGCAGTTGTTTCGGTTTGTGAAACACGGTGAAACGAAGCGACGCGCCTCGAACACCGATGGTCTTAAAGTACCACACAACAAGGAAAAAATGCCTAAAACATCAATAATATGGCATATTAGTTGAAAGACATTCTGGGTCATAACCTGAAGGCCGCAGGTTCAAATCCTGCCCCCGCAATCAATTTACGGCCATGAAAATTCAATTTCATGGCCGTTTTTATTTTATAGTTTTGCGAATTTTGCAGAATTGACATAGACCAACTACTTTTCTAATTTCTTCCGGCAAAGACCAAACGCTTTGCCCCGAATTTACGTTCGGGGATTTTTATTGCACAGACACAAATAATTTATGGCAAACACAATTCTGGTCGGCGCTCAATGGGGCGATGAAGGCAAAGGCAAAATCATTGACGTGCTCACGGAAAAAGCGGATGTCGTCGTCCGCTACGCCGGCGGCAATAACGCCGGGCACACGGTTTTTCTCGGCCCAAAAAAATACGTCCTGCATCTCGTGCCGTCAGGAATTTTGCGCAAAAATAAATTATGCGTCATCGGCAACGGCGTGGTTGTTGATCCGATTGGTCTCGTCGAAGAAATTCAAGGGCTCAAAAAGCTTGGCGTCAAAGTAAGCCCGAAGAATTTCGTCTTGAGCGAAACGGCGCACGTCGTTTTTCCGTATCATCGCGAATTGGACGCGCAGCGCGAAGTGATGAAAGGTAAAAATAAAATCGGCACGACGAAGCGCGGCATTGGACCCGCTTACGGCGACAAGGTTTCCCGCGTCGGATTGCGCGTGAACGATCTCGTGGATCCGGTGCGGCTCGAAGCGAAGCTCGCCGCGCGCATTAAGGAAAATAATCTCATTCTGAAATCGCTCGGCGCAAAACCGCTCTCTTTCAAAAAAGTTTTCGCGGAATACAACAAGGCCGGAAAATTTCTCAAGCCGTTCGTCGCGAACACCGTTGTCCTCTTGCACAACGCGATGCGCGAGCAGGCGAACATCTTGTTTGAAGGCGCGCAGGGAACTTTTCTCGACATTGACCACGGCACGTATCCGTTCGTCACGTCGTCGAACACGACGGCGGGCGGCGCTTGCACCGGTTCGGGCGTGCCGCCGCATCGCATGGACCGCGTCGTCGGCGTGATGAAGGCTTACACGACGCGCGTCGGCGAAGGGCCGCTGCCGACAGAGAACCAGGAGATTTCCGATCTGCTGCACGGCATGGGCCGCGAATTCGGCGCGACGACCGGGCGCGCGCGACGCTGCGGCTGGTTTGATTCCGTCGCCACGCGCCACGCGACGATGGTCAACGGCATTGACGATCTCGCCATCACGAATCTCGACGGCCTCGACACGGTGGAGACGATCAAGGTTTGCGTCGCGTATCGTCACGGCAAAAAACAATATGACTTCGTGCCGAACGACGCGCAGGTGCTCGCCGAATGCGAACCGGTCTATGTGGAATTTGAAGGCTGGCGCACGCCGACGGACAAGGCGCGCAAGTTCGCCGACCTGCCGCCGAAAGCGCGCGCGTATCTGAAGGCGATTGCCGAACTGACGAATGCGAAGTTGTTCATCGCATCAATCGGGCCGGCGCGGGAGCAAACAATTTTTGTTTGATAGCAAATTTTTATGTTAATTTTCTTCGACGAATCTTTTAGGCAATCTCGGTCTCCACACAAAAGATCGTTCGGAGTTCTTGCTGGCGTCGCAATTCCAGAAAAAGAAATGCACCGTGTATCAACGGATATATTTCAGCTTAAGTTGAAACATTTTGGACAGGAATTTGCGAGCGAGAAGGAAATTAAGGGAAAAGATTTATTAAAGAATCGAGTTTTTCAGCATTTAGAGAAAGGAAATAAAACAGCAAATCTCAATTTTACTGAAGACTTGTTGCAATATATCAAATACAAAAAGATTTATGTGTTTGGATGCGTTTGTTTTGAAAAGGATATTCAACGATTTAAGTGCAATGACGTTAAGGTTCTAGATAATACATTCCGATATATTTTTGAAAGGGTTGATATGTTCATGAAAATTGAACATCAGAATCAACTCGCCAAGCTTGTTTTTGATGACAGGGATTATGGAACCAATCACCCAAACGCTGCTGCGATCACTAATTTTTTCACCAGAAGCCCGCGAGGATTGGCTCTAAATTCAATTCTTAAGACTCCGTTTTTTGCAATTTCGCAGGCTCAAAATATTGGCCTGCAATTGGCCGATTTTGTTACAACGATAATCGGACTTCGTTTTGAATCCTGTGTTCACATCCGGCCTTATTACGAATTGCTGAAACCCTGTATTTATAGCTATATGCTCGAAGGAAAACGCATAACCGGCCTGAAACTCATTAAGGGAATTCCGAAGGAATAAAAAATGCGCTGGACAGCCCTTCAGCTCGCGGTCGGGACAATTAAGCCCAACTTCCAACGCGCGGTTAATTTGTCATACATTGTCATCATTGTCAACATTTGTGTTAAAATGGGAATAGATGGAAAAAATTATAAAATTCGGAAGTTTCGCATTTTCAACGTCTTTCGTTATTTTAGAAAAACTGGAAAATGTTAAAATTAGACGTTTTTAGAATTTTGAAAATCCGCGTAATCTGCGGACAAGCAAAATGAGTTCCGCCACTTCACATTTGAGCGCCGAAGCCCGCGCGTCGTTGCCGCAACACGTCGCCGTCATCATGGACGGCAACGGCCGCTGGGCGAAGCAGCACGGCTTGCCGCGTGTCGAAGGCCACCGGCGCGGCGCGGATTCCGCGCGCGAAATCATCCGCACGGCGGGCGAACTGGGCATCAAGTATCTCACGCTCTACGCTTTTTCCGCCGAGAACTGGAACCGTCCCAAAGACGAGGTGGATGCGTTGATGAAATATCTCGTGCATTATCTCAAGACCGAGACCAAGGAATTAAACAAGAGCAACGTGCGGCTTGAAGTCATTGGCCAGATTTATCGCCTGCCGGAAAATGTGCAAGAACATTTGCGCAAATCCATCGCGACGCTTTCCAAAAACAACGGGTTGACGCTTGTGATGGCGTTGAGCTACGGCAGCCGGATTGAAATCGTCGAAGCTGTGCGCGCGATTGCCGAAAAAGTCCGACGCGGCCAATTGGAAACGGCGGACAACAATGAAAAAGTTATTTCGGATAATCTTTGGACGCGCGGAATTCCCGATCCTGATTTGCTGATTCGCACCAGCGGCGAAATGCGCGTGAGCAATTTTCTGCTCTGGCAGATTTCCTACGCCGAACTCGTCATCACGCCGACGCTCTGGCCGGATTTCCGCAAGCCGCAATTTTTCGCCGCGCTGGAGGAATACGCGCGGCGGCATCGCAGGTTTGGCGGAGTTTAATTTGAAAAATCCCGCAATGTTTTTCTTGGTTCGTCAAAAGCAAAAACCCAACCTGACGCAGGGTCAAGTTGGGTTGAACTAAACAACTTAAAATTAGGCGCGACGGAAACTGCGGCGATAGCCGAGTAGCATAATTACACTGCCTGTCGCCAACATTGCCCACGTTGAGGGTTCAGGAACAGCCATAAGTTGGAAACCATCCAAGTCACCCTCGCTGGATAGAGCGCCAGCTAAAGTCATGCCCGGTCCAAACGTAATAACCAAGTTGCCCGAACCATCGGACATGGCTGACGCATAATCAACGTAGCTTACCCCTGCTACCAAAGTGCTGGTGGTGCCGTCCCATTGACTGGTCTGGCTAACAGCATTGACAGTGAAAGAGCTTGCACGGTCACCGCCGACATTTTGGTCACCCGCATTGTAGAGAACCAAATTGTAGGTTTGATTTGCCGCAAGGCCGCTTAACGTAATGGACCCCGCCCCCACACCATTCGCGTAAATTAAATCCTGCATCAGATTGGAGTATGGACTTGCCGCAGTGGTAAATGCGCTCGTGTTACTCCAAGCTGGCTCGTTTGCATTGTATGAACCACCATCGGTTGCAATAGTCATCGTAACTGGCGAGCTAGCGCCGGTTGCATACACCAGCGAAAGCGCGGTGGCAGTTATGCCAGCGGGATAAGAAGAAAAAGTGAGCTGGCTGTCGGCGATTCCGTTCCATACATCCCCTGCGGAACCAATCAGTCCCGCACCAGACTGGTTCGGCCCAGGAGAAGCAACGCCGCCACCGGCGTAAGCTGTGCCGACTGAATTGCCGTTGAAATCAACATCAAGTAGTTGAGCGTGAAGCATACCCGTGCTTAAACAGACGATTCCTGCTGATAAAACGGCAAGAATTCTTTTATTGTTCGTATTTTTCATGTTATTATTTCTGATTTATTGTTATTACTGCCTGAATTCCAACATAGCCCACTATCCGTCACATTTGCCATGTTGTCAACGGGCAACCAATGTTTTATTTCCTGATTACTTGGCTGCGTGAACAAACTACCAAATTGTAAAAACTTCCACACCCCTCTTTCGAGGGGTAAATGCAAAAACCTCGTGTTGAGCTTTTTCATTGATTTCGGGCTTTCAACATTTGGATATTAGCCTGAATAGTTTCGAGGTTATGCTGCGCGAATTTGTTTGTGGGGTTTAATTGTAACGTGATTTGGAACTCCTTGAGCGCCGCCTGCAATTTGCCCTGTTTGGCAAGGGCGACGCCGCAACTCAAATGGGCGCGCTCAAAGTCCGGACGATAACGAATGACTTCCCAAAATTGCGCTTGAGACTCTTTGGTTTTTCCTTGGGCGGCCAGTTCAACCCCGAGCAAGTAGCGGGCCTGCCAGAATGCCGGTTTTAGTTGGATGATTGTCTCAAAAGATTTAATCGCCTGCGACCGTAGTCCCAGCTCAGCGAAAGTAACGGCTTGGTTAAAATAATCCGCCGGGCCTTGCGGCTGAAGGTCTGCGGCGTGCTGATAATAGACCGTGGCTTGTTTCATATTTCCCCGGTACTGCTCCAGAAATCCTAAATTAATGCATGTGTCCACGGAGTCCGGATCCACGCGGAGTGCATGTTTGAAATATGCAATTGCCTCCGTTGTTTTCTGTTGGTTCTGGAGAATCTGCCCCAGCCCGTTCAGCGCATTCACAAAATTACCCCGGATGGCAAGCGCGCGTGAAAAATATTCTGCCGCTTCGCCAATTTTGCCTTGGGGAACCAATAGATTGCCGATGTCATAATACGGATCGGGCATTTGTGGCAGCAGTTCGCACACGCGTTTCGCTTCTTCGGTGGCCTGTGCCAAGTCCCCTCTAACTGCCAAAAATCGCGCAAAATTCCAATGTAGTAAATTATCCGTCGGTGCCACTACCAGCGCTTGTTTGTACAGTTGCCGCGTTTGCTCCGGCGCCTCGGAATCCATCTGGGATTTGAGTTCGCCGATCTTTTTGTCGCACAATCCGACGCTGGCGGCATGGGTCAACTGTCCGGTGTAAGGCGGCCCGGAGATGCGGCTCAAAATATCCTGCCAGACCTGGAAGCGGTCCCACGATGAAACCGCCAGCCGACAATTGCAGAATTCTGCGGAGGCCCATTCACCTTTGTCTTGCTCCAGAATGGATTTCGGCAGCAGTTTAGCGGTTTGTTCAGCAAATGCGCGGCCCAGCAAGTAATTGCCGTCAAAGTTCAAATGCACATGCTCGTAAAACAGTTCGTTGCCGGGAATTTTATCCGGGGAGTTTTGCGCCAGCATTTGCGCGACATCCAAAAAGTAAACGCCCTTGCCGGCCTGTTCGTCCGCCGCATCTTTTATGATTTGGTTGATGCGGATGTCCGCGCGGAAAGCCAGCGTGTCATCATCCTGTGCCAGTTCAAATTCGCTCAAGGCTTTGGCGTCATTTGTCCGCGCCAGGTCGCAGCTTCCCATGCGAAACGGCAACTCGGCGTATTGAGGATCAATCGCCGACGCCTGCGCGAATTGTTTTAGCGCTTCCTGATAATTTCCTGCGGATTCGAGCGCAATTCCCTCCTGAAAAAATTCGTCCCACTCCGTTTTTTGCGTTTCGCTCAAGGTTGCGGCGTGAAGCGAGGCAAACGGCGCGCAGTCCTTCAAATTGCTGCCGACTGTGCTCAAAATAATCGGCACACCGGCGCTGTGTCCCGCGCGCAAAATGTCCGCCAGATTCTCCTTGAAATTTTTATAAGCGCGCAGCCGGCTGGGATCATCATAACGAAGCTGATTGTTTTTGAACATGTTCAGGCCGCTCCAAGTTTTCGGGGTTGATCCACGAGCGCCCCAGCGTCGCATCAGGCTGTCCCCCAATTGTCCAATTTTGGTTGATTTGATTGCGAGATCAGCGCGAACCAAATCCACTCCCGGCGCGCGCGGACCAAAGACAGTGCCCGCGCCGAAAGGTCCGACCATTTCGTTGTTGCCCATGTAAATGATCCACAAATCGCCGTCGCGTCGCGCGCACTCGCGCGCGATGGGCAGAATCGTGTGCGAATCAATAGCCGTCATGGCCGTGCAAATGACTTCAAAATCCGTTCCGGGAAAGCGCTCGCGCAACAGAACTTGCAAATAACGCCAGGCACCATAACTGGAATTGGGATCGCCCATTGCCGCCGATTCGCCAAACACAAAAATGCGATAGGCGTTGGCCGGTTTTCTTACGGGCATCCGCAGCGGCACCGGCGTGCGGGCCAAGGCGGGCGAAAAAAAGCGGTAACCGAAACGGCCATTGGGGACGTAATAATCCTGCCCGTTGATTTTGGTTCGGAGAAAAAAACTTGTGGGATAACCGTAGCCGGACAAACGCAAACCCAATTCAAGGCCGCCGATAATTATCAGCGGCACCAAAATCATCGCAATGATTCGGAACAGCCAAAGACGCACGGGCGGAATGCTGTTCTTCAATTTTTCAGGCGAGTGACTTTTTCCGTCCGCAGAAGGAGCTTTTTTTGGAAAATGTTTTTTCGGCTTCAAGCAGTCTTGTTTAGCAAGACCAATCCGTCCGGTAAATAAGAATCAGACCGATACTCTGGCCTGATTTTCGTAAGTCGCAATTTTCACCGCGCTGCAAGAAAATTTGTTAAATCAAATTACGACTTGCTTCCGCTGTTTTGCAACCGTTCAACAATTTTAAGCAGACGTAAATCCGATTCGAATTTGAAACACAAGCATGTCATAAAACTTGCTCCAACTAATGAAAATAGAAAAGTCGTGTTGCTGGTGTGTCCCAAGCCAATTATTGCCATCGCAAAAAGAAATATAGCAGTCCAAAAAAAACTGTTGCGTGTTTGCGTGCGACTGGCAATTGCGATTTGGCGAAGATTGCTGTCGGTTGCGTATTTTACAAATTTGTCGTCTGCTTTTGTGAATAGGCTCATAATATTTTTGGTTGAATTGCCAGAGCAAACTTACGCCCGCAAATTGCCGTATCTAGTGCAATTGTGCGGCATGAACGATGTTTTTCGTAATCTTCAGAATGGTGGAGCCTAAGGGATTCGAACCCTTGACCCCCACAATGCCATTGTGGTGCTCTACCAACTGAGCTAAGACCCCATCCAAAGCGACTCGCAATTTAGATTGCCGACTCAAATTGTCAAAAAGAATTTGAGTCTCCGATGAATCATTCTTCAACTTGCCCGCGAACGGTTGATGTTTTACGCTGGCAACCCAATCGCATGGTTGCTTCGCCGATGAACCAAATCCAAAGCGCAACGAAAGTTTGCGATTTCTGAACATGGAAAAAACATTGCCGCGCGTCGCCGTCGTCATTCTTGCCTGGAACGGGAAGAACTATCTCGAAAAATTTCTTCCATCCGTCGTCGCGTCCACATATCCGAATCTCGAAATTTTCGTCGCCGACAATAATTCCACCGACAGCACAGCCAATTATATCCGGCAACATTGGCCGAAACTAAAACTGATTTGTCTCGAACGGAACGAAGGTTTCGCCGCCGGTTACAATTACGCACTCGCGCAGGTGACGGCGGATTATTTCGTTCTGCTCAATCAGGATGTGGAAGTCGTTCCCGGCTGGATTGAGCCGATAATCGCGCTGATGGAAAAAGATTCTTTAATTGCCGCCGCGCAGCCGAAACTTTTGGATTTCCGGCAGAAGGAAAAATTTGAATACGCGGGCGGCGCGGGCGGCTTCATGGATCAATGGGGCTATTCGTTTTGTCGCGGGCGGCTTTTCGACACGACAGAAACGGACACCGGCCAATACGACGACACGCGCGAAATTTTTTGGGCGACGGGCGCAGCGCTGTTCGTCCGCGCCGGCCTTTTCCAGCGCTTCGGCGGATTCGACGGCGCTTTTTTTGCGCACATGGAAGAAATTGATCTTTGCTGGCGGTTGAAAAACGCCGGCTACAAAATTTTTTGCGTCTGCGATTCAACGGCCTATCACGTCGGTGGCGGAAGTTTGCCGATGGGCAATCCGAAAAAAACATTCCTTAACTTTCGGAACAACCTGATTTTGATTCTGAAAAACATGGCAGCAAGAGAAGCTTGGTGGCGATTCCCGTTGCGTCTGGCATTGGACCAACTTGCGGCGATTCGCGCACTGACTTCCGGCAACGCCGCGGATTTTTTTGCAATTCTCAAAGCGCAATGCCTTGTGCTTTTTCATCTATGCAAATGGCTGCGTCATCGCAAAATTGCAGAGAAGGCAGTGAATGAAAACCGCATTGGTCCTCGCAATCCGGCGGGAATTTTTTACGGCAGCGTGGTGCGATATTATTTCCAACGCGGCGTGAAACGCTTTTCCGACCTGCCGGCGGACAAATTTGCCAAATAATATGCCCTTGTTTTGATTCCCGGCACTCATTGGAACTATTCGTCTTTGAATAATTTTTCAGTGAGCCAGCGGCTGCGAATGATGAGATAAATTCCGGCGGCAAATTCAATCGCCGATTGAATCAAATAAGTCAAAGAATAAGTCCAGTAAGGAAATGGACCGCCAGTCTGATGGCCATCCTGCATCGCACGAATCAGAAACTCGACTGCGCCGATTGCTGCTGCGATAAAAGCAGGCAATCCATGAACAAAGATTGAAAGGCCAAGAATTTTAATGAGGACATTCGCCAGTTGTTTTTGGTTCATAAATTTTGAGGGTTTTGTTTGGGAACGAAGCCAATCTTGAAGCAAATGAAAATTTCGTCCAGATGGATTTTAATTTTTTAAGTTTTGTGACTTTCTGTCTTTGTGGTTCATGCTTTTTCTCGCTGTCGACCAACTTCGTAAAAAAAAACCGCCGCTGCCGCGCCGACGTTCAGCGAATCAATCGTCGGCGGCATCGGAATCGCCACGGCTTCGTCGCAACTTTCCAGAACGGCTTGAGAAATGCCGTCGCCCTCGCTGCCGAAGACGATGCAGCAATCGCCGGTGAAATCGGCTTGCGACAGTGTTTTGCCGTCCGCGCGCGGGTGCGCGGCGATGCACCGGATTCCACGTGACCGCAATTCACGCAACGTTTCCGCGAGCGTCGGCTTTTTTTCGGGCGGCGGGATTCCGCGCGCGCGCAATTCATTTTCAGACTCGTGCGGGCCGCGCGTCTGTTTCAATTCCACGACGGGCAATTGAAAAATCGTGCCCATGGAATTTCTCACCGCGCGGCGCAGGAACGGGCTGCTGCTTGTTTCGCCGACGATGAGCGCGTGCGCGCCGAACGCGGCGCAGTTGCGCATGAGCGCGCCGAGATTTTCCGCGTTCGACAGCGAATCAATCGCCACGAGCAATTTTGGACTCGGACTTTTCGCGAGAATTTCTTCCAATGAAATTGGCGGGGGAATTTTTCCGACGGCGAGGACGCCTTGAAACAGCGCGAAGCCCGTGAGCGTCACCAGAAACCGCCGTTCCGCGAGATAAACGATGACATTTTCCGCTCGCGCCTCGAGCAGCGGGCGGAATTCCTCCAGATGCTGCTCGGAGAACACGACGGAGACGACGGTGAAACGGCTTTCGAGCAGGCGGCGCACGACTTTCTCGCCCTCGGCCACGAAGATGCCCTGCGCCTCATGCTCCGCCGAGCGGCGCATCGTGCGATACGGCGCGAGTTCGGGCTGGTCGAACGAGGAAATTTTTTCGATGCTAATCATTGGAATAAATCATTCAAAATTTCCACGGCCAAACTTAAAATTCTTTGTGCCTGTCCTAGGTCATAAAGTGACTGCCGTTCTGGATGTGAAGCTGAATTTCTTAAACTTCGGACTGCATTCCAACGTGTTTTATTCTTTTCCAAAATAATACTACGTCCAGACAACGCCGTGATGTTTTCATCAAAGTTGGTGTTTATCTCTTTGCCTTTCTTTGTGACTTTTTTTGTTGGGACTCCCAATTGTTGGCAGCGAACTCGCACTCCGGTTTCCAAAATTCGCCAGCACTGATCAATTCCCAAAGTTAAAAGCGGATAAAAATACCAGCCGTAAATCATTGAACCACGCGCAACTTCCAAAAGCTTTGCTATTTCTGGCGGAACTTTTGAATCGAGTTTTGGAAGAAAGAAAAATTTTATCCATTCTTCATTTGTTTTTGCCACAGCCGTCATTTCGCACCATATCTTGGGAGCTGCATCAATTTGTTGCCAGTTGGCCGCAGAAATTTGTTTGCAATCAAAAGGCCAATCGTTCGATTCGCTCATAACATTTTACAGTTCCAAAGTTTCACACGGCACGTCCTGCGCGGCGAGTTGGAGGCGGACGTGCGTCGCGCCGATGTGATGGAGTTGCTCGGCCATGACGTGTTGCGCGAGTTCGGGCTTGTTGCATTCGCGGCTCAAGTGGGCGAGGTAAAGATATTTCAATTCGGCTGACATGATTTGCGCCGCGGCTTCGGCGGCGGCCACGTTCGAGAGATGGCCGTGGCGTCCGAGGATGCGCTGCTTGAGCGGCCACGCGCGGCGCGGACAATCCTGCAGCATCTTCACGTCGTGGTTGGATTCGAGAACGAGGACGTTCGCGGCGCGGATGCGGTCGAGCACGAGCCTGGTGGTGTGGCCGAGGTCGGTGGCGAAGCCGATGTTGCCGCGCGCGGTGCGCAAAAGAAATCCGACGGGGTCTTGCGCGTCGTGCGGGATGGAAAAGGTTTCGACGAGGAGATCGTTCAATTCAAAACTGTCGCCGGTCGCGAACAATCGCCATTCGAGTTTGGCGATGAAATCAGCGGCGGTTTTTTCGACGCCATGGAAAAGCGGGTCGCGTTTGCTATTCCATTTTTCCTTGAACGCCCAGGCGGTGGCTTCCTGCGTGTCGCGATTGCAGTAAATCGGGATTTTTAATTTGTCGGCGAGTCCGAGCAAACCTGAAATGTGGTCGCTGTGTTCGTGCGTGATCAGAATTGCCGTCAGATTTTCCGGCGTGCGGCCAATTGTGGCGAGGCGCGTTCGGATTTGGCGCGCAGAAAATCCGGCGTCAATCAAGACGCGGCAGTTTTCGGTCTCGACGTAGGCGCAATTGCCGGACGAACCGCTGCCGAGAATGGTGAATTTGCAAGCCACGCAGCGACGTTAACGCTGCGCATAAAAACGGGCAATTTTTTTCGTTCTAAAAATTAGGTGATGATGGATTAGTTTGCCGCTGGCCGGCGGAATTTTGAAGTGAAGGAATGTGAATAACAAAGAATAACTTATTCTCGACTGGAACGGTGTTCGGTGTAGAGTCGGAAGCAATCAGATTAGTGACCTGTTAAAAGCAATAGATAGCGGCGCGATGTTAAAATTGCGTCGCTATTTTTTTGCACGCTGGCGCGTCAACCAATCTAAAAACAGACGTCGCTATAATGCGGGATGGATTGCGCTTTACCATTAAAATTGGCACAAACCTTGCGAACTTTTCAGTGTGAACTTGTGTTGTTTCCTCAAATTTCAGCGATTTTTCTTTGTCGCAATCATTGGAGTCGCGTTGATGGTTTCGTTCATCCCTTTTTCAACGCGGGCGCAGGCAGCGGGCAGACAGTTTTTGCGCGGCCATGTTCCATCGCTGGTGGCGCGGCTTCATTTGAAACCGATTGGCCGGCTCGCGGCTTCGTTGCATTTGGATTTGGTAATCGGATTGCCGCTGCGCAACGAATCAGGATTGGATGCGTTGCTCCAACAAATCTATGATCCAAATAATCCCAATTATCGGCATTATCTGACGCCGGAAGAATTCGCGGCGCAGTTTAGCCCGACGGAATCGGATTACGAAACGGTCGTCGCATTTGCGCGAGCGAATGGCTTGACCGTAACGGGCATTTATCCGAACCGCGAATTTCTGGATGTGAACGGGTCAGTAGCGGACATTGAACGGATTTTTCATGTGACGATGCGAACGTATCAGCATCCGACGGAGAACCGCACGTTTTATTCGCCGGACACGGAACCTTCCGTTGATTTGGGAATTCCCATTTTACACGTCAGCGGTTTGGAAAATTTTTTCGTGCCGCGACCGGCGAGTTTGAAAAAACTTTCCACTTTGAATAAACCGGCGGGCGTGCCACCTGCTTCCGGTTCCGGTCCGGGCGGCTTGCTTGCGGGAAATGATTTTCGGGCGGCCTATGTTCCGGGCGTGACGCTTGATGGTAGCGAACAGGCGGTCGGATTACTGGAGCTTGACGGTTATTACACAAATGACATCAGATTATACGAAAGCAGCAACGCGTTGCCGAACGTCACGCTGACAAATATTCTGGTGGATGAATCGAGCGCGCCCGCCGGAAGCGATAACGGCGAAGTGGCTCTGGATATTGAGATGGCGGTCTCGATGGCGCCCGGACTTTCAAAAATAATTGTTTATGAAGCTCCGAATCCGGCTTCCACGCTAAATCTCACTCATCTTTTGACCCGCATGGCCACGAACAATCTGGCAAAGCAAATCAGTTCTTCATGGTTGATTGGCGACGACGCCAGTTTTGACACGATCTACAAACAATTCGCTGCGCAAGGACAATCGTTTTTTCAGGCATCGGGCGATGACGGCGCATTTTATCCGGGAATCAGCGAGGCGGCGGACGACACGAACATCACACTCGTTGGTGGAACAACGTTGTCCACGACCGGGCCGGGCGGCGTATGGTCATCGGAAAGCGCTTGGAATTGGTATATTACCAATCCGCCGCAGACCAACAGCACTGGCGGCGGCGTCAGCACCACTTACGCGATTCCAATCTGGCAGCAAGGCATAGATATGTCCGCAAACCACGGCTCGACTACGATGCAAAATATTCCTGACGTGGCCATGAACGCGGATAACATTTCCATCGTGGCAGATAATGGCCAGCAAGAATCGGTCGGCGGCACCAGCGCGGCAGCGCCGTTATGGGCTGCCTTTACCGCACTCGTGAATCAACAAGCCGTTGCCAATGGCAGGCCGACCGTTGGATTTATCAATCCAGCCGTTTATGCCATCGGCAAAAGTCCGTATTACCTCGCCGATTTTCACGACATCACAACCGGCAACAACACCAACAGCGTTGTTAAGACAAATTTTTTTGCGGTCGCCGGCTACGATTTATGCACTGGCTGGGGCACGCCAGTCGGACAAAATCTAATCACCGCGCTGGCCACGCCCGATGCTTTGGGCATATTGCCCGGAACCGGTTTTAATGCCACAGGTCCGGCAGGCGGTCCGGTCAGCACGACGTCAGAAGATTTTTCGCTGACTAATTCCGGCGCAATGTCCCTGAACTGGGCCGTTGCAGTGCCGTTGTGGCTGACAGCTTCTTCCGACGCCGGAACATTGGCGGCGGGCGGACAAACCACCCTGACCATCAGTTTGAATATCGGCGCCAGCAATTTACTTATCGAAGCTTTTTCGGCGAACGTTAATTTCACAAATTTGAACAGCGGCATCGTGCAAGGGCGGCAGTTCACGTTGTCCACGGGAAACGGCGGCTTTGAGACCGGTGATTTTTCGGATTGGACTCTGACTGGCGACGGCTCGCCCGATAATTTTGTTGATAACGGAACTTACATCATTCCGCATTCCGGCGCATACGTTGCGGCTCTTGGAGAACTTGGCTCGATTGCTTACCTTTCCCAAACTTTGCCGACCACAGCGGGCCAGTCTTATCTGCTTTCGTTGTGGCTGGACAGTCCCAGCGTGAATAAAAAAACCACGCCGAACGAATTTAGCGTGTCATGGAATGGCGGCACGCTTTTTGATCAAGTGAACATCGGCAAAATCGGCTGGACCAATTTGCAGTTTATCGTCACCGCCACAAGTTCCAGCACCACGCTCCAATTTGGCGCACGGGATGACAAATACTATCTTGGCCTCGATGACGTCAACGTGATTCCGATCCCCGCGCCTTCATTCCAAAACGTGTTGCAAATCGGCAATTTGATTTCGTTTGATTGGAGCGCGATGACCGGAATCGTCTATCAATTGCAATACAAAACCAATCTGCTCCAAAGCAACTGGATCAATTTGGGCGGCTCCATCACCGCGACAAACTCGACAATGACTTCGACCGACAACATCGGGCCTGACCCGCAACGGTTTTACCGCCTGCAATTTCTGCCGTGAACGGCGATTCTTGCTTTGCCGCGCCGATAAAATAGCATGAGCGCGTGACCGATTTGTTCCAGCGCGTCGAAAATCAAATTCAAAATCGCAAACTGATTTTACATGGTAAAAAAATTCTAGTCGCCGTTTCTGGTGGATTGGACTCGATGGTTTTGCTTCATGCGTTGAAAGTTCTTTCGGCAAAATACAAATGGAAAATTGTCGTTGCGCATTTCAACCACAAATTACGTGGACGCGCGAGCGACGCGGATGAAAAATTGGTTCGCAAAACAGCGGCACGATTGAAACTGGCAATCATCGTCGAAAGCGCAGATGTAAAATCGTTCGCAAAAAAATCAAAACTCTCGATTGAAATGGCTGCGCGAAAACTCCGCCACGAGTTTTTTGCGCGAACTGCACGCAAACAAAAAATTAAAACCATTGCGCTCGCACATCATGCAGATGACCAAGTGGAACTTTTCTTTTTGCGATTGTTGCGCGGCGCGGGCGTCGAAGGCTTGGCGGGAATGAAATGGCGCTCGCCGTCGCCGGCGGACAAAACAATTTCACTCGTTCGCCTGCTTTTGGATTTTTCAAAAGCCGAACTCGCTGAATTTGCGCGCGAAAACAAAATCCAATTCCGTCACGACGCGACGAATTTTTCTTCTGACTTTTTGCGAAATCGGATTCGCAACAGACTTTTGCCACTATTGCGAAAAAATTATCAGCCGTTGCTGAACAAAACAGTTTTGCGACTGATGGAAATTCTCAACGCGGAATCAGATTTTGTCGGAGCGGCAGAGAGGCTTGCCAAAAGAAATAATTTTGTAAAGTCGCCCGTCGCAATTCAGCGGCGCATTTTGCGATCGCAACTCATGGAACTTGGCGTGGCCGCAAATTTTGATTTGGTGGAACGACTTCGTGAATCGGCTGGAAAATTTACAAGCGTCGGTTCGGGTTTATCCGTTTCGCGCGATGCAAAAGGCGTGCTAAAATTGCAAGAGCAGCAATCGGCGGAGTTCAACGCAAATGAACTCGAAGTGAATTTATCGGGCAGGGCAGGGGACGTGAATTTTGACGGCGTAAAATTCAATTGGAGTTTTGACAACGGCTCGCAGAGATGCTCGCCCCGCCAAAAACAAATTGAATTTTTCGACGCGAACAAAATCGGCGACAAAATGATTTTGCGTCATTGGCGCGCGGGCGATCGATTTCAGCCGATTGGCTTGAAGTCGGCGGCGAAGTTGCAGGATTTATTTACGAACGCAAAAATTCCGCGCAAGCAAAGGCGGGAATTGATTTTGGCGACGGCAGAAAACGGAGAGATTTTTTGGGTTGAAGGTTTGCGGATTTCTGAAAATTTCAAAATCACGCCTTGGACGAAGCGAATTTTGGAATGGCGGCGTTTGCAAAGCGCTTGAAGCGGCATGGCGAATGCGCTATTCTCTCGTAAAATTTTATGCCATGGCTGTTTCAAAAAAATTTCCATTATTGTTTTCCGTTGCGATGAAGCGATGAACTTTTGCAAGAACCATCATTTGTGGGTGATTACATTTGCCTTGCTTGCCATGTTTGTCGCGGTCAGCACTCAAAGTTTTTGGATTGACGAAGCCATTACCGCGAAGTTTGCCGTGCGGCCGGCTTTTGGCTCGTGGTTGAACGCGATGGTCACAGAAAGAGGTTCTGATCCGCAAATGCCGTTTTATTTGTTTTGGGTTTGGGTCTGGGAGAAAATTTTCGGGCACGGCGAATATGCGTTACGAATGGCCGGCTGGCCGTTTCTGGCGGCGGGAATAGTCGCGTTTGCGTGGCGCAAGCCGATGTTTGCGGTTATATGCGGCTTGAGCGCGTTTGCGTGGTATTACATCAATGAAGCGCGGCCTTATTCAATGCAAATCGGACTTTCGCTTGCCATGATGGGAGCGGCGATGCGTCTGGCGGAAGGAAAATTGACGCTGCGTTCTGAAATTTTCTGGCAAATAATTCTCATCTTCAGCGGAGTTGTTCTTGCGTTGAGTCATTTGCTTGGGATGTTTTGGACTGCGGCGTATTGGGTTTTTTGCATCCTTTGCATTCCGGCTTTGAGAAAAGGCGATGTTCTCAAAAAGACGTTCTTGGCTTGGCTTGGCGCATTTTTACTGCTGCTTGCCGCCGGATGCTGGTATCTCTGGACGATTAAAATCGGTTTGCGCGCGACCGATGCCGGCACGACCGATTTCCGAAATGTTGTCTTTGACTTGTATGAATTGCTCGGCTTTGGAGGACTTGGTCCCGGACGTCTGGAAATTCGCCAGAGCGGTTTCGTCGTTTTTAAGCCTTACGCACCATGGCTGGCGCTTTACGGATTATTTTTAACCGCGATTTTTTTTGCCGGAATGAAAAATCTGTTTCAACGGCTGGGACGAAAAAATGCCGCCATTTTGCTTTTTCTGTTTTTTGGGACGATGGTTTTTATTTTTGGAATCGGCGTGGTGAAGCATTTTCGCGTTTTGGGACGGCATTTGGCGCCGATGCTGCCGGTGTTTTTGTGGATTGTCGCGGAAGGCGCGGAATATTTTTGGCGTTGGCGCGGCGCGGCGGGCAAATTTATCGTGGCGGGCTGGATGACATTAGCGCTGATGTCGTGTCTGGAATATCGTTTTGCCGGACGTCATGCCAAGGACGACTATCGTTCCGCCGCCG
>DASYAA010000118.1:0-11162 GCA_036501565.1 Verrucomicrobiia bacterium
CATACCGATGAGCAGCAAAATGGCGAGCACGACAAGACCGACGACAATTTTCGTCAGCTTGCTCCAGATGCCGAGGTTCACGTTCACGGCGTCAGTAAATCACGCGCGCGGTTTTGGCGAAAGCGGATTTTATTGCCAGTGTGCCAATGAGCGGTAAAATCCGTTTGTGGAAAATTCTTTGGAAAAAAATTTGCTGAACACGCTGATTGAATTGGACGACGCCGTCAAATCCATACCTACGGTGAATCCGAAGCCGAATCTGCTGCCAATTTTTTCACGCATTGATGAGCTGACGAAACAATTGCCGCGCGACACTGATCCGACCCTGTTGCATTATTTACACAAGAAAAGTTACGAGAAAGCGCGGCTGTTCTTGCAGGATCGTGACGCGGAAAATCAAGTCGGTAACTGCCGCCATGTTTGACGACACGATTGCCGCGATTGCCACGCCACTTGGGGAAGGCGGATTAGCCGTCGTCAGGATTTCCGGCGCGGACACATTCGCAGTCGCCGATAAAATATTTTTGCCAGTCGGAAAAAATTCGCAGAAACCATCCGCCGCAACTTCACACACGATTCACTTCGGGAAAATCGTTCACGACGGAAAAATGATTGACGAAGTTCTGCTCGCCGTCTTGCGCGCGCCGCGCACGTTTACCCGCGAAGACACGATTGAAATTTCCTGTCACGGCGGCATTTTGCCCGCGAAGCTTGTGCTCGATACGATTCTGGAAAATGGCGCGCGTTTGGCCGGACCCGGCGAATTTACCCGCCGCGCTTTTCTCAATGGCCGCATTGACCTCGCGCAGGCCGAAGCCGTTGCCGATTTGATTCACTCGCGCACTGAACTCGCGCTCGCCGCCGCCAACGAACAGCTCGCGGGAAAATTGTCGCAGCGCATCAATCAATTGCGCGACGATTTGATGAAAACACTCGCGCATGTCGAGGCGCACATTGATTTTCCCGACGAAGACATCTCGCCGGACACAAAGGCGCAATTGTTGAAGCGCTTGGAAAATGGAATTGCGTTTATGGACGAACTGTTGCGCACGGCGAATGAAGGGCAGATTTTGCGTCGAGGAATCCGCGCGGCGATTGTCGGGCGTCCAAACGCGGGCAAATCCAGCCTGCTCAATCAATTGCTCGGTCACGACCGCGCGATTGTTTCTCACATCGCTGGCACAACGCGCGACACGATTGAGGAGACGGCGAACATTCGCGGCCTGCCCGTTGTGTTCATTGACACCGCCGGTTTGCGCGAAGGTCGCGACGAGATTGAAGTCGAAGGCATCCGCCGCAGCCGCGAAACATTGGAAAAGGCGGAATTGATTTTGCACGTTCTCGACGCGAGCGAACCGCTGACACGCGACGATGAAAATTATTTTTCAGAATTTGCCGGCAAAAAAAGAATCCTCATCCGCAACAAAGCCGATTTGCAGCAGAAATTAAATTTATCAGATGGTGGGACGAGCGTCCTCGCGAGCGGAACTGAGCGGCTCATCAGCACCCTCACCCCACCAATCGTTGACGTTTCCTGTTTGAACGGGCACGGGATTGAAGCCCTGAAGGACGTGATCAAAAGTTTGGTCTGGTCGGGCAAAATCGAAGCCGGGATGTTGCAGGTGATGATCAACTCGCGGCATCAGGAGACGCTCGGTCGCGCGCGCGCGGCCACCTTGCAGACCATCCACGCTTTGCGCGCCGACGAATCACTCGAACTCGTGGCGTTGGATTTGCGCATCGCCGTCAACGCCGTCGGCGAAATCGTCGGCAAGACGACGACGGAAGATTTGCTCGACTCGATCTTCAGCCAGTTTTGTATTGGGAAATAATGTCGGCGCGTTTATTCTTCCATCCCGATTATGAACAAACAAGAAATCGCGGAAACCTTGAGGCAGGAAGTCGGCGAACTGGAGGTTTCAATCAAAAAAGCCCAGGAGCGCTGCGAGCGGTTGAAGCGCTTCGTACTTGATTTGGAAAAAGAGATTGCCCCGTCCCAACCGCCGCAAAAAACAATCTTCGACAGCAAATTCGGAAAAGTGATTGACCGGGTTTTTGGTGAAAAACCAAAACGGCCCAAACACTGACATGGCGTTGAAGACGGCGACGGAAGATTTGCTTGATTCGATTTTCAGCAGTTTTGCATCGGGAAATAATTTTTCCATTCTGAAAATTGAAGAACAAAGCCCATGATGAATAGTCACGGATTTAACTGGCTTAATCAAAAATTAAGCGCAAGATTAAGCATGATAAAAATTAAGCCGTCCCGCCGCGTCCGCCAACAACCACTCGAAGCCGGTCAACTCTGGCGCATGGCCGAGGCGAATCTTCAGGTGGGCATGGTCGGCAAACTGCTGGTGCATTACAAACTCGGCAAGCCCAACGCCGTCCGCGTGGCCAATTCGTGCAACGGCATAAAAACCATCGAGAAATATCTGAAAGTGAACAAGGCCGTCTTGGTTTAGTTCATCTGGGTTTTGGCATCAACGCAGTTGAAATCGTTTCCCGCCATCCGTTCAGGACGTTGACGTTTTTGAACGGGAAGCAGCCACAATATGGCTGGCTAATTTCCGATGTCTCTTTGCGACTGGAAACGCCAAGCCGAAAGGCAAGACGGCGACGGAAGATTTGCTCGACTCGATCTTCAGCCAGTTTTGCATTGGGAAATAAAAATTAAATCTGCCCTGTTTTGCGAAGTGCAGTAGCCCAATTACGCAAAATTTTATCATCATCCATAATTGGAAGAATCATTTCACCAGAAGGCTTTAGGCAAAAATCCCGTGCCGACACTCGCGGTTTTTGTTTGGAAACGGTGAACAAATATAAATAGCCACCCAAAACAAATCTGTAATTTCGCTGCCCTTCTTTTTTAGATTTTGTTGGTTGTTCAATATAACCTTCAAGACTTCTTTCATGCTGTAAATCCACCATCAAACAAGAGTAATCCAAAGCAGACCCGGGATTTTCCGTATTCAAAAGTGTTTGCAATTTTGTCTCGTGAAATTCTCCTAATTCGACTTCTTTGAAAAATGAACCTTTTGCAACTCCTGCGCGCCATAGAATTGATAATTGGAAAAGTTTTAGTCGTTTGTAATCTACGTTCACTTTTCTCAAATGAAGAAGATCGTTTCCATAGCGGAAACTCATTAAATCACCAATCGGTAATTTTTTTAGAGGTGTAGTGTTTCCATAAAATAAACTGCGCGCGTAGTTTTCGTTTTCTGAAAATTTTCCTTCACATTTTCCACACAACAAATATTCCTTTATTCCAACAATCTTCTCCCAATGACCTCGTTGTTTAGTGCCACCTTTTATTTCAGGATTTGCGCTCAAAAAAGTAGAAAATGGTTGCTCAACACCTTGCGAGCCTGTGGCAAGTTTATGTTCTAAACCACGAATGTAAAAATCAGGAATGATATGCGATTCCCTCAAAAGGCCGGTTTGACCGCAAAGTTTGCAAGTGCCATTCATAAAATTACCAAACTTCCACCGGCCCTTTCGGCACGGGAATTTGTTCGCGTTGAGTTGAAGCCGGTTCGCGCATGAAGGACGCAACCATCGGCGGCTGTTGAAATCGCGGAAGCAATTCGCCGTGCTCGTCGAGAAATTGCCGGCGCCAGCGGATGTAATTTTCCAGAACGTCGTGGAATTCCGCGCGCGTGGAAATCTGCACGACGCGTTTGTTGAATTCGTGGCACGGGCCGAACCGCTTGGCATACCACGGCGCGACTTTGCGGAACATCCGGCAGCCGAGTTCCTCGCCAAAAACTTCAATCATCAGATCAAGATGGCGGCGCATGATGCGCGTGCGCTCGGAAAAATCAGGTTCGGACGGGAGTTCGCCGCTGGAAATAAATTGCAGCGTGCGTTTGAAAATCCACGGGTCATAAAACGCACCGCGCCCGATGCTCACGCCGGCGCAGCCGGTTTCGTCCAACATTTTTTTCGCGGCCTGCGGCGTGATGATGTCGCCGTTGCCGATGACGGGAATTGTTTTAACGGCTTCGACGACTTTGCGGATGCCAGAAAGATTCACCGTGCCGCCAAAACCCTGTTCGCGCGTGCGGCCGTGAACAAAAATCGCGGCGACGCCGACGTCTTCCAAAGTGCGCGCCAAATCGGGCGCGGTGAGATTTTCATCGTCCCAACCCAACCGCATTTTTGCGGTGACGGGAATTTTCACGGCGTCCACCATTTTTTTCACGAGCGCGGAAGTTTTGTCGAGTTCGGTCATCATCGCGGAGCCGCCGCCAACTTTGCAGACTTTTTTCACGGGACAGCCCATGTTGATGTCAATGGATTGGACGCCGAGATTTTCGAGAACGATGGCCGCGTCGCGCATTTCTTCGGGAACGCTGCCGAAAAGTTGGACGGCGAGCGGCGAATCTTCGGGGCGCGTTTCAATCAGTTTCAGCGCCTTGTGATTTTTTTCGAGAAGCGAGCGGGCGTTGACCAAATCGGTCGTGCACAGGCCGACGCCGCCGACTTCGCGCACGACGAGGCGGAAGGGCAGGTTGGTGTAACCGGCCAGCGGCGATAAAAATAAGTTGGATTCGAGTTTGAGCGAACCGATTCGCATGGTGTAGATTATAGCGGAATTGATTGATTGCGAAAGCGGCAATGGCGTGTTAGTTTGGCATTCCGATACAGATTATGTTTGACGAAAATGACATCAAGAAAGACGATCGCGGGCAGAAAAAACCGCCCGGCGGTTTTAAGATTCCGCCATTCACGTGGCTCGCATGGATTGCCATCATCGGCAGCGTTGTGGCGTTGATGGTGGTAAAAAATCATTATGCACCACAAAACAACAACACGTTGTCGCAATCGGAATTTTTGCAAAAATTTGAGTCCAACCAAATCGCGCACGCGACGATCAGTTACAATCCGCAGTCGTTGCCGCTCACGCAAATCGCCGGCACCTATTTTCAGACGGACAAAGACGGGAATGTCGTAAAGCAACCAAATGGCAAGCCGGTTGAAGTGCCATTCACAATTCCGAACGCGTTGCTCACGGAGAAAATGCAAAATGAATTGCTGCCGTCGGACAAAATCGAAGTCAGCGCGCCAAATCCTGTGTGGACAAGTATGCTCGTGACCCTCGTGCCGTTTTTGGTGCTCGGTGTTTTATTTTGGTTTTTCTTCATCCGGCAAATCAAGATCGCAGGCAAGGGCGCGTTGAGTTTCGGCAAAAGCAAGGCGCGAATGCTCGCGAAGGACAGGAATAAAACGACGTTCAAGGATGTAGCGGGAATTGACGAGGCCATCGAGGAAGTTTCGGAACTGGTCGAATTTTTGAAAGATCCGAAAAAATTTCAACGGCTTGGCGGACGCATTCCGAAAGGCGTTTTAATGGTCGGACCACCCGGCACGGGCAAAACACTTTTAGCCAAGGCCATCGCGGGCGAAGCGGACGCGAGTTTTTTCAGCATCAGCGGCTCGGATTTTGTGGAAATGTTCGTCGGCGTCGGCGCGAGCCGCGTGCGCGATATGTTCGAGCAGGCGCGCAAGGCAACACCCTGCCTGATTTTCATTGATGAAATTGATGCAGTCGGACGTTCGCGCGGTCACGGTCTTGGCGGCGGCAACGACGAACGCGAACAAACTCTCAATGCGCTGCTCGTCGAGATGGACGGTTTTGACACGCAAGAAGGAATTATCATCATCGCGGCGACGAACCGCGCCGACGTGCTTGATCCGGCGTTGATGCGACCGGGTCGTTTTGACCGGCAGGTTGTTGTGAACTTGCCGGACGTGCGCGGACGCGAAGGCATTCTCAAGGTTCATTCCAAAAATGTGAAATTGGAGCCGGGCGTTGATTTGTCGGTGATTGCGCGCGGCACGCCAGGTTATTCCGGCGCGGAACTGGCGAATTTACTGAACGAAGCTGCATTGCTCGCGGCGCGATTGAACAAAAAATTCGTCAGTATGCCTGAATTGGAGGAAGCGCGCGATAAAGTCCGTTGGGGACGCGAACGTCGCAGCATGGCGATGTCCGTCGAGGAAAAACGCGCGACGGCCTGGCACGAAGCCGGACATGCGCTCGTGAGCGTTTTGCTCAAGCACACGCATCCGTTGCACAAGGTCACGATTATTCCGCGCGGTCGCGCGCTGGGCGTCACGATGTCGCTGCCGAAGGAAGACATGTTGAACATGCGGCGCAAGCAGGCCGTTGACACGATCATCATGACGATGGCCGGACGCATCGCGGAGGAATTTATCACCGACGATATTTCCAGCGGCGCGGCGATGGACATCCAGCAGGCGACGCAACTTGCGCGCGCGATGGTCATGCACTGGGGCATGAGCGAAAAGCTCGGCAATGTGCTTTATGGCGACAATCCGGAATATGTTTTTCTCGGACGCGACATGATGTCGCGTGCGAAGGATTACAGCGAGCAGACGGCGCAGGAAATTGACAACGAAGTCAAACGCATTATTGACGAAGCGAACAAAACGGCGAAGGAATTGATCAACACAAATCGTGACAAACTTGAAATCATCGCCAACGCGCTGCTCGAATATGAAACGCTTGAAGGCGGACAGGTTGATGAAATCATCCGCACCGGAAAGTTCACGCCGCCGCCCAAACCGCCGACTCAAATCGAACCAATGATCGGCGCGCCCGCTGGCACGCCATTGCCGGAAGCGCCGCCGAAACCCGCGCCGCCGAAATTGCCTGGCCTAGGCACGCCCGCGCCTGCGGCGGCTTGAAGTTCTGATTATTTCGAAGCGCCAGCCTGAAGAATGACGCGGAAGCCATAGTCATTTTTCTTATCGTCCGGCTTGGCATAATTTCTGAATTCAATTCTCGAACTGGGTTCGACAGCCGTGTCCCATGCGCCGCCGCGCAAAACCCGATAGGATGGATCGTGCGAATCAAGGCACCATTCCATGACGTTGCCGCGCGTGTCATAAAGTCCGAAACTATTGGGCTTCAAACTGCCGACGGGTTCGGTTGAAGTATAATGATTTGGAGGCAGGCTCATCACAGCGTCATTCAAAGACGCGCTATCAGTCAATTTTACCCATTGATCTTCAGTCGGCAACGTGTAGGCAAAACCGTCCGGCAATTGATCGGTGTCCTGCTCCATGACCGTCAGTTTTTTGCAAAAACTCATCACGTCATTCCAGCTTACGGAATCAACCGGCCTGTTGTCGCCGCCGAAGGCGCTGGGATTGCCGTCCATCACTTTTGCGTAGGCTTTTTGGATCACTTCAAATTTTCCGATCCAAATTCCGGGAGAAACTTTCACCAGCACGATGCCGACGGTGTTGGTGACGACATCGTTCGTGGTCATCAAATCTTTGAGTTTCAAAACATCATTGGTCGAACCATCCGAAGTCAGGTCGTCTTGCGCACGGCTTAACAATGGCAAAACAGCAATCAAAGCGGTGGTCAAAAAAAACGAGATTTTCAGCTTTATTTTCATAATAAAGGATTTAACAAAGCATCCGCCATGCCGTCACGGACATTTTTTCAGATTCTTCAAATCCTCCGCCAAAAACTGGGTCACGTCCTTGAAACGCGCGATATTTTCAGGATTCACCGCCATGAGAGTCTGATGCGCTTCCAGGCTTGTGCGCGTGATTTCCTCATGAGTCGGATTGGTGGGTTCGAGCGCGCAGCTTTTTACGTCGTCGGGCAATTGCAATGTGCCATTGATGACCTGAAACAATTGCAACGCGCCGAGATTTTCAAGCAATTCCGCGACGCGCGCATTTGGATTCAGCAGTTCAATCCCGGTTTGGTCCGGCGCGTTGGCTGGATTCATTTTCAAGCCGAACTGCGCCAGCACGCCGAGAAATGTGCTGTCCATCAGCACGCATTCCGACAAATCAATGATGAAATGCGCGTAGCCTTTTTGCATGAGTTCCTGCAGCAACGTCTTGAAATCAGGACTGAATGTGAAGTTGGCGCGGCCTGAGATTTTCACGCACGCGAAATTTCTGCCGACTAATACCGACAATTTTGCCGACGACATTGACATTTTTAAGAAAAAAATTTCCGCCTTTCAAACGGCGACAGCCTGTGGCGCGACAATTTGCACGAGCGTCTGCTGCAACACCAGCGCCTCATCCAACCCGCTGGACACCAGCCGCTGATTACAGCGCAACAGCAAATCCATGGCGCGCACTAATTCGCCCTGCGAGTATTTTCCGACCTGCGGCAGCACTTTGTAAAGCACATAAGGATTCAAAGCCAGCGGATTGAACTTCCTGTCTTCCGGCAATTTGTCCTTCGGCACGCGCTCCAGTTGCGATTTGAAATGATTGTAATCATTCGTCGACTTGAGCCAGCCTTCGCGCAACATTTCCTTGAGCAGCAACATCGCGCGCACTTTTGAAATCAAACCGTAAAGCAGGCCGATCTCCGATTTCTGCGAATCAAATTTTGTTTCCCACAATTCTTCGTCCAATCTTTTTAACAAACGCGGCAAATCGCGGTCGCCCAGAGCATCGCCCAGCGCAAAAGCGCGAGCCGTTTTATTTTTTGTGCAAATCGCAAAAACGTCCGCCGCTTCAATTTTTTTCCTGTCGCCGGCAAACAAACATAATTTTTCAATTTCACTTTCAAGCTGCCGCGAATTTGGCCCGACGCGGTTGATCAATTCAGCCAGGGCTTCTTCAGAAAATTCCTTTTGCCGCGAACGAACGGCCGTTCTCGCGGCCATTTCCGCGCGCTCAACCCAATCCTTGTCGTCCGCCGAAAGCCCGGCAAAACTTTCAACCGTTCCGATTTTGTCCAAAGTTTTGAAAAATGTTTTCCGCTTGTCCACCTTGCCCGCGCTGATCAAAAGCCGGACATTTTGCCACTTAAAATCTTTCAGTTCGTCGGCAAGTTCGCCCAAAGTTTCCGTGACGGCTTGCGCGGAAGCCGCGCGTTCGTCGCCGAGAAAATTGCAGTCGCGCAGCCAGACAACTTTTCCAGAACCAAAAAACGGCAATGTTTGCAGGGCTTCGCGGAGTTTTGAAATGGCATTCAGCGCGTCGCCGCTGTTTGAAACCGAAGCGTCAATGATTTCGTGATCCATGCCACCGAGCTCATCGCACCATTGCAGGTAAAGTTGTTTGGCGCGTTGCTTGACGGCGAATTCATCGTCGCCGCAGACAAGCGCGAGCGGGAAAACTGATTTTGCGGCGGACATTTTATTCAGCTTCGCTGCCGGATTCGTTGATCCGGTTCAACACTTCGCTCATGTCCTCGACCTGCTCGAAAAGCGTGGAAGTCACAAAAATCGGTTTTTTTTGCGCGGCGGCAATGGCAAGGCAATCACTGGGACGCGCGTCGAGTTCCACAATTTTCCGCGCCGTGTGCAATTCATTTTGCTGCTGCAAAATGAGCCGCGCGAAATAAGTGGAATTTTTCAGATCAGTGATGACAACGCGCTCGACGTTGATGCCGAAGCCCTGAAAAACACGGTTGATGAGGTCGTGCGTCAGCGGGCGTTCCTTCAGCGTGTCGCGCAAAAACATCCCGATGACCGCGCCCATTTGCGGCTCGACGTTGATGACAAAAACTTTCTGGTCGTTGCCGACAAACAACGCGCAGCCGCTGTTGGCGGGCAGGATGCCGCGAATTTGAACGGGCACGACTTCGTTCTTCATGTCCCTAATTTAAGCTGCGCGCAGCGAAAGACAAGTCCGCGTTGGAATCAAATTTGCGGCGGCAGTTCAACGGTTTTTGACAGGAAGAAATTTTTGATGAAGGTGTTGTAGTAGGCATCCTTGCGCGGCGCACTCAACAAGCCTTCGTAACGAAAGCCAGGCACGTTGTTGAAGCAAAGCGTGGGCGCGTTGCGGAATTTGATGTAAAGCTGGCGCGCGCCCGGCACATAGCCGACTGACTCGAACAAGTCGGCTTCCACCGGAATCATTTTTACTGCTGGAGGTTGGATTGGCATGGAATCCTTTCCAAGTGTTGGTGCTTTATAGGTGCTGGCGTAATTTCCGTCCAGCACTTTCTCAATGAGCAAAACCGCACGCGCACGCGCCAGAGGAAACGCTCTTGGCCGGATCATAATTCAACCACGGCCCAAGCCATTTCTCGATTTCCTGCAACGTCATGCCTTTCCGCAAATGATAATCAAGAATCTGGTCGCGGCCAAGTTTGCCGACGGCGAAGTATTTTGAATCAGGATGGGCAAAATAAAGTCCGCTCACCGAACTGCCCGGCCACATTGCAAAACTTTCTGTCAGCTTGATGCCCGCATTTTTTTCAACGTCGAGCAGTTGCCAGAGAATTTCTTTTTCCGTGTGGTCGGGACATGCCGGATAACCGGCCGCTGGCCGGATGCCGCGATATTTTTCCTCAATCAAATCTTCGGGTTTCAAATTTTCAACTTTGCCAAAACCCCATTCTTCGCGGGCGCGTTTGTGCAAAAATTCCGCGAACGCTTCGGCAAGTCTGTCCGCCAGCGCCTCGGCCATGATGGCGTTGTAATCGTCATGATCGGCTTTGAATTTTTCGACAAGTTCCTTGAGATTGTGTCCGCTCGTGACAGCAAATGCGCCAATGTAATCCTGTAGCGGCGCTCTGTGAGCGCCGTCGGTTCGGCGGTCACAGACCGCCGCTACAAAGTCTGCGAGACACCAATTTGGCGTGCCGTCGCCTTTTTCGATTTGCTGGCGCAGAAAATGGAACGTCGTCAATACTTTTGAACGTGATTCGTCGGTGTAAAGTTCCACGTCGTCGCCGATTCGGTTCGCGGGGAAAAATCCATAGACCGCTTTGGGTTGGATCAATTTTTTGGTGACGATTTCGTCCAGCAATTTCTGCGCGTCGGCAAAAAGTTTGCGCGCTTCTTCGCCGTGTTTTTCGTGCTGAAGAATTTTCGGATAAACGCCGCGCAATTCCCAAGTATGAAAAAATGGCGACCAGTCAATGAACGGCACGAGTTCTTCGAGCGAAATGTTCTGCGGAGCACGCGCGCCCCGCGCGTTCTGCGACGCGCCTCGCGTCGCAGTTTCGTTCGACGAGGCGTCGAACGGTGCGCCCGAGGCGGGCGCGCTCCCCCACAAAACTTGCACGCCCAAAAATTCCGGTTTCGGCAAATCATCAAACTTCAACTTCGGCGCGTTCTTGCGCGCGGCTTCGAGCGACAACAGCTTCGCCGTCTGGCTGCTGTGGGTCGCGCGGACGCGGTCGTATTCTTCACGAA
>DASYAA010000119.1:0-10336 GCA_036501565.1 Verrucomicrobiia bacterium
ATTCAGGGAAAATTCACCGAAGAAAAATGCCCAATTCACTGCCACAACTTGAGGAATTGGTTCGTCCATTTCTGGACAAAGGCGGCGGAGTATTCCCATTTCCCTATAACGCCTACCGTATCGAGACGGATGTAACAGAAACCGGAGTCGCGTTTTATTTTTTCAGTGAGGATGTTGGCATCTCCGTCTGCACTGGCACATGGTCTGCCGAATACGCTCAAGAATACTGGCAACAAATTGAGAAGGAGTATTATGCTTTGACCGACATTTGCCCAAAGGTGTCCTGGACCAAGCGTTTGCCAAAAATGCCGCGTTCCGTGCCGTGGCTGGCGACACTAATTTTGCCCGGCTATTTTTTCAAAGTGAAATCTGACAGTGAGGATGTTCCTTTCCTAAACACATGCGAGTTCATTTTTTTTGAAGTGGCATATAAACTAGCCCGTTCCTAAACAGCAGGCTGTTTGACCGTCTGAATCTCAATGTCTTCAATCACACCCTCGTTTCTGGCAATCGCCCGGTATTTTTCAGGGCACACTTTGATACGTTCAACGGCGAGCCGTTCCAGCGCATCACAAAGTGATTCCAAGCCCTTTCCTTTGGCAAAAATTATCTGGTCTTGAAATTTGATTTGCACGACTTCCTTGCCATTTTGCCGGATGAATTTCGCGTGCTGAAAATAACCATAAACGAATAGATGAATCTCCGACGTGGTTTCCACGCGCAAGCATTGCGGGCTTGTGGCCGTGCGCCAGCACATCAGATTCTTTGCGCTCGCATCCGTTGTGTTGTTTTTTGAGTCAGGTTTGGTTTCCATAAATCAATATTCTCAATGGGTATTTGAACCGTTTGCGGGCGGCGGCTTTGAATCAGGCCGTTGATATATTTACGAACCGGCGGCGGCACGCGCCGCGACTGCGGTGAATTTTGCTTGGCAAATTCAATCGCTAGTTCGCGGTCGCCCAGGCGACTGACGTTTTCGCGCAATTGCTCCTTGTTCGGTGTGAAGATTTTGACCGCCCGCGTTCCACGCGAAATCGTGACAAGCCATTGCTGATTATTTGTCGCGGCCTTGACCGTCGAATCGGAAAACAGGACGTGCTGGACGGTCTTACCTTGCGAACCGTAGGACGTAATCGCATAGCCCCGCCCGAACGCACGATAATTTTCCGGCAAGACTCGCCCGTCCTTTAACTCAATTTGTCCATTTGGCTTGACGGCCTTGACCGTCACCAATTCGCCATTGGTCAATTCTTTGCCGTCCAGCGAGAGGGCATTAGCTTTCAGTTGCAATTGATCGCCTTTGGCGAGTTTCATTTCAACCGTCTGGCAGACCGTGAGCCGGTCTAACAGTTTGAAGGGGATTCGTTGAACTTGGTTTTCCGTTTGCACCAGCAAATGCGTTGACGTTGCCTTCAACAATTTACCGACTTCGCCCTTTGCAAAATCCTTTGTTTCGCGGTTGAACACAATCACCGCGCCATCTGGATAAAATCGCTTGTCGCGCTTTTGGGCATTCGTCAAATCCAGCCGCGCCAGCGCCGTCACCATCGAATCGGTCTTATCAATCAGTCTCGCCGTCCGCAGGCCGGCCCGGATTCGCTCATTGATTTCGTGAATCTCGCCCCACGTCTGTGAAACAATCACGGTGGACTTTTTTCTTTCAGCCAATGTCAGATAATTGGCGACCAGCCGCTCGCGTTGCTCATCAATCGTCCGGCACTCGACAATTGCGCCCAGCCGGTCCAAGCGGTCGAAGGATTCGGCGTATTGGCCGCGTTGCGCTTTGCGGACGGCGGCACGGTATTGCTTGATGCGCTTCCGTTCGGACTTCGTTTCGCCCGCCTTTGGATTTTGCCGCCGGATTTTTGTGAGCCGCGCCGCTTCCAGCCCGCCATATCGCTCAATGGCGCGCAGCGCGTCCGAGGCTTCAACCGCTCCATGCTGGCGCGTGTCGCCGGATAAAATGACACGGCCATTGTTTGTTTTCACCAAACTCAAAAGTTCGTGCATCTGCTTTCCGCCGATTTGCCCGGCTTCATCCACAATCACGACCGAGCCGGGAATCATCCGCCGCTTTGTGAGAAATTCGGAAACGGTTTGGGCATCGTCAAAGCTCTTTTTCAAATCCAGAACCTGCTGGCGTTGCGGCGCGATGACATAAGAAATGTGACCGACGGCGTTCAAGCCGTTCCCGATTTCCCGCAACGTGTGGCTTTTGCCCGTTCCCGCGCCACCACAGAACAGCGTGATAAAATCACGCGATCCAAGAATCAATCCGGCGGCGGCGCGTTGATCCGGCATGAGTTCAGGGGAAAGATTGTGGCGCGGATTGAACTCCACGAACTTTCCTCGACCATCACGGGCGAAGCAGACAATTTCCCATTCGCAGCTTAAAATTTCGTGCGTTGTGATTTTTGATGGTGCGTGTTCATTGCGGATATAACCGCGTTCAGCGGCTTCCGTCTTGATGTCTTGAACCGACCAATTCAGTCCGCGCCCGCGTTCCAGCGCCGCGCTCCAGACTTCGTTTTCACGGACGACCGAGCGGCGGTCGAATAAATGCGCTTCCGCCCATTGGATTGCGGCTTGCGCCGTAATGGAAGGCGATTGGATTTGCGCCTTTGGCTGGCGAGCCAGCTTTCGCAATGACTTCCTTTCATCGCCCGTAATCTGGCCGGCCCAAAGTTTTTGAAGTTCTGGCAGCGCAATTCCCTCAATTTTCCGGCTGCGCTCCGCTTGCGCGATTTGCGAGCGCAATTCTTTCAAATTGCCGTTCGCCAGTTCGGGCTTTTCTTTCAGCAGCTTTTCGATGCTGGCATCAATTTCATTGTGGCGTTTCGAGAAACGCGATTGCAATTCAGGCGAAACGCCCACGATTTCAAAATCGCCGCGCGGCTTGTTCTCAATCTCATAGCCGGATTGCCGCAGCTCGCGGGCGTATTCATGGTAATAAACATTCTCCGCGTATTTCCGTGCTTGCAGCATTTCGTAATTGGAAAGTGCTTTCCAGCGGTTTTCGGTTGCGTCAAACGTGGCGTTGAACATGACGCAATGCGTGTGCAAGTGAGGGTCAAGCGCGCGGGAGGTGTCATGCCGAAACATGGCGCAGACCACATTGCCCGTAAGCCGTTCCGACTTGTCCATGCCTCGATGCACCTGTGTTCCGGCAAAGTGTTGCAGTTCATTGACGGCCATTCGCACCGCATGGTTGTGGGCGTCCAAGAGCCGTTTGTCATCGGCAATCAAAGCCTGAATGGAAACTGATTTGGGCGGGGAAAAGGTGAAGTCGTAAAAAATCCGGCGATTGGCGACCGTTGCCATTTTGTCAGCATCCCATCGCGTCGTTTTCATCCGTTGCGTCAGGAGTTCGCCGGTCTGTGGATTCTTATTGTGGCAGAGTTTCAGGAATTGATCCTCATTCACCCTGCCGGTGAGTCCAAGTTGTTCCGCGCCGATGCCAGTCCACTCGCCATATACCGCGTTGTCCTGGCTGTAATAATCGCCAAGCTGCAAATGCTCGCGGAAGTATTTTTCCGCATTGCTCAAGTTGCATTGTGTTTTGGTGGACAACATCCCCCTTTTTTACCCCATCCCGTCCATGAAAGTTGTTACGAAATCATAACAACCTGACTGCCCGAAATCGGTTTAGATGGAGGGCATGAACGCGCCGCCTTCAGAGCCGGAGAATCAACTGTGGGGAATTTATTTCCGCGACCGGGAATACGCCAAACTTTTGGGCGACCCGTTGCGTATGGTGATTGAAGCACCGACAAAAGCCGCTGCCGAAGACGAAGCCAACCGGCTTGGTTTCAGTGAAGTTTGGGCGCATCCCGTCACAGCTGAACAGGCAAACCATGCAGAACGATTTTCACGGACACCAACCGTTGAGCAAATAAGCACCGCCATTGAGGTGTTGGAAAAACTCGCTGAAAAAATGGATGTTGCCGCCGCTCATTCAATCGAACAATTGCCAGAATCCAAATCGGCGGACAAATACGCCGAGCATCTTGAAACAATGATACTTGAACAGACCGCTTCCATCAAATCCGTCGCTGCAAAATTGCGAAATTGGCAGGATGAATTGGCACAAAAATCCAAACAAACAGTTTCCCATCATGTTTAGGCAAAGTCCGCTAATTCGCTTTTTTTCATGGCACGCCTTACGTCTAACTGCCGTTAGAGGTTTTGCGGTCGAAACTTGTTCGCAGGCTGGACGATTTTCATCCCAAACCCGTTCGATTTACGTTCTAAAGCTGGACGATTTTTGTTTGAAATTTTATGAGCGATAAACCTTCATCCGAAGCCGTTCAGACCCGCTTCGGCGAACTTGTCGGCGGTTTCAAAACCAAACTGCCCCGCAAACTCGCATTGCTGTTCCCGTTCAAAACACAAATTGAAGGGCTGCTGGCAAAACAGGCATCCTACGACGACATCCGGTTGCTGCTGGAAGATGTCAGCGTCGTTGTTTCTAAAAACACGGTTTATCGGTTTTGCCGTCAGGTGATCGGCCAGAAATCCGTCCGGCAATACGGCAAAACTGGCACAAAGGAAATTTCACCACTCAAAATCTCGCCGGTATCGCCACCGCCCGAAAGCATCCAAACGGCCTTGCAGGAACAACGGGCGCGTTTCCCCGGCCCGTGGTCGCGGCGCAAACGCGGACCGCGCATCGCGGATTCAAAAAACCTTTAACTCAAAATAATCATGCAAAAAAAATTCAATGCGGTCATCAACGGCAAAGGCGGCGTCGGCAAAAGTTTCTTCGCCGTCAATTTTGTCCAGTATCTCAAAGACAACAACATCGCCCATACCGCCGTTGACACCGACAACGAAAATTCAACGCTGAAGCGTTTTCATCCTGAAGCCACGTTTCTCGACATCGAAGAACTGACCGAAATTGATTCGGTTTTCGCCACGCTCGACAAATCGGATTTGGTAGTCATGGATTGCCGTGCGGCCTCGACCGACATTTTTCTGGATTATTTCGAGGAGGTGCGAATCTTCGATTTGCTCAAATCCGTGGGCGCAACCCTGAATCTCATCCTGCCGGTAAATCACGAAACCGACAGTTTGGAACAGATTCGCAACATTTCCGAGCGGCTCAATCGCAACGCCCGATACCTGATTGTCAAAAACGAGGCGTTGTCTGGACGATTTGCCAACTATGAAAGCAGCACCACGCGGACACGGCTGCTAAATGAACTCGCGGCCAAAGAAATCGTCATGCCCAAACTTTACGATTGGCTCGTGGCGGATTTGAACCGGCATGACCTGACGATTTCCGCCGCCATCAAAAACCCGGCTTTCGATTTTTTTAACAAACAACGGCTGCAAAACTGGCAGCACCAGTTTTATGACGGCTTGGAATCGGTGCGCGGAATGTTGCTGCCGCCACCGCCCAAAGTTTCAAAAGCCAAAAAAGAAACGAAACCCAACGACTCGCTTTTGTGAACGAAGAACAAAACAGCTTTGAGGCGGCGGTTGCCGAATGGCGGCGCAAGCACGGCATTCGTGACGATGATTCGGTTTTGCAAATGTTGGAATTGCTGAAAATCTTTTTCCAAAACGTCAAAATCGAAATTCCGCCCGACACGGATTCCATTCAGCTTGTCACCATCCGCGTTTCACTGCAAACGCTGACGCAATTGACGAAGGAATTTTCAAAAGAGGCGCGCGAGTTGACGCAGGAGGTTCGCAATGTTCCCCATGTCAGCCAGCAGCTATCCGCCGGGCGCGCCGTTGCGTTTTTATGCGTGGCCGTTGCATCGCTCCTGGCCGGAATCTTGATTGGAAAATTTTTGCTCTGAATATGCGTTTGGCAAATTATATCACGACCGGATTATCATTGTCGCTGGCGATGGGTGCGTTGCTCATGCTCTCCGTGCCGGCCTCGTGGATTGTGGCGGCGATTTTTGCCGTCATTGCCGCGTATGCGATCACCGCCAAAATCGAACCGGCAAAGAGCAAATATATTGTCCGGTTGAAAGGCTTCGCGTGGACGCGCGAGGATTTTTGTCGCGGCTGGCTAATCACCGGAGACACCGGCTCCGGCAAAACCCGCTCCGGCATCAATCAATTATTGTTTCAGGTTTTCCAGAATGACCCGGCTTGGGGCGGCCTGTGCATTGACGACAAAGGCGTGTATTGGGAAACGCTGGTGGAAATGGCGGCGAAATTTCATCGCCAGAATGATTTGATTTTATTGCAGGTCAAGCCGGACAACGCGCCGCATGGTTGGAAACCCAGGCACACTTACAATTTGCTTTCTGATTTCTCTATTCCGCCATCCACTTACGCGAAATTCGTCGTGGACACCGTGACGAGTTTGGGGCAGCGCGCCGAGCAATCTTTTTTCAAAAATCAGGCACAGACGCATATCGGCCTGGCTTTGGAATTATTGTCTCGCATGGAAATGGAAGTGACGTTGCAAAACGTCCGCAATTTTTTATTGGAAGATAATTCGATGAACATGGTTTTGAAGGAACTAAAAACGGACTTTCCCACCGCCCGCGACTTGTATCTTACGGAGCATTTTGAACACCGCTATCGAGGACAGCCCGCCGAGCAAATGGGCGGGGTGAAGGAAACCATCGCCAATTATCTGCAATTCTTTCTGACGCCCGACATCGCACAGGTTTTCTGCGCCAGCGAAAACAGTTTCGACTTCAAAGACATTGATCGCGGCAAAATCATCTGCGTGGCGATGCCGCAGAAATACCAGATGGAGCGGCGTTACATTAACACCTTTCTCAAAATGCTCTTTTATGCCCACGCCTTGCGCCGGTTCGACCGGCCTAATGAAGAACGTGCCGGGGACAATTTAATCATCCTGTGGGCGGATGAAGCGCAACGCTTCGTCACGGCCAGCGAAGACGGCATGAGCGATTACAATTGCATTGATGTAATGCGCGAGGCAAAAGCTACACTGGTTGCCGCCGCGCAATCGTCCACGTCTTTCATTCCGCCGTTGGGTGAGGAAAAAGCGCAGGTATTGACATTGAATCTTCGTAATCGGATGATTTTCAAAGGTGCGGACGAGGCAGGTGCAGTTGAAAGCGCGGATTTTCTTGGGCAGCGAAAAATCCGCCAAAAAACTTCCGGCTTTTCGGGCGGAATGATTACGCGCTCCTACACTCCTGTTGACGAACACAAAATCAAGCCCTACGAGCTTCGCCACTTGAGAAAACATCAATGCGTCCTTGTGCATTGCGAAAAGGGGTTTCGCAAGACGCTTTTGCCGCCGCTTGATGCCGATGGGAAAGTTCCTAAATGGTTTCCGTGGTGGAGGCGGCTGTTGTAGTTAGTCTGAAAATAAGCAATAAAAATTTTATCTCGTATCGTCGCGGGTCAATTCATTTTGACGCGATTTGCACCTCATTGAGTCTCAACTGCCCGGTAAAAGCGGTGCGAGGACGCATTTTCGTCAAAAAACAATGCCATTTGGCCGTTGGTCAAATTGGTTGCAATAACCGCATCGGTATCGGTGTTGCCAAGAGCAAATGAGGGCAGTGGCTTCCAATTCTGTAAATCATCGGAATACTCAACATAAAATGAAATCGAACTAGGAGTCTGATTCGATACCGATCCTGTCGTGACTGACACGATGGTAGCCGCCGGGGGATTACCAAAAAATTCATAGATGCCCATGTGCATCGTGCGGTCATCCGCCCGGATTCCGATTTGGAATAGCAGAATCAGAATTAAACCAATTCCCAATTTGTGCATATATAATTGACTTGGATTGAATCGCCTTCATGCCCCAAATTCAAGGTGGATATTTTCATTTGCTGTCGCGCTTACGCGGCGCGCGTCTGCGAGCGAGCGCCTTCTTAATGCGTGCCGTCCTCTCGTGATCAGGAGGTTTAAGACCCTCCAGCAGCCGGTTGGGACTGGATTCCAGAAATTGGGAAAGACGCGCGAAAGTCGTCACGGCAAATGGGAAATTGCCGTGTTCAATCGCCCCAATGGTCTGGACATGAACACCTGCCAGTTCTGCAAGACATTCTTGAGTCAGGCTGGCTTTGAGTCGGGCTTGACGGATATTCCGTCCAAGCACCCGCAGGATTTCGCGGTTGTTCACAATTATCAGTGAGCAACACCGCCTCAATTGTTGACACCGGATAACCGCTAGATTAAGATTTTGCCGCCATGTATGTTTTGGGTTCATTTGCCAATGTCCGCCTTGTTC
Organism: Verrucomicrobiia bacterium; assembly: GCA_036501565.1. GTDB lineage: Bacteria > Verrucomicrobiota > Verrucomicrobiia > Limisphaerales > UBA11358 > UBA11358. Next base: position 8,189 of record DASYAA010000119.1, read on the forward strand.
AGCAAGACTATCGGACAAGGCAGCGGATGCGTTTGCAAGGCAAAGCAATGAAGCAGGGAAAGCCGCTCAAAACGCTATTTGAGAACGGCTATGAAAAATAAATTCAAAATTCTCATTGTTGAAGATGACGCACCGCTGGCGAAAATTCTGGTATTCTTGCTGACACGAGCCGGTTGCGATGTGTCGGTTGCTCACACGGGAAAAGAGGGGATGCAATTGGCCCAAGAAAACAAGTTCAGTCTCATCGCACTGGACATTGACCTACCCGACGTAAGCGGGCTTGAAATCTGTAAAGAACTCAAACAGCGACATTTTTCACGACATACCCCAATCGTTTTTATGTCCGGGCGACCCCTCGCTGAAGACATTCAGCGCGGCTTGGAGGCTGGTGCTGTGGACTACATCGCCAAGCCGTTCGGCGTGTCCGAATTTGTTTCGAGAATTTTCGCACACATCAAATCCACCACTACCCATGCGTAGTCGCCGATACGATTATTTGACTTTGACCCGGTTGCGCGACAACCGCATCCGAAAGGCAGGCCCCAATTTTTTAATGTTCACGCTGGCAGGAAAAAGCATATCCGTTGTTGTCCCCAAAACTTTAGCCAGAATGAAAAGTTCACCGTCAGGGACGCGACGTTGCCGCGTTTCCAGTTTTGCGAGCGACTCCCGGCTGACATCCCAGCCGAAGACCTGCAATTTGGCAGACAAATCTTCCTGCGTCCAACCTTTGCGGTCACGCAATTCCTGGACTCGCGTCCCGATCAGATTCAGCGGCAGTGAATTCTTTTTGATGCTGCGAACGGTAACAGCGCCGCAGAAAATAATTGTTCGATTCAGGTCACAAACAGGACTTGCTCAAATGAACGTATTTCGGCAAGATGGCTGCGACCTCAACCGGCGAACACATGAAAATTATTGCCAACGCAAAGCGGCCAGATTTTTTCGGCCAAATTGGAAAGGCAAGCTGTCGCCTCGTTCTGTTCCCATTTCGCATATCAAACGTCGCTCCGGCGTTGGCATGGAAAATGACAACAAGGGCGCGATTGTGTTACTCAAAAGGCATGAGTCGTTTCCAAGAGCAACGAAGTCCCAATTGGATTCTGAAGGCGGTTGTGACGAGGATGTTAATTTCTCCGCCTTCAATTTTTTGCAAGTTGCGCGTCGCAATTTCCGCCCGTTCCGCCAGTTCATCTTGTGTCAATTTCTTACGCACCCGCTCGCGGCGCACATTGGCACCAAAGACCTTGATTCGCTTCCATTCTTTCTTGGATATGGCCACGACATATTACATCGCTTTCTGATCCAAAAAATGAACGATACATATATCGTAAAAAGTTTCGGATTTTGCTTGCCAGCAATGGCAGGGAGGCGTGCAATCAGCGTGTCTCACGACCAATGCAAACGCAATTTCAGCGCAACTGAAGGAATGGCATGAAACGGGAAACAAACAATTTTTACTCGACGCCCGCCGAGAGCCGGTCGAAAAAATCTTCGAGCATTCGCGGAATTTTGTCTTTGGCAGGCCAAAGCTCATGCGGTTCAACGCGCAACGCTCTGGCGAGGCAAAGCAGTTCAAAATCGGAAACCCAGCGGAGTTGCGTTTCAATTTTGGCCAGCGTCTGTCGGCTTAAATCCCAACCCCACCGGCGGCAGCGAGCCGCCAGCATTGGCTGTGTCAGCTTTTGCTGGTCACGCAACCGGCGGATTTGCGGCCCAACCAGATTTCGCGGATTCTTCATGTTCCGGTTTCAGAAACGAAACGGTAAAGAACTGACGAATCTAAAAGGTTCGGAATTCCGAACGGTGATTTCCCTTGTCAGCTTTGGCGTTTTCTGGAAGGGTGGTGACGAAGACCACCTTTTTGGGCCAATGAATAATTTCTTCCAAAACTTCCGCGATATTCACCCTATTGTCACCGGCGCGTCATGCGCCCGCCTCAAAAATCAACAACAATGAAAATCCCATGAAAATCATCAACAGCCATCGGAAAACAATTCTTGGAATTTGCGGCAGCTTTTTAATCGTTATTGCCGTCGCGCTAACCGCCCGGTCACAGACCGCCCCGGTTCTGACCATCACGCCTTTGGGAACGAACCAATTTTCCATCAGCTTCACCAATTATCCCGCCAGCACCTGGGATTTGCA
>DASYAA010000120.1:0-5072 GCA_036501565.1 Verrucomicrobiia bacterium
GCATTGTTTCAAATTGATAGAAAGTTTTTGCCAGACCGCAGCCAACGGCGCACGCGCCCCAAAAAATCAAACAAAGGCTGATCAGTTTTTTTGCGCTCCAACGACCGGCCAGATGACCTCCGGAAATTTGCAACAAAACATAGCCGAGAAAAAATATTCCCGCCGCCTGGCCTTTCATGCGGTCGTCCATCGAAAGGTCACGCATCATGTTGGAAATTTTCGGGTCGAGCGCCAGCGAAACATTGGTCCGATCCACATACGAGATGGTGTACATGATCAGCGCCACAGGAATGATGCGCAGCCAGCGTCTGTGTGTCATGGAGCAGATGGTGTTGGAATTGAATCTGAAGTGCCATAAGGAAAATTTCCGCAGCTTTGTTGCTTCAGACATGAAATGGCGGGAGTGGCGGGGCTCGAACCCGTAACCTCTGCCGTGACAGGGCAGCGCTCTAACCAATTGAGCTACACCCCCACATTGGGGGGCACGAAAACTAAAAGAAGATTTTCAGAGCGTCAAGTTTTGGTTTTGATTCTTTTGATTCAGGTGACTTTGAAAATCCGGGCAGCAGACGCCAAGGAGGTGGGGGTGGGGAACCCCGCTGAAGAAACGTGCTGCTACCCGAATAAAACCAATGTGACGTTTTCGCAACTTTTTGTCAACAAGTTATCGTTCAATGTTTGAATCTCTTGACTTTACGTCGCCGGGCTTTGCCTTAAAGTGTCGGCATGGTCGAACTGGAAATGGTCGAACTATTTTGCGGCCTTAATCACAAGGAACTGCTGGATTTGCGCGAAATTTCTCGGCAAAAACGGTTTCCGGGCGGTTCGCAAATTTTTCGCGAAGGCGACCGGGGCGACGGCCTTTATATTATCAAGGATGGTTCCGTGCAAATCGCGCACATGGTCGGCGAAGAAGCGCGTCATATTTTTTCGCAACTCGACCCCGGCGAAATTTTTGGCGAGATGGCCGTTATCGAAGACCGCCCGCGCTCGGCCACGGCGGTCGCTCTCACGGACACGCAGCTTTACTTTATCCCGCGTGAAAAGATGCGGACGTTGTTGCAACATTCACCCGGCCTCGCGTTCAAATTTTTACAGGAAATCAGCCATCGCCTCCGCGAATTCAACCAACGTCATCTTCATGAAGTGGTTCAGGCGGAAAGTCTCGCCGCCGTCGGTCGTTTTGCGCAGGGCATCGTCCATGACCTGAAAAATCCGTTGAGCATCATCGGCCTCTCGGCGGAAATTTTCGACATGCAAGGCATCAGTCCGGAGATTCGCGCCAAAACGCAATCGCGCATCAAAAAACAGGTCGAACGCATCGGCGACATGGTCGGCGACATTCTTATTTTCACCGAAGGCAAAAAAATAGAATCAGAAATCAAGCCCGCCGATTACCGTGCATTCGTCCTCGAATTGCTGCCCGACCTGAATGCCGAGGCTGAACTCAAGAATGTGTGCGTTGAATTTCAATGCGATCTGCCTGGAGTCTCAATCCAACTCGACCCGCGCCGATTGAGCCGCGTTTTTTACAACCTCGTTCACAATGCCACCGACATGATGCTTAACGGCGGGAAAATTTTTCTGGGCTTTCATGCTAACGAAAAAGAAATCGTCACGGAAATCGAGGATGCCGGCCCGGGCATCGCGCCCGAAATCGCCGACAAACTTTTCGAGCCATTTGCCACGCACGGCAAAGCTCACGGCACAGGACTTGGACTTTCCATCTGCAAAAAAATTATCGAGGACCATGGCGGACGCATCTGGGTTCGCAACGAGCCGAATCGTGGCGCGATTTTTTGTTTCGCATTGCCGCTGGCGAAATGACCGTTGAATCGTAAAATCGTTTCAACGTGAACCGGATCAAGCTCCTTTCCGAACAGGTCGCCAACCAGATCGCCGCCGGCGAAGTGGTCGAACGCCCCGCCAGCGTCGTGAAGGAACTCGTCGAAAATTCCCTCGACGCCGCCGCCAAAAAAATCTCCGTCGAAATCGGCGCGGGCGGGCGCAGCCTGATTCGCGTGACCGACGACGGTTTTGGCATGAGCCGCGACGACGCGCTGCTCTGCCTCGAACGCCACGCGACGAGCAAAATTGTCCGCGCCGAGGATTTGCAGGCGATTGCCACAATGGGATTTCGCGGCGAAGCGCTGCCCAGCATCGCCAGCGTCAGCCGTTTCACTTTGACGACGCGCGAACGCGAAAGTGATTCGCCGGAAGGCACGCAAATCATCATAGCCGGCGGAAAAATTTCCGAAGTCAAAGCCGCCGGCAGTGCGACCGGCACGAGCATCGAAGTCCGTCAATTGTTCTTTAATTTGCCCGCCCGCCGGAAATTTTTGCGGACGGAAGAAACCGAGGCCGCCCACATCCAGCATTATCTCACGCTCGCCGCGCTCGCGTTTCCCGAAGTCGCGTTCGCGTTTGCCAAAGACGGGCGCAACGTCTGGCAACTGCCCGCAGTAAAATCCGGCACGGCCACTTCCAGTCGAATTGAGGCTTTGCGCGAACGTTTTCGCGCGCTGCTCGGCGACGAAAAACTTTTGTCCGTGAATTTTATTGGGTCGCTTGAAGAAAATTTCCGACACGAGGAAACAGAAATTTCTTTTGAGGCCGCCCTGCCTGAAAAATCGGGAATCGGGAATCGGAAATCGGAAATCCGCGTCTGGGGTTTGATCGGTTCACCCGGCGTCTCGCGCGCGACGCGCGACGGCCAGTTTGTTTTTGTCAATCGTCGCCCCGTGGAAAATCGCGGCGTCAATTACGCGCTCATCGAAGGCTATCACAACTCGCTGATGAAAGGCCGCTATCCGGTCTGCTGCCTGTTCCTCGAAATTGATCCCGCCGCCGTGGACGTGAACATCCATCCGGCCAAGCGCGAGGTGAAATTTCATCGGGAGTTTGAAATCCGAAAATTTGTCGCGCAGGCGGTCAAGGAAACTTTGCTTGCGTTTCACGCCGAGCCGGAAAAGCCAGAAGCAAATTTCAACGCAGAGACGCAGAGACGCAGAGAGGAAATAAAACCTGAATCTGAATTTACCGCGCCAGCATTGCCAAACTTTCCAGAAAAATTAAAACCGTCGCCGACTGTTCCGGCACAAATTTCTCCAGCCGCGCAAGCGCCTTTGAAAATGGGCTTTTCGTCGCCGCCACCAGTGAAGACAGAACTGGCGGCGAACACGACAAAAATTCAACCGGCAATTGAGTCCAGTCCGCAATCCGCAATCCGCAATCCGCAATCGCCGACTCCGTTGCTCAACGTGCCACTCCGTCTCGTCGGCGTCGTTGGCAGACTTTATGTGCTGCTCGAATCAGATCGCGGACTCGTGCTGCTCGACCAACACGCGGCGCACGAACGGATTTTGTTCGAGCAGATGCTGAACCGCATCGAATCAGGCGGCATCGCGCCGTCGCAAAAATTATTATTGCCGGAGACGATTGAGTTGCCGCCGCGCGACGCGAATTTTCTGCGCGAACAATTGACCGCGCTCACGCGGCTCGGCGTCGGGCTGGGCGAATTTGGCGAGCGCACCTTTTTGCTCGATGCGCTGCCGCCGTTCGTGAAGGTCGGCGACGCGCGGCGCTTCGTGCTGGATCTCGTGGACGAATTGAAGGCGGCGGGCCGTGCGGTGAATCTCGCGCGGCTGGGCGAGCACACGATCGCCAAGACCGTCTGCCGCCACGCGGTGAAGGCCAACGACCCGCTCGGCGGCGCGGAACTGGAAAATCTCGTCGAGGATTTGCGCCGCTGCGCGATGCCCTACACCTGTCCGCACGGCCGCCCGACGCTGATTGAAATGAATTACCGCGAACTGGAGAAAAAATTTGGCCGGACGCAGTAATTTTATTTTGCAGTTGCCGTTAAATTGTCGAGTTGCCAATTTCCACAACGGAGTTAAATTATGAGCAATGAAGTTGCGAACCGATTTGCTGGCGGAACTGACGGCGGCGGACATTCTGGAAGAAGCCGCCGCGAACCAGCACCGTTACAAAGCCGAGCCAAGTTTCTCCAAAACTGGGATTGGTCATCTGTCGCCCAGATCAACGGCGGACTCTGCGAACGAAGCCGTGCGCAGCGAGGCGTTAATTCAGAAACTCACGCGGCGGTTGCGGAAGAATGGGAAAAGCACCGCGTAGCCGAGTTAAGCCTGCTGGAAACTTTTCAATTTCTTCAGTCCTGCCATCGTCGCGCGCCATTTCTTTTCTTCAACGGAAACACTTTTGCGGAAATCGGCCGCGCCCTGGCAACCGCGCTGTTTCACGAATTGCCGTTTCACCGGCGAAAGGAAGTTTCATCTGCCGTCGCCCACTTCGTCACCGGCGTGCTTGACCTTGAAAGCATGACGGGAATGGTTGAAAGCCTTTGCGAATCCGCCGAATTCAAAACCGGCGACCGCGTGAAAACTCTGCGCGGTTCGCTCAACGGCGTCATTGTGAAAATTCTCGATGACGGCAAAATTGTCTGGCAACCGCACGGCACAAAATCCGAACTGACCGCGCTGCCGGAAAGTTTGCTGCGGGAAGATTGATGCCAACTGGAGAAAAAATGACGCACTAAAGTCTATGTCAGACGATATTTGGTTTCCGATTAGTAAAATGGATGCAGCCCAAGCCCAATTGGATACTGCAATCTTTCTCTTACTGACCGACGGCGATCTTTTATCAATTCACACCCTAGCCTGCGCGGCTTATGGAATTTTAGAAGATTTGAATCGCCACTCTAAAGGTGATCCAATGTTCAAAGATTGTTACGGCATAATGCCAGAATTCGCCGCTAAATGGCGCAAATGGGTTTCTACGCCTCAAAATTATTTGAAGCACGCGGACAAAGATCCTGATGTCGTTCTTCATTTTCGGCCAGAAATTACGGGGATTATGGTTCTGGAGACAACACATGCTTTGACAAAAGCTGGAGGAAAACAGACAAATTTAATTCGTGCGTTCAACATTTGGATGACAGCCGCAACACCCGAAGAAGTCTATGAAAGGGTATACGAAATTCCAGATGCTGACATTCGCATCGCCCGTTTAGTTCGGTCATTATTTGGCCCAGCCGACCAAGCAATGTTTTA
>DASYAA010000121.1:0-1914 GCA_036501565.1 Verrucomicrobiia bacterium
ATTATCAAAGCCGGAAAAAAGTGTCCACATAAAAATCATTTTTGCAAAACTGATCCAATGACCGATTGTAAATTCTTTATGCCTTCTGTTTTCATTCGTTGAACCAAACCGCCCGTAATTTTCTTTGCAATGCCCGGCCCTTCAAAAACAAGGCCGGTGTAAATCTGGACAAGCGACGCGCCTGCCGTGATTTTTTCCCAGGCGTCGTCCGCGCTGAAAATTCCGCCAACGCCGAGGATCGGTAATTTGCCGTTCGACTGCTTGAAAATATGCCGGATGATTTCCGTGCTGCGCGCGCGAAGCGGCCTGCCGCTCAAGCCGCCGGTTTCGGAATAAATTTTTTGCGCGACTGAATCTTTTGTTTGCGGGCGCGAAACCGTCGTATTCGTCGCGACGATTCCTGCAATTGAACGTGACGAAACCAGTTCAAAAATTTCATCAATTGCTTCAAATGAAAGGTCTGGCGCAATCTTGACCAAAATGGGTTTTCGATTTTGGTTCTGCTCCTGAATCGCGGCGAGAATTTCGTCCAGCGCGGATTTATCCTGAAGCTGGCGCAAGTTTGGCGTGTTCGGCGAACTGACGTTGACGACAAAAAAATCCGCGAGGTCACGCAAGACGCGAAATGAATTTGCATAATCCTCGGCGGCTTTTTCCAGTGGCGTGATTTTGGATTTTCCCAGATTGATTCCGACGGGATGATCCGGCCAGTGTTCAGATTTTTTCCATTCGGCCAATTTTTGCGCGAAAACTTCTGCCCCGGGATTGTTGAAACCCATGCGATTGACGATTGCTTCGTCAACGACTGCACGAAACATTCGAGGTTGCAGATTTCCGTCCTGCGCGTGCCAAGTCACGCCGCCGAGTTCGCAGAATCCGAAGCCGAGTTTTTCCCAGACCGGAACTGCGGCGGCGAATTTGTCCATTCCGGCGGCGAGACCGACTGGGTTTGGAAACTTCAAACCAAAAAGTTCAACGGGCAATTCCGGCGCGGAGAAAAACTTTCCAATCAAGTCGCAGGCGAATTTGCTGCGGCTGGCACGGGCAAGAATTTTCAGCGTGAAATCGTGCGCGCGTTCCGCGTCTTGCGTGAAGAGCAGCGGGCGGACGATTTTTTTATACGGCCAGCCCATTTGATTTCAAGGGTGTGCGCCGTTTTTTGCCGCCGCGCGTCCGTAGATTTTTTTGTAAGTCGCCAGCGCGAGCAGCGGCCACGCGTTGCGGTAAATGTCGTATTTCAGATAGAAAACTTTCGGAAAACCCGTGCCGGTCGTCTCGTGCTCCGTCCACGAGCCGTCGGGATTTTGCGTGCGTGTCAGAAATTCGATGCCGCGTTTGAGCGCGGGATTTTCTGGGTCGTCAAACGCGCACAAACCCATCACCGCCCACGCGGTTTGCGACGCAGTGCTTGGCCCTTGGCCTTTGAAAACCGGGTCGTCGTAAGTGTTGCAGCGTTCGCCCCAGCCGCCGTCTTCGTGCTGGACGGATTCAAGCCACGCGCGGCCTCGTTGCAGCCAATCTTCACTCATGTCAAAATTCATCGCGCGCATTCCGCGCAAAACTTGCCACGTCCCGTAAATATAATTCACGCCCCAGCGGCCATACCACGAGCCGTCTTCTTCTTGATGCGCGCGAATAAATTCAAGTGCCTCCTGAATCTGATGATGCCCGTTGCTCCAGCCTTCGTAGCCGAGCAATTCCAGAATGCGCGCTGTGATGTCGGCGCATTCGGGATCAAGCATGGCGTTGTGGTCGGCGAACGGAACTTTTTCCAAAATGTTTTTTGTGCAATCCTTGTCGAACGACGCCCAGCCGCCGTCCTTGCATTGAAATGTCATCATCCATTTCACGCCGCGCTGGAAACATTCGTCGCGCTTCTTCGGATTGTCCGTTGGAATTCTCCGCAGCGCGAGC
>DASYAA010000122.1:0-2039 GCA_036501565.1 Verrucomicrobiia bacterium
GAATAATTTCGCAGCCCAGATTGCCAAGGACCGCGCCGACGATTTGGAGGTTCGCGGGCTGGTCATCCACGACGAGAATGCGTGCCGACCCAATTTCGTTGGGCAATTCAGAAACTGGCGCAGCTTGATTTTGCTCCGCAGGCTCGGCCATTTGTGCAGTTGCGTTCATGCTTGTGTGTCCCGGTCAAGTTCTTCCACCAGCGCGGCAAATTCTCCCAAATGTTTTTCCAAGTCTGTCACGGCATAATTTTCTGCGTCATTGAGCAATTTTTGCGAGTAGCGAATCAACGGTTCGCATTGCCAGCGTTTTCCCAAGCCTTCCAGACTTTGCGCGAAATCCTTGCTCTCATTGACGGCCACACTGTCGCGGATGGCCGGCCATGGCTCAACGATTAATTGGCGCAATTGAGAAATAAGTTCCTTCGGCGCCGGAACAAAAGTTTCAGGCGCGACTTTTGCCTCATTTGAATTGTTTGTTTCGTTTGGCGATTCAGTTTCGGAATGTCGCGGTAAAAAATCTGACAGTTCATCGAACAATTCGCGTTTGGAAAATGGTTTGCGCACATATCCGCTGAATCGTTCTTTCAGGATATTTTCCTGATTCAACAAATTTGAGGCTGTCACGGCGATGATCGGCAAAAATTCCAAACCGGGAGTTTTGCGGATTTCCGCCAACGCTTCATCGCCGTCCATTCCGGGCATGCGAACGTCGAGCAGAAGAATGTCCGGCTTAAGTTCGCGGGCTTTGATCACGGCTTCTTCGCCGCTCGAACCGAAAACCAGATTATGGTGTGAACCGGCAAACATTCCGTCAATCAATCGGCAGTTGGTTTCATTGTCATCCACGACCAGCAACGTGGCCGGGCGCAAGTCATTAAAATTTACTTCCGCAGTCAAAGATTTTTTTTCAGAAGCGGGCAGTCGCGCGGAAATGGGCACGTTGGGAAATCGTAAATGAAAAGCAGAACCTTGCTCCGACACGCTCGCCACGGTCACGGTTCCGCCCATGATTTCAGTGAGCCGCTTGACAATGGAAAGTCCCAATCCCGTGCCTTGTTTTTCTTTTTCACGATGCGCGCCAGCCTGCACAAATGGTTTGAAAATTGCGTCCAGTTTGGATTGCGGAATGCCTACGCCGGTGTCTTGCACTTCAATAACGAGCGTGACGCGGCTGCTGGTCGGCTGTTTTTCCCAATTGACGCGCACTTCCACGCCGCCTTTGTCAGTGAACTTGACCGCGTTGCCGACCAAATTGATCAAAACCTGCCGCAGCCGGATGCGATCCAGCAACAAGGCGTGAGGCATATTTTCGACGACATGACATTCCAGCTTGAGTCCTTTTTTGACCGCCGGTTCCGAAAAAAGTGTTTGGACGAAATCGCAGATTTCGCGCAAGTCGGTCGGTTCAGGATGCAATTCCATCGCGCCCGCTTCAATTTTTGACATATCCAGAATGTCATTGATGAGCAATAACAGCGAATCGGCGCTGGCACGAATGGATTGCAGGTACTGCCGGTGCTTCGGCTCGCGCAAATCGCCTTGAAGCAATTCGCTGAAACCGAGGATCGCATTCATCGGCGTGCGAATCTCGTGGCTCATGTTGGCGAGGAAGATGGTTTTTTCCTGGTTGCTGTGTTCGGCTTGAAGTTTGGCTTCCGTCAACACGCGTTCGTGTTCCTGATGTTTTACAGCAACGTAGGACAGCCACAACGCCAGCAGTCCCGCGCCGATCCCAAAACCTCCCGCGACGAGCGTGACCAGACTGGCATGAAACACGCGGCTGAAAACTTGCTGGCGGTTGGATAATTGCCTGCTTCGATAAATCTCGTCCAATTTCGCAATCTGTGAGCGCATGTCATCCATCATTATTTTAAGCTTTCCCGTGGAAACCATCGCCACGGCCTTGTCGAAACTTTTTTCGCGGAGATCAATGACCTGATGCTGCCAGCTAATGTTGGCCTCGGCATCCGCGCGCAACTTCGTGACGCTCTCCAGCATTGGAGGATCGTCGTGAACCAGAAGCACCAACGAATCAAATT
>DASYAA010000123.1:0-4626 GCA_036501565.1 Verrucomicrobiia bacterium
AGCCGACCAAGCAATGTTTTATAAACACCTCTGCAAATTTAATTTTGATTTTGAAAAAGCATTTCAAAATTCGTAGCCATTCTGAATCCGACGACACACATCAAGAGCTTTGTCCCGTGCCGTCGTCCGAAAACATTTCCGGCGAGCATTGGCGGTTTTGCCTGCAATGCGGGCATGAGTTGATCAACGAGAAGTGCAAGCTGCGTTGTCCGCGCTGCCATTATTTCATGAGCTGCTCGGATTTCGATTTCGCAAACTGAAAATTGGCCACAGAGGCACAGAGACACCGAGGTTAAAATTCATTTCCATTCTCTGCGCCTCTGTGTCTCGGTGGCAAAACCGGAAATTTTTTCTTCAAAATCTGTGTTTCATCTGTGTTCAATCTGTGGCTAAATTCCCCGCCCATGAACGAATGGAACATCCAGTCCCGCGCCCACGCCTGCGAGGCGTGCACCCAGCCGTTCGCCGACCGGCAGCCGCTCCACACGCTGCTCTTCGACGAGCGCGCGGAAGATTTGCGACGCTCCGACATCTGCGAGGCGTGCTGGCAGAACCAGTTCAGCGACGGCGCGCGCGAACGCAAGGGTTTCATCTCGCACTGGCAGGGGATTTACGAAGCGCCGGCGCCGCAGGTGGACGCGATCCAGAAAGACACGGCGGAAACGGTGTTGCGCAAATTGATCGGGCAGAATGATCCGCGCCACGCCGCCGCCGGTTACATCCTCGCCGTGATGCTCGAACGCAAACGCATCCTCAAGGTGAAGGAGCAGATCGTCCGCGACGGCCAGCGCGTGTTCATCTACGAGCAACCGAAGACCGGCGACATCTTCACCATCGCCGACCCGAACCTGCGCCTGGATCAACTCGAAGAAGTCCAGCGCGACGTGGCGATGCTGCTGGAACAGGGAGTGAATCCAAGTGTTGCTGCGAATGAGATTTCAAGTCCTGCGGCTGAATCAATTGAAACTTCCGCGTAAATTTATTTATGATTTACGATTTATGATTGATGATTTCTTTGCATGAATCCCGCCGAACTGAAAGAAAGAACGGCTCAATTTGCAGTTCGCGTTTTGAAACTTGCAGATGCGCTGCCGAATAAAACCGCTGGTCGGACAATTGCAAATCAGATTGCACGCAGCGGCTGTTCAGTGGCGGCCAATTACCGCTCCGCGCTTCGCGGAAAATCGCGGGCGGATTTTATCAACAAAATCACAATCGTTTTGGAAGAAGCCGACGAAACGGCATTTTGGATCGAAATGATTGAACGCGCTGGGTTATTGCCGCCGAAACGATTGATTGAATTGCGAACTGAAGCCGAGGAACTTACAAAAATCTTCAACGCGACCCGCATGACCGCCCGCAAATCATAAATCGTAAATCATAAATCATAAATGTCTTTAGCTCTCGGCTATAATTTCCGCGACGAAAATCTTTTGCGCCTCGCGCTCACGCATCCGTCCGTCGCGCACGAAAGCGGCGTGGCGAGCGAGCATAATCAGCGGCTGGAATTTCTCGGCGATGCCGTGCTGCAACTCGTCCTCACGCAAAAGCTCTACGAAAAATTTCCCGCGTTCGACGAAGGCGTGCTGACGAAGGCGCGCGCCAAGCTCGTCAATCGCAGCACCCTGGCCGAACACGCCCGCGCGCTCGGCCTCGGCGCGCATCTGATCTTGAGCCGTGGCGAAGAAACGAGCGGCGGACGCGAACGCGCCTCGGCATTGGCAGACACATTTGAGTCGCTGCTCGGCGCGATTTTTCTGGACGGCGGTTTTGACGCGGCGCGCGAATTTATTTTGCGTGAGTTCGCCGCCGATTTCAGCACGCTGGCAGAATCGTCCGGCATCGAAAATCCGAAGGGCGAGTTGCAGGAATTGTTGCAGTCGCGTTCGCCGCGAGCACCGGAATATCAAACCATTTCCGCCACCGGGCCGGATCACGACCGCGAATTTGAATGCATCGTGCAGCACGAAGGCGTCGAACTGGCGCGCGGTCGCGGCAAAAGCAAAAAAGCCGCCGAGAGCGAGGCGGCGCTGGCGGCGTTGAAAAAATTTCATGAGGAATCTAGAAACAAAGGTTAAAAACCAGCTTCTTGATTTTCTTCAACCCCGCCGATTCCACACTTTCATTTGCGCATTGAAAAATGTTTCATGACGCATGGTTCCGTGTGTAATTTTTGAGGACGAGCACCTGCTGGTGGTTTCAAAACCCGCCGGCTGGAACACGCACGCGCCTTCGCCCCACACGGGTGAAGGCATTTACGACTGGCTGAAACATCGCGAGCCGCGCTGGGCGTCGCTCGCCATCCTACACCGGCTCGACAAAGAAACCAGCGGCGTCCTTGTCTTCGGCAAGACGCCCCTCGCCAATAAATCGCTGACGGAACAATTTACCGACCGGCGTGTCCGAAAAAAATATCTTCTACTCACCGATCGTGCCATTCCGCCGAAAGAATTCACCGTGAAAACTTCGCTCATGCGCGTCGCTGAAAAATATGCGAGCCGCGCCGACGGAGAAATCGCAGAAACAAAATTTACGCCGATTTCTGATTCCAAATTCGCCGTCAAAAGCGCGGGCTTGAAAATGGTGAGCGCCGAACCGTTTACAGGCCGCACTCATCAGATCCGCGTTCACGCCGCTGAAAGCGGCTTTCCGATTCTCGGCGATACGCTTTATGGCGGCACCGTGTCGTCGCGCGTTTTTTTGCACGCGGGTGAAATTGAGTTCTCGCATCCCGCCACGAATGAGCCAGTGAAATTTTTTGCGCCGGTCAATTTCGACATCGAACCGCGCCTTGCCTTGCGTTCGGCCATTATCGAACCAGAACTCACAAACGCGTTTCGTTTGATTCACGGTGCGAGCGACGGCTGGCCGGGCTGGTTTGTGGAAAAGCTCGGCGATTTTCTGCTCTCGCAATCTGAATCGCCGTTGAGTGAGAAGCAGAACGAAGAATTATCACGGCTCGCAAAAGTTTTCAGCTCGCGCGGCGCGTATCACAAAATTCTTTCGCGTCAGGTTCGTCGCTCGACCACGAGCGAAGTTTCGCCACAACTTGTTTTTGGCAAAGCTGTGCCGGAGCGGTTTGAGATTTTGGAAAACGGCATCTGCTACGAAATGAGTTTTAACGAAGGCTATTCCGTCGGATTATTTTTGGATCAACGCGACAATCGCCAGCGATTATTGACGAATCATGTCGCGGCAGACTTCCCGTTTTTCAAATCGGAAATCGGAAATCGGAAATCGGAAATCTTAAATTGTTTTTCCTACACCTGCGGCTTTTCCGTGTGCGCCGCTAAAGCAGGCGCGCGGACGACGAGCCTTGATCTCTCGAAGAAATATCTCGAATGGGGCAAGCGCAACTTTGCGCGGAACGGCCTCGACCCGACGGCGCACGATTTCATTTACGGCGACACCTTCGACTGGCTGCGGTGGCTGGCGAAGAAAGGCCGCGTGTTCGACGCCGTCGCGCTCGACCCGCCGACGTTTTCGCAATCGAAGGAGCACGGCACGTTCCGCGCGGAAAAAGATTACGGTCGGCTCGTCACCGCCGCGCTGCCGCTGGTGAAGCCGGGTGGAATTTTGTTCGCCTCGACGAACGCGGCAGACTGGCCACCGGAAAATTTTCTCGCGGACGTGGACGCGGCGGTCCGCGCCGCGAAGCGGAAAATCCTGCAACGGCATTACGTCCCGCAGCCACCGGATTTTCCCGTCAGCCGCGCCGAACCGGCGTATTTGAAAACGGTGTGGTTGAGGATTGGATGAGAGGTTTTAACGAAAATTCAAATTTTAATTTCAAATTATAATTGTTATAGACGAATATTTGCTGAAATTTCTTTAATATGGAAACCGAACAAAATCCAAAGCCGAGAAAAACAGAATTCATCCTTAAATGGGGAATCCTGATTTCCACGATTGCGGCATTCGCGTTTGTCATTGCCGGCTTTGTGGCATGGCATTGGGTGCATCAAGAAGATAAACCTTCATTAAACGATTGGGGAAACTACGGAAGTTATCTTCAAGGGACAGTTGCATCGCTCTGGTCTCTGGCGGGAACGCTGCTCATCTTCGTAGCATTTTTGGCTCAGAAGCAACAACTCTTGCGGCAAGAAACCGAATTAAAAAATCAAGAAAAGCAATTTGAACTGCAACAACAGAGCATCAAGCTGCAAAATTTCGAGAACTCATTTTTTCAGCTATTAAATCAACAAAGTCAAATTGTCGCCGCAATGCAAACTTTATCTGGAAATCGTGAGGGCAGGAATTGTTTTAAGGGATGGTTCGAAGACAAATTGAAATATACTTTTGGAAACGAATGGAGAAAGTCGGCAACAGGAATGCAACAAAGGATAGTTCCCGACGAAAAACAATATGCCATTAAGTGTTATGAAATCTTTTACAAAGATTATCAGCACTATTTAGGTCATTATTTCAGAAATCTCTATCATATAATTAAATTTGTAAACGAAGCCGAGGTGCTCAAGGCTGATGACGAGCGCGTCGAATATAAAACACGCAGACGATATGCAAGCTTGGTTCGAGCACAATTGTCAGTGTATGAATTATGTCTTATTTTTTATAATGGTCTTAGTTCTGAAGGTGTAAAGTTCAAGCCATTGATTGAGAAATTTG
>DASYAA010000124.1:0-12958 GCA_036501565.1 Verrucomicrobiia bacterium
CCCTGTCCCATGCCCTTGGCCAGTTCGGGAATTTTCTTGGCGCCAAACAAAATTAAAACCACCACCAAAACCAAAATGATTTCAGTGGCGCCAATCGCCCATGCAAACATGACATTCATAAAATTTTGTCCAGCCTTAAAAACTCTACGCCTGTTTTAGAATTAGTAAAGCGCTAAAACAAGAGCCGTGACGCGCGAACTCTTGAACAATTCGACAATTTCAGATTTTTCCCGAAACAATCAAGCTCCGGTTTTCGGATGCAGCAGGACAAATTCGCCGCGGCGGTTTTTTGCCCAGGCTGATTCATCATGGCCGGGATCAGCCGGACGATCCTTGCCGTAGCTGATGGTGCGGACGCGCGACGGGTCAACGCCCAGTTTCGCCAGCGCCTCGCGCAACGCCAGCGCGCGGCGTTCGCCGAGCGAGCGGTTGTATTCCTCCGTGCCGCGTTCGTCGCAATGGCCTTCGATGAGCAATTTCGCGCTCGCATCCGCGCTCAACGCAGAAGCGACAGACTGAAGATTTGCCTGCTCGCTCTTTCTCACCGCAGCGCTGTCATAAGCAAAATGCACGGTGTAATTGGCCAGCGCGGCGCGGTCTTGGTCCATCATGTCTGGCGTCCAATTTTCCGGTAGCGGTCCCCCGCCAGTTTGAACTTTTTCGCCCGATGACAAGGTGCCAGAGCCATTCTCGTTGTTGACCATGCCATTATTTGGTCCCGGCAACGGCGTGACATTTTGAGGTTGATGGGTATGGCAGCCTGTGGCGGCGAGCGTGAGCGCCAACGCGAAGGCCAGCGGATAAATCGTTTTCATCGTTTTCATTTTTTATTCGGTTAATTTTTGGTTAAAAAGTCGGACTTAAAATCAAAATCATCTGGCCCACGCTGCTTCAGAATCGCTTCCTGAAACACGTTCAATATCCTTGACCTGTTTTGTGAATACGTCAAGCACAGACAACACCTGCCGGTAACCCACCGCGTGGTTGAAAACCAGCGTGCGCGAATTCGGCGACCACGACGGGTCTTGCCCCGGCACCAGCACGGTGGGCGGCAAGCTGCCGTCCGCAGGCATGACGCAAATGTCGAACTCGCCCGCCTGCGAGGTGAACGCGATCCATTTTCCATCCGGCGACCAGTCGGGCTCGGTCGGATTCGGTGCCCCGGGAGTTGCGATGCGTTGAACTTCTCCGCCGTCCGCCGAAATTTTTGCCAGCACGCGGCGTTCGTGAATTTTCGTCGCGAAACAAATCCACTGTCCATCGGGCGACCAGCATGGCGATGATTCATCCTCCGGCGTGTGCGTCAACTGTTTCAAATTCGAGCCGTCCGCGTCGCAAACCCAAACGTCCGGGCTGCCGCTCTTGCTTAAAATCATCGCGACTTTTGTGCCGTCTGGCGAAACCGCCGCGCTCGTGTTCAAGCCGGAAAAACCCGCGACGACGCGCCGCTGGCCGGTGCTCAAGCTGTGATAAAAAATGTCCGGATTGCCGACTTTGTAGGACGTGTAATAAATCGCGAGTTTGCCGGGCACCCACGCCGGCGCGGCGACAATTGTATTATCGTGCGTGACTGCCACCGCGTTATGGCCGTCGAAATCAGAAACGTAAATCTCGCCATTACCGCCGGTCGCTTCAACTTTGAACGCGATCTTCGTCTGCGCGATTCCCTTTTTGGCGGTGATTTTTTCCACGATGTCGTCCGCAAATGCGTGCGCCTGTCGCCGCAAACTTGCGCCGGTGTAACTGCGTGATAAAATTATTTTCTTGGCGAACTTGTCGCTGACGCTACCGGTGACGTCGCCCGCGTTGCTGCCGCTGATTTGATATTGCGCAGCGTCCGGTGCGACGAATGAAAATCCCTGGACGTAAAGGTCAAATTTCAAAACGCTCTCGACTTGGCCGGAAAAACCGGCGAGCGAAACAGGAATGGGTTTGGTCTGTCCCAATACGTTGATTTGTTGCTCGATGTTGATTTCATTTTGCGCGCGCGCAAAATTCAGCGCGGCGACAGCGAGAAAAATTGGCAGGCAAATTTTAATTAAGTGTAAAAAATTATTTTTCATTCGAGCATCCGTTTAGCTTTGAGGTTGAAGTTGATGATGTAAGTCCGTTCCTTGTCGGTCGTGCCCGACGGAAACGGCGCAATGAATGTGACGCGATCCAAAATGTGTTGAATGGATGCGTCCACGCCGGAATCGCCCGACGCGCCGATAATGCGCGCAGAAATCACTGTGCCATCGCTTGCAATTGTGACGCTGACTTTTGTGTTCGCGTCGTCGTTGGCTGCGTCGTCCGGCGGCGTCCAAGCCTCTTCGTAAATACTTTTGACGATGCTGGCGTAATTCGCGTAAGCAGCGGTGCTGTTGCCGGGCATGTCAACCGTCGTGCTCGGAGAAAGATTTTTCTTCAGATTTCGAATGGCATTTTGGAGCGCCTGCGCGCGCTGCGAATCAGCCGTCGAATTTTTTGCCACGTTGCTGTGAACAATTGGCGTGAGATTCGGTAGGATTTTGTGCGGCTGGCTTTTTTCAGGTTTTTCGATCAAATCCGGCGACGGCTTAACCGGCTCCGGCGTGAAAATTTTTTCAATTCTTTGCGCGAATGTCGGTGTCGGCTTCGGCGTGGGTGGCTGCGGTTGTGGAATTGAAACTGGCGCGGGCGCGGGAGGCTGCGCGTTTTTCACGCCGCTGTTGAACTGCGCGTCAATCAAATTGGCCGGAATCACGTCGAGCACTTGCGAGTCGTCCGGTTTTTGGCGCGCGTTGAAAAATGCCGGCCCGACAAGCAAAATCACCAGCAGCAGCAGGTGAAATCCCGCCGTGGCGATGACGCATTTTTTTTGCAGGCGGTTCATTTGGACGGTTCGGTTCGCAGCGAGTAGCGCGTGATGTTGTTGCGCTGGCAGCCGTCAATCACGGCGGCGACGTTTTTGTAAGGGCCGTTCTGGTCGGCGCGGATATAAACAATCAAGTTTGGATTCGCGTGAAAATCCTGCGCGAGGCGCGCGACCAATTGCTGCAGATTCATGCGTTGTCTGTCGAGCGCATAAACGCCGGTGTTGCTGATCTCAACGGTGCGGATGTCGCGCTTTTCAATCTGCCTGTCGGGCTGGCCGCCGCGCGGGAGTTTGAGATTGATGCTTTGCTCCAGCAGCGGCGTGGTGATGACGAAAATGATGAGCAGCACGAATGCAAGGTCGAGCAGCGGCGTGATGTTGATTTCGCTCAACGTCACGAGATGACTGCGTTGTGAAAATCGTTTCATGCCGCAAAAAATTTATTCGTCCGCCAGAAATTCAGATTCCATTTTCGACACAAGTTCCTGCGCGAAATTATCCAAACCGACCGTGAACGCGCGCAAGTTATGCACCAGCCAATTGTAGCCGAACATCGAGGGAATCGCCACGAGCAATCCGGCGACGGTGGTGATGAGCGCCGCCGCAACGCCGGGCGCCATCGCAGCCATCGTTGCGCTGCCTTGTTGTGCGACGCCGGCGAACGTGCTCATCACGCCCCAAACCGTTCCGAGCAATCCGATGAACGGCGCGCCGCTCACCGCAATCGCCAGCAGGATCAAACCCGATTCCAGTTTCAGAGATTCCTGCGCGACCGTATTTTCCATTGCGCGCTTGACGTGCTCCATGTTTTTGAGCGAGACCTGCTGCTTGCGCCGTTCGCCGCCCGGCCCGCGCAGCCGCGCGTCAAGATTGGTGCAGCCGGCCTGATACACTTCGTAGAGCGGACAGCCCTCGACTTGCAGTTTGCGGTCGAAAAGTTCGAGCACGGATTTTTGCGAACGGAATTCCTGCTCGAAATAATAATTCAATTTCCGCGCGCGGCGCATTTGGATCGCCTTTGAGACCATGACCGACCACGCGAGAATGGAAAAAACGACAAGGCAGGCGATGATCGCCTTGGCTTCCGGCGTCGCCTGTGTCCAAACGTAGATGAGTTCCGCCTGATTAGAAGCGGCCCCCACGACAACAGAAAAGTATCCGTTTATCATGCTGACAATTTACTTGGTCGTGAGGAACCGAATTGCGCCCAAGCAGCAGTATTTTCCGCCACACCAATTTCTACCCGCCGCGCGGAAAAATGCAACGCCTTTTTTACGGAAAAATCAAAACGCCGTAAGCGCCTCAAGCGTCCTTCGCACAGCCAAATTTTTCAAAACGCGGGCCGTTGTAAAATTTTTGCCAAACCACGGCAATTGAAAATTTTTCTTCGCGTCTAAAAATTCCGCAAGCAATTTCGCGTTTGAATTTGTCGTCGCGTCCGGCTTCAGCGGCGACATCAAAACGACGCGCGTTTTGGCCCGCAAGTTTTTCGGCAACGCTTCGAGTGTGAGCAAAACCTGATTCACCGCGCCAATTCTGTTTTGCGCGACGATGATTGGAGTTGCGCGCAAAGCGACAATCAAATCGCGGGAATTGAAATTCTCGCCGAGCGGACTCAACAAACCGCCCGCGCCCTCAATCAGTAAAACGTCAAACCGCTTTTGCATCGTGCGGATTTGCGCGACGACGCGCGCAAGTTTTACTCTTTTATTTTCCCGGCGCGCGGCGAGCAATGGCGCAATCGGTGCACGGAAATGCCACGGATTGATTTCGTCGAGCGTGAGCGCGCCATTCATCGTATCGAGAATTTTTCGCGCGTCGTCACGACTGCCGGAACAAATCGGTTTGAGCGCAGCCGCATTGATGCCTTGCTCGCACAGAAATTGTACCAGCAGCGTGGTCAAAACCGTTTTGCCGACGCCGGTGTCCGTGCCGGTGATGAAAAACGTTTGCTTCATTCGCCAACATCAAAGCGGAAACGGCGGGAAATCACAATGACCTTGAAATGAATCAATGAGGAACTAAATTTGGAGCTTGGAGAAAATTGTTGGTTTGTTGCCTTGATTTTCGAGCGGGTCGGGTTCAGCTTTCAACATAAGGCCACATGACACGCGCACTTCAATTCCTGATGCTCTGGTCTTTTGTTTTGAGTATTGTTGGTTGCTGTCATACAGACCCCGAAGCTGAGAAAGCAGCACAACTTGGGATTTCGCCTGAACAGAACAGAAAGATGCTGCATGATAATCCATTCTACCGTTACTTAATGGAGGATGCGCATGATTACAAGACTGATACTCGTCTGTTTTTGCAACGCGTCCAAGCCAAGACTAACCCACAACAGCTGCAAGATTGGGCACGAACGGTTCTTGAGGCGCACAAATCCGATGGAGATTTTTTCTTGTTGCCAACCAATAGCATTCCAAGTTTCATTCTCAAGCTGGATCCACCAATTGAACCGTCAGTTTATGTTTTTCCACATTCGTCGTATGTCACGATTTTTTGGGGTGGCGGATTCGGTCACTGGGGATTATTTGTAGGAGGGAACAACGTTCCTGACAATCCCGTCATATACACTATTGAGTGGGTGCCCGGAGTTTATGCTTTTCACGATTTGCAATGAACTGTGGCCGAACAAGTCGCCGGAGCAAAACTGATTTCAAACTATACCACTACCGATTTCTCAAAACCGTTGACGTTCTCCGTTAAATTCATTTATTCTGCACGGCTCATTAATCGAGAATTATTGTGAACATCTCTGTTGAAAATCTGGCGCCGTGCAAAAAATTGCTGCGGGTGGAAGTGGACGCGAAGTCCGTGGACGAAATTTTTGATTCCATCACGAAGGATTATCAGAAGCAGGCGTCGCTGCCCGGCTTCCGGCCCGGCAAGGCTCCGCGCGACATGGTGGCCAAAAAATACGAGGCGGACATCAAGGACGACGCCAAGCGCAAGCTCATCGGCGAAAATTATCGCAAGGCGCTCGAAGAGAAAAAAATTTCCGTCATCGGTTATCCCGACATCGAGGAAATCCAGTTTGAACGCGGACAAAATCTGCAATTCGCGGCGACGATTGAGACCGCGCCGGAATTTCAATTGCCGCAATACAAGGGTTTATCCGTCAAGCGCGAAGCCAAATCAGTTACGGACGAGGACGTGGAACGCGCATTGCAATTACTGGCGCAGCAGCACGTCAAATTTGAAACCGCCGCGCGTGAATTGAAAATGGGCGACGTCGCCGTAGTGAATTACACGGGAACTTGCGAGGGCAAGCCGATCACGGAAACCGCGCCGACTGCGAAAGGTTTGACGGAGCAGAAAAATTTCTGGGTGGACATCGCGCCGAACACTTTCATTGCCGGATTCGCCGAGCAACTCATCGGTGCAAAGGCCGGCGACAAGCGCACGGTCAGCGTGGATTTCCCTGCCGATTTTGTGACGAAGGAACTCGCGGGCAAAAAAGGCGTTTTTGAAGTGGAAATTGTCGAAGTGAAGGAAAAAGTTCTGCCGCCGGTTGACGATGAACTGGCGAAAAAATATGACGCGGCAAATCTGGAAAAGTTGCGCGAAGGAGTCCGCCGCGATCTGGAAAATGAATTAAAGTATTCGCAGGCGAAAGCGGTTCGCGGACAAATCATTGACGCGTTGCTCGGCGGCGCGAATTTTGATTTGCCGGAAACGGCGGTCGCGCACGAGACGAAGAATGTCGTCTATAACATCGTGCAGGAAAATTCAAAACGCGGCGTGCCGCGCGAATTGATCGAGAAGCAGAAGGAGGAGATTTACATGGCGGCCACGCGCAGCGCGAAGGATCGCGTGAAGTTGGCGTTCCTGATCCAGCGCATTGCGGAAAGCGAAGGCATCAAGGTTTCGCAGGAGGAGGTTTTGCGGCGCGTGCAGTCGCTGGCGGCGGCGTATCAGATTCCGCCCGACCAGTTCATCAAGGATTTGCAAAAACGCAACGGTGTGAACGAGCTTTACGACCAGATCGCGCATGAAAAAGTTCTCGAATTTATCGAAATCAACGCCAAAATCGAGAACGTGCCGGTTACCGCACCGAAAGCGGGTTAAGTCGCAACTTTTGGCGCGTCGCGGAGTTTATTTGACAGGCCGGGACGTAATTAACTAAATGGTTACCTCCACACACTTGGAAGCGTCTTGCATTTGACGAATCGCGGCGGAAGCCGCAACATTGAGCACCATGAAAAGTTTTGGCGTTATTTTGATTTCTCTGCTGACGGTTTTTGCCGCCGCCGCGCAAACCGGCACGAACGCGGCGGCTCGCGAAATGTCGTTGACGGACTGCATCCAGCAGGCGATGACGAACAATTTCGACGTGCAGATCGAGCGCTATGACCCGCAGATTTCGCTCTACAATTTGGACGCGGCCTACGGCGGTTATGATCCGGCGCTCAACTTTTCGGGCCAGCACGATTACAATGTGTCGCCCGGCGGATTTACTTCACAGCAGATTCCTCTTCCGGCAACCACTTCCAAGGCCGACAGTTTTAATTCCAGCATTGGCGGCACGTTGCCGGAGGGATTGCAATATAATTTCAACGGCAACATTGCGGATCGAACATTTCAAAGCTCGACGAATCCGCTCACGGAATCAACGGACGGCTCGATTGGAGTGCAACTCACGCAGCCGCTGTTGAAAAATTTCTGGATTGATAACACGCGGCTGACGATTCGCGTGGCGAAAAATCGTTTGAAATATTCCGAACAGGGTTTGCGCCAGCAACTCATCACGTCAATCACCGCAGTTGCGAACGCTTATTACGAGCTTATTTTTGCGCGGGAAAACGTGAATGTGCAGCAGGAAGCGCTCAATCTCGCCCAGACGCAGCTCGATCAGGACAAGCAGCGGATGCAAATCGGCACGCTCGCGCAGTTGAGCGTCCAGCAGGACGAAGCGCAGGTCGCGTCGAGCCGGGCGAATTTGATCACGGCGCAGAGCACGTTGGAAACCGACCAGAACACGTTAAAAAATCTGATCACCGACGATTATGCCAGGTGGCATGACACGGACATTCAGCCCACCGAAACCCTTGCCGCGCCGCTGGAACTGTTTGATTTGCAGGACAGTTGGAGCAAAGGCATGACCGAGCGGCCCGATTTGTTGCAGGCGCGATTGAATGTGGAACAAGAGGGCATTCAGTTGAAATTTTATCGCAACCAGCTTTTTCCCGAACTCGATTTGATCGGCACTTACGGTTACAACGGCGCGTCGAGGGAATTCAGCGGCACATTCAATCAGTTCAATCAAGGCAACGCGCCGTTTTACAGCTATGGCGCGCAAATTTCCCTTCCATTGAGCAACATCGGTTCTCGCAACCAATACAAATCCACTAGGGCGACGCTGCAACAAGTCGTGCTGCAACTAAAACAGTTTGAACAGAACGTCCTGGTGGAAATTGACAACGCGGTGAAACAGGCGCAGTCGGCTTATCAAAGCGTGGACGCGACGCGGCAGGCGCGGATTTACGCGGCAGCCGCGCTCGACGCTGAGCAAAAAACCTATGCCGTCGGCAAAGCCACCACGTTTGACGTGCTTCAACTTCAGAACAACCTGACGACTGCGCGCTCGAATGAAATTCGCGCGCTGGCCAATTACAACGAAGCGCTCGCCAATCTCGCCGCGCAGGAAGGTAGCACACTCGAACGCAATGGCATCACTCTTGAAGCGAAATAATTCGCGCGGGTTGTATAAAATGGTTTTTGTATTCACCAAAAATGCCAACCATGGTACCGGACAATCCACACGCCGAGTAGGAAATTCGTGATTGCGTGCGCCGTCATCGCGTCGCCGAGCCGGTTTTTGCGAAGCACCAGCCATTGAAACGCCGCGCCGCACAAAATTCCCGCAAGCCATTCGTTGTGGGAAAATCCGAAAACAATGGCCGTTGCAAAAAATGGAAACGGCAAAAATCGGTTGAGCGGCACAGATAGAAAATTTTGATTTGCGATGTAGCGATACAAAAATGAGCGGTAAAAAACCTCTTCCAGCGGCGGCACGACGAATGTCGAGCCGAGAATCCGCGTCAGAATGAAAAGCCACGCGAGCGGAGAATTTTGGCCGAATTGCAAATTCGGATTCCAAGAAACTATTGGCTTTGCCTCTGAACACAAAAAGCCCAAGCCAATTTTTTTGAAAAACGGAAAAATGTAATTCTCGAACAGCGTGTCTGTGTGCGGATAATAACTGTCACCGCCGACCCAAATTGCAAAAATCAAAATGCCAACAACAATCGCTTCCCACGAAATTGTCCAGCGCATTTCCGAAACGAATGGGCGCATTTCCCAAACCAGCCACGCGCCGGCGATTGTTTTTGCAAAATAGAACCAGTAAGCCGAGGCCGCGCCGAATTTTCCCTGTAAAAATGTCAGCGCGAGAAAAATTAAAAATGGCGCGACGCGGGTGGTAATCGGCGAGGCGGCAAAATATTTTTCTGAAAAGCGTTTCATGCGTGGATGTTTCCTTCCAGTTCGCAGATGGCGCGGCCAATCATTTTGTTCGTGATGCGTTTGGATTTTTCAACAAAACCGGCGAGCAATGCCTTGTCGCAAACGGCATTGACGACTCGCGGGATGCCGCCGCTGTAAAAATAAATCCGCCATAGCGCGGGGCGCGTGAAAGTGGGCGCGTTGTTCGCGCCGGCGAGTTCGAGGCGATGCCGGATGTATTGGCCGACTTCAACGCGAGTGAGCGGCGCGAGGTGATAGCGCACCGTGATGCGCTGGCGCAATTGGCGCAGGCGCGGGCTGTCGAGGCGGTCGCGCAATTCCGGCTGCCCCATCAGGATAATTTGCAGCAGCTTGCGGTCGTCGGTCTCGAGGTTCGAGAGCAGGCGAACCTGTTCGAGCAATTCCTCGGTCAGATTTTGCGCCTCGTCAATGATAAGCACGGTTTTGAGTCCGCGCTCGGTCTGGCTTAACAAAAACTCGTTGAAGACCGCGATCATTTCCAGCCGGTCAAAGCCGTTGACCGGAATGTGAAATTCCATCGCGACGGCTTTTATCAATTCATCCGCGTTCAGCGGCGGATTCAAAATGAGCGCGGTGGAAAAATGCGGCTCAAGCTGTTCGAGCAGTGCGCGGCAGAGCGTCGTCTTGCCCGCGCCGATCTCGCCGGTGAGTTGCACGAAGCCTTTGCGCTCGCGAATGCCGTAAAGCAGATGGTTCAACGCCTCGCGATGCTTCGCGCTCTGAAACAGAAAGCGCGGGTTCGGCGTGATGTCGAACGGCGGGCGCTGCAAACCGTAAAATTCCAAATACACACGCGGCTTTTAGCAAAAACCGCGCCGACGGCCAAGCAAACCTTTCCCGTCAACGCGCTAACTCGACAAAATTTTCCGCGCGGCCTGAACCAAGGTTTCCACTTGGGACGGCTTGCCAATCGTGATGCGCAGATAATTTTTCACTTCGGGAAATGAAAACCAACGAACAAGGATTTTTTGCGCTCGCAATTTCTTTTGCCAATCCTCTGCGGAAAATCTCGGCGGACGAGCGAGAATAAAATTCGCTTCGCTTGGAAAGACGCGGAAACCAAGATTTGTCAATTCGCGGCTTAACTTTTCGCGCGTCGAAATAATTTTTTTGAAATTTGCGCGATAGTATTTCAAATCGTCCAATGTCGAGGTGGCGGCGATTTGGCCGAGGCCGTTGACGTTGTAACTGTCGCGGATTTTATGCAGCGCCGCGATGAGTTCTGGATGACCGACAAAATATCCGATGCGCTGAAAGCAGAGCGAATACGCCTTTGAAAAAGTCCGCGCAACGATGACGTGTGGAAATTTCAGCGCAAGTTTCAGCGCGTTTTCTTCCGCAAAATCCACATAAGCCTCGTCCAAAATCACGACGCCTTTTTGCGCGCGGCAAAGTTTTTCCAGCTCCGTAGTTTTGTAACCGCGACCGCTTGGTGCGTTCGGCGTCGTGATAAAAGTCAGCATCGCATCGAAGTTCCAAATTTTTCCGCGCTTCAATTCCGCCACAAGCGGCAAGCAAAAATCCGGCTTGAGTGGCACAGGATTTTTTCGTGCGCCGTGAATGTCTGCCAGCACCGGATAAAGCGAATAACTCGGCGTGAAATACTGCACGACCGACTTTGGACTTTGGATTTTGGACTTTGGACTCGGCTCGACAAATGCGCGCGTTGCCAGCGCCAGCAATTCATCCGAGCCATTCCCAACGATGATATTTTCCAGTTTGCAGCGATGCAGCTTTGCCAGTTTTTCTCGCAGCAATTGCGCCGTCGGACTCGGATACAATCGCAGCCGCGCGTCCGTCGTTTTTTTCACTGCCGTCAAAACTTTCGGCGAGGGTGGATACGGATTCTCGTTCGTGTTGAGTTTGATCAAGCCCCTGATTTTCGGCTGCTCGCCATAAACGTAAGGGTGCATCTCGCGCACGAGCGGGCGGATTAATTTTTTTGGATTCATTTCGCAGAACGAATTTCAGCAGAAAGTCCGTGCGCGCTCAAACCTTCCATCTTCGCGAATTTTTTCACGGTGGTCAGCGCTTTTTTAAGTGATGCTTTGTTGTATTCGACAACGCTCGTGCGTCTTTGGAATTGATCCACTGTCAAACCGGCAAACGACGCCCCCGCGCCGCCGGTCGGCAGCGTGTGGCTCGGCCCGGCGACGTAATCGCCCAAAACGGTCGGTGAAAATGTGCCGAGAAAAATCGCGCCCGCCGTCAGGATTTTTTCAGAAACTTTGCGCGGATTGCGCGTCATCACTTCGCAATGTTCCGGCGCAAGCTGGTTTGTCAAAGCAACCGCATCGTCGAGTGACTTCACCTGAATCAGCCAGCCGTTGTTTTGCAACGCACGCGAAATAAACTCTTTTCGCGTGAGTTTTGGCAATCGCTTCGCAATTTCTTTTTCAATCGCGCGCAAAATTTTTTCGGAAGTTGTCACGAGCCAGACGCGCTCGTGACCCGAACCGTGTTCGGCTTGCGCGAGCAAATCTGCGGCGGCAAATTTCGGATTGGCCGTTTCGTCTGCCAGCACGAGCACTTCGCTTGGGCCGGGCAGCAAATCAATCGCAACGTGACCGAAAAGCAATCGTTTGGCCGTGACGACGTAAGCGTTGCCGGGACCAAAAATTTTCTGCACGCGGCGAATCGTGTTTGTGCCGTAAGCCATCGCCGCAATCGCTTGCGCGCCGCCGACGCGGTAAATCTCCGTCGCGCCCGCAGCCCGCGCCGCAAATAACAACGCGGAATTGATCGAACCATCCTTGCCACACGGCGTGCAGACGACGATTTCTTTGCAACCCGCAACCTTCGCCAGCGTGATGGTCATTAGCGCGGTCGAAACGAGCGGCGCGGTTCCGCCGGGAATGTAAATGCCGACGCGCTGGAATGGATCGAATTTTTCGCCGACGCTCGCGCTGTGCGAATTTTTCATCTGCCAGTTTTTGCGCAGCGATTTTTTTGCGAACGCGGTGATATTTTTTTCCGCTTCGGCCACGGCTTTGCGCATTGATTCATCAGCCTTCAAGGAGGCGTTAAAAAATTCCGCCTGTGTGACAGCCAACTGCTCCGCCGTCAATTTTGCGCTGTCAAATTTTTCCGTGAATTCCAAAACGGCATCGTCGCCGCGCACAAAAACTTCGCGCAAAATTTCGCGTGTGCGATTTTCAATTTCTTTATCGAACAAACTGCTCGCAGCCGTGATTTCGCGGAGTTTAGCGTCAAAATTGGCGTCGCTGTGACGGACTATTTTCATCGGCGCAGGCTAAAGGATGAAGAATTGAAAGTCAAAACCGCGTGCTTAACGTCGCCGATGTTCTTGCCGCCAAATCAGCACGACCGCAGAAGCCGCGAGCAACGCGATGGTCGAGGGTTCTGGCACGATGATGCTCGTGATCCATGGCATGGCTGGCAAAATGGAATCAAAGCCGCTGATGTCGCTATAGGAAGAATTGGCGTTGCCGTCGGTGGCGGCGACAAAGGAAATCACACCGGCCAAATAATATTGCGAGCCGTCGCTCATGAAAACGCCGCCGCCGCTATCGCCGGGCGCGACGCAACCTTCCAATGACAGCGCGCCATTTGCGGGGCTGTCAAAGGTCGCGCCGAAAACGTAGTTGGTATTGCCAAAACTCGGATTGTTGACAT
>DASYAA010000125.1:0-22240 GCA_036501565.1 Verrucomicrobiia bacterium
ACACGATGCGCTGATTGAGATAAAAAAAATCTCGTCCGAGAACAAAGTCTTCCGCTCGTTCATCGGCATGGGTTACTACGACACCATCACGCCGCCGGTCATCCAGCGCAACGTTCTGGAAAATCCCGGCTGGTATACGCAATACACGCCGTATCAGGCGGAGATTTCGCAAGGCCGTCTTGAAGCGCTTCTGAATTTTCAGACGATGGTCGCCGATTTGACCGCGCTGCCCATCGCCAACGCTTCATTGCTCGACGAAGCAACGGCGTGCGCCGAGGCGATGACGATGAGTCACGCGCTCAAGGATGGTCGGAACATTTTCTTTATCTCCGCGCATTGTCATCCGCAAAACATCGAAGTCATCCAGACGCGCGCAAAAGCTTTGGGGATCGAAATCGTTATTGGCGACCATGAAAATTTTCAGTTCACCGAAAAAGTTTTCGGCGCGCTCGTGCAATATCCTGACACGTTCGGCGCAATTCATGATTTCGCACCGTTCGCGGAAAAAGCGCACGCCGTCGGCGCGATGCTGACCGTTGCGACGGATTTGCTCGCGCTGACTTTAATCAAGCCGCCGGGTGAATTCGGCGCGGACATCGCAGTCGGCAGCGCGCAACGCTTCGGCGTGCCGCTCGGCTATGGTGGACCGCACGCGGCATTTTTCGCCACGCGTGATGAATTCAAACGCCATATCCCCGGACGCATCGTCGGCGTCTCCAAAGATTCGCGCGGCAAACCTGCATTGCGCCTCGCGTTGCAAACCCGCGAGCAACACATCCGCCGCGAAAAAGCGACGAGCAACATCTGCACCGCACAAGCGCTGCTTGCTAATATGGCGTCGCTTTACGCCGTTTATCACGGGCCAGAAGGATTAAAGAAGATTGCGGAGCGTGTTCATGTGCTAACGCAAATTCTGGCGGCTGGTCTGACGAAACTCGGCTACAAGGTTTCATCGCAAAATTATTTTGACACAGTCTGCGTTGAACTCGTTGGAAAGAGCGCGGCGGAAATTTTGAAAATCGCCGAAGCGCATCGCATGAATTTCCGTGCGATTGACGAAAAGACTATTGGTATTTCGCTCGACGAAACACCGGGCGCAAGTGATGTGGCGGAAATCTGGCAAATCTTTAATGGCGACAAAGCTCCAGCTTTCGCCGTGGCCGAACTTGTGCCAGCCAATTCGCAATTCGCAATTCGCAATTCGCAATTTCTCCAGCACAAAATTTTCAACTCGCACCACAGCGAGACTGAAATGCTCCGTTACATCAAGCGGCTCGAATCGCGCGACCTTTCGCTCACGGCTTCGATGATTCCGCTCGGCTCTTGCACGATGAAATTGAACGCGGCAGCGGAAATGTTTCCCGTATCGTGGCCGGAGTTCGCAAAGATTCATCCATTCGCGCCGGTCAAGCAGACGCGCGGCTACCAAATTTTATTTCAGCAGCTTGAAGACTGGCTCGCGGAAATCACCGGCTTTGCGGGAATTTCATTGCAGCCCAACGCCGGTTCGCAGGGCGAATACGCCGGGTTGCTGGTCATCCGCGCGTATCACGAATCGCGCGGCGACACGCATCGCAACGTCTGTCTGATTCCGACTTCCGCGCACGGCACGAATCCCGCCAGTGCGGTCATGGCCGGGATGCGCGTCGTCGCGGTTTCATGCGATGGCGATGGTGACATCAACATCGCCGATTTACGCGCCAAAGCCGAGGCGCACAAAAATGATCTCGCCGCGCTGATGGTGACTTATCCATCCACGCACGGCGTATTCGAGGAAACGATTCGCGAGATTTGCGAAATCGTTCACACGAACGGCGGACAGGTTTACATGGACGGCGCGAACATGAACGCACAGGTCGGCTTGACTTCACCGGGCTTCATTGGCGCGGACGTGTGTCATTTGAATCTGCACAAAACCTTTTGCATTCCGCACGGCGGCGGCGGTCCGGGCGTCGGGCCGATTGGCGTCGCGAAACATCTCGTTGATTTTTTGCCCGGCCATTCCGTTGTGAACCTCGGCGGCGAAAATCCGATTGGCGCGGTCGCCGCAGCGCCGTGGGGCAGCGCGGGAATTCTGCCGATTTCATGGATGTATATCGCAATGATGGGTGCAGATGGTCTGACCGAAGCGACGAAATTCGCGATCCTGAACGCAAATTATATTTCCAAGCGCTTGGAAAATTATTTTCCGACACTTTTTCGCGGACATGGCGATCTCGTCGCGCACGAGTGCATTCTCGATTTGCGCCAGTTCAAAAGCGTTACCGTCGAGGACGTGGCGAAACGGCTGATGGATTATGGTTTTCATGCGCCGACGATTTCATGGCCCGTGCCCGGCACAATGATGGTCGAGCCGACCGAAAGCGAATCGAAATACGAACTTGACCGTTTCTGCGACGCGATGATTCCCATTCACGCGGAAATTGCCGCGATTGAAAACGGTTCTGCCGACGCGAAAAATAATTTACTGAAAAACGCGCCACACACGGCGGATCAAATCGCCGGCACCAATTGGAATCGGCCTTACTCGCGCGAAGCGGCGGCGTTTCCGGCGAAGGATTTGCACGAATACAAATTCTGGCCGCACGTCAGCCGTGTGGACAACGTCTTCGGCGACCGCAATCCGGTTTGCACTTGCGCCGGGATGGAGAATTACTCAAGCATATAATGATTGACATTTTGTAAATTTGTAATACTTATTATCATACACGCTGACAATCATCGCCCATGCGATGTCCATGCTTTTGTCGGCTTGTGGTAATAAAAATGAAAAAAAAATGGGCGTCCAAAGATGGTTTTACTCTGATTGAGTTGCTGGTAGTCATTGCCATCATTGCCATTCTGGCGGCGATGTTGTTGCCCGCACTGGCCAAGGCCAAGGATAAGGCCAAGACGATTGCTTGCGTCAACAACAACAAGCAAATCGCCCTTGGTTTCATGATGTATGCTGGCGATTTCAACGATTTCTTGCCACCTTTGAATACGGGCAATTTTAACAGCGGGCTGACGACGAACTGGTGGTTCACAATTCTCGACAACGGCAAGTATCTGACCAGCAGCTCTGTCTCAAACAACGTCTGGCGTTGCCCGTCGGTGTTGGATGCGAACATCAATCCAAACGCGGTCGCATATTATAAGTCGCCTTGCGAAGGTTACGGCCCGCTGGAAAATGGCAATGGGAACTACCTCGGAGGTATCGTCCGTTATGGATTGAACACTGATGGGAAAACTCCATTGGGCAGCCTTAAATTATCCCAAATAAGACGGGGAAGTCAGATTTGGCTGATAGGAGATGTAGGTGTTCCGAAATATTCAATTGATTCTACAAAGGATCGCATACCTACATTCGGTTATTACACTGAAATCACCACCTTTCAACCAACTCCAACCAAAGGCTGGAGTGCTTCGCCACCTTACAAACAGCCGGCCTGCCATCACAACAACCGCGCCGTTTTTTCGTTTTGCGATGGACACGTCGAAGATTGGAAATGGACTGACCTGCGCGCCGACAACAACGATGTCTTTGCCGTGAACTCCTATTGAAAGTATCAAGTTGTTTGGCTGAAATCGGAACGAATTTTTAGAACCAACAGCGCACCCAAACCGAACAATAGTGCGCTGTAACCGAACGCAACGCTAGTGCCGAAGATCGTCCATAAAAAGCCAACGACGATGCTGGACAGAAAATCGCCGACGCCGTTGACCGTCGCCAGAACGCCGAACGCCATGCCGTGATGTTCTTCGTCCACAAGCTCGGCGCAAAATGAATCTTCGAGCGTTTCTTCAACCGACGAATAAATTCCCGCGAGCAGGAAAATCAAGCCGAGCAGCCACAAATTCAGCGGCGCAAAAATAATTAACAAAGCCATCGTCGCCGCCAGCGCATAGCCGGTCGCCAGCACGAATTGTTTTTTGAAATGATCCGCCAGCCAGCCGGCAATTGGCGCGAACGCTGCGTAAAAAACATTTCGCGCCACATAAAATCCAACGGCAAGACTTGCAGCTTTGGCCGCGCCAAATTCCGGCGCGAGTTTTTGCGTGGCCAGCAGAATCAACAGCGTGGGCGCAAAATCACCCGCGCCGAACAAGCCGACGGCGACCAGAAATTTCCGGTAAGATTTTGGCATCAGCCGCAGTCGTTCGCCGAACGAAATGTGCGAAACCGGTTTGCGCTCCTTTTCTTTGACAAGAAACGCGATCACTGCGGCGGCCAGCAAACCGGGAATCAGCGTCACTAGAAAAACGTGGCGATAATTATGCGCGAACGTCGTGACCAAAATCAAAGCCGTGATTGGCCCGACAATCGCGCCGACCGTATCCATCATCCGCTCGAAGCCAAAAGCGCGCCCGTAAGTTTCGCGCGTGACTGCGGCGGCCAAAAGCGCTTTGCGAATCGGCGTGCGCACGCCACGACCGAGCCACGCGAATGCGCGCGCGAGCAAAACGTGCCATGCCGCCGTTGCGAGTCCGAATGAAGCCGTGCCTAGCGCCGTGACGAAATAGCCAATGACCGCAATGGGTTTGCGCCGTTGCAGTTTGTCCGTGTAATAGCCGGACGCCATTTTTACGAAACTGGAAAGTCCATCCGAAACGCCTTCAATCAAGCCGAGCCACGCCGCCGCCGCGCCGAACGAGGCGAGAAACGCGGGCAACACCGCCGTTGCCGTTTCATGCGACCAATCGCTGAAAAGCGACGCCAGCCCGATGCCGAGAACGGTGGAATTGAGCCAGCGAAATTTTTTCGGCGGCACGTTGGTTGAATTTTCAGGCAATGACATGACTGCCAATCAATCTGCCGATTTCTTCCAACTTCGCGCTGTCTTCCGGCGTGTATTCATGCTGGCGAATCGTGCCGATGCCGAGCGTTCCGACGATTTTTTCGCCATCGCGGATTGGAACGCACAACGCGCCGCCGACGCCGGTTTGTTTCGCGCCCGGTTTTGCAACGCCGCTGGAATCGGTCTGTAAATTACAAATCGTCACGGGCTTGTTTTGCGCGACAACTTGTCCGGCAATGCCTTTGCCGACAGGAATGATGGCCACAACATCCACTAACTGCGGCGGCAAACCGACTTGCGCGACGAGCCGCAGAAGTTGCGTCGGCTCATGCAATTTGTGAATCGTTCCGGTTTCGGAATTAAATTTTGCGAGCGTTTCGCGCAAAATTTTTTCCAAAGCGATTTTGTCCATAATTTATTATCGCGCGAAGATTGTAGCCTATTTAGGTGTTAGGTGCAGCAACACCGATGGAGTGAACTATAGCCATCTGACGAACCGCAATGATTGCTACTGGGCCATAAGTAACGAACAAGCCCAAAAAAACAAATCCTGGGTGTTCGGACGGTCTGCCAACAATCGCCGAGACAACGATGCTCAATAAGAAGCCAATAACCGCTCCGTAAATAGTAAGTCGCCACATGAGGCTCCACCAATAGCGGATACTGCTCTTCCAGCTTTGAACCTGCCCGACATAACGACCAATAGCCAACTTCGTGGCTAATATAGAAATAGGAAACCACGCAACAAACCCTACCAAATCACACACGATGGGATGCGGTCCGGCAACCACTCTGACTATGAAAGCAAAAATGACATCGAAGAGCACTAGTGGCACTACCAAACGCCACATCAGTGCCCACCATAACAAGAATGCGTTTTTCCAAGACATTTCCATGCTCCACCTAACACGAATTAGGCAACGTATTTTGCAGCCGATCTCGTTTCATAGTTTTGACTTTATTTAGCATTTAAGTTTTTGTCATGGATTTTCCGGCGCCTTTTTGCCGTTCAAAGCGTGATAAACCGTCGCGGCCAACAATTTTGCGCCAGCCGTGTTGGGATGAATGGTGTCGGAAAATAATTCGGGTTTGCCAGCTAGCGGCGTGTTCAAGTCAATGATTTTTGCGTGCGATGCGCGGGCAACTTTGCGGATGAGCGGAATGATTTCGTCGTGAATGGTTTTGTCATTGATGCCCCAGCGTTCCGAGAACGCCGTCGGCGGCAGGCACACGAACACTTTGACTTTTGGATTTGTTTGCCGAAACGCCGCGATCATTTTTTCGTAATCGGGGACGTAATCCGCCTTGTGCGCCCAATTTTCGGGCGCATTGGGAGGGCTGCCCGCGTCGTGATGTTTGCTGTCATTCGTTCCCAACATGATCACCAGAATGTCCGGCGCAAAATCCAAAGCGTTCGTGTATTCGCTTCTGTGGAAATAAGGCAGGTCGCTTTTCTCCAACATCGTCGCGCCGTTGACGCCAAAATTGCGAACGTCATAACTTGCACCCAACATTCGGCTCAATTGCGCAGGATAGGAATTGCTTTCCCGATTTTGTATGCCCGCGCCATAAGTGATGCTGTCGCCGACGCAGGCGACGCGAATGGTTTTTTGCAGCGTGTCTGCAAAAAGCGGCAGGCAACTTAAAATGCAAAAACTAAACAGAAGACGTAACAGCATTGCGCGTCTGGATATGTGGATGATTTTTTTCATGGTATTTTATGGTTTGGTTTCGCCGGAACGATAATGCAGCACTTTGACTTTTTCGAGCGTGACAAGTCCGCCGCCGAGCATTTTTTCGAGCGTCGGTAAAAATGGATTTATTTTCTCATCGCTGTCCACGATTTCGATGACGAGCGGCAAATCCATCGAGAGCCGCAAAATTTTCGCCGTGTGCAAATGGCTGGATTTTCCGAAACCCATCGGCCCGCGCAGCACCGTCGCGCCCGCGAGTTGCGCCTCGCGCGCGGCGAGCACGATGGCTTCGTAAAGCGGTTTGTGTTCCCATCGGTCGCTTTCGCCGATGAAGATTCGGAGCAGGATGGCGTCGTTTGGAATTTGCATAAATTTTTCGTTGAATTGTTAAATGGTTGAATCGTTAAATAGTAATTTTATTTTGCGGAATTAAAAATTGAACCGAGGAGATAACCCAGCCACACGGCAATCATGCACAGCACGACGGACAAAATCACATTGCCGCCTGCGTAAAGCCATTCACGGTCGCGCAACAAATTCAGCGTTTGCAAACTGAACGAGGAAAACGTCGTGTAGCCGCCGCAAATGCCGATCATCAGGAATTGCGTGGCGAACGCGCGCGATTGCGAATCCATCCGGCCTTCGGGAATGGCCAGCGCGGCGAAGATGCCGATGAGAAACGAGCCAGCGATGTTGATGATGAGCGTGCCGAACGGAAATGTTTCTCCAAATTTTGCGGAAATGAGGCCGTTGAGCCAGAAGCGGCTTACGCTGCCGAGCGCGCCACCGATTGCTACCCATAGATATGCGAGCATAAAAATTTCTCCAAATGCAACATCCATTGGTAGGAGTCATCAGCGCTGGACATCAGGCGGTTTTCCCGCAGGCGCGGAAAGGCAAACTCCATTGCCGGAGAGATTCATATTGCAATCGGCGCGATTTGGCAACTGCAAAGCGAGCAACTTGAAGTTGCGCGAATCAGTCCAAAATGTCATGATGGCCTTGTGCGCCATTTGAATTTTTTCCGCGAATTGTCCGCAGCGGCTTTGTTGACGCTCGGATTGTCGGTCAATGTTTCTGCCCAAACAAACGCGTTGCCGGAAATTCCGGCGACCGACGCCACGAACTACATGAACCAGCAAGTCGTCGTCACCGACATCGTGGCGCAAGTGGCATTGCGTCCGACCGTTGCACTGTTGAATCTGGATAAAAAATTCCCCGCTTCTCCACTGACTTGCGTGATTCGCGGCGATGACACGAACAATTTCCCGAATATTGAAAATTATCTCGGCAAACGCGTCGAAGTCACCGGGCGCATCAAAGATTATCAAGGGCGGCCGGAAATCATTTTGACTTCCACGAACCAGATCAAAATCATCGTCGTTGAGCAAATCAGTCCAAAGCCCGCGCCGCCAGCTGTTGAACCGCAAACGAACGCGCCGCCAGTCACCGAACCGAAAACAAATGCAGCGGCATCGGTCCAACCGCCATTAACTTCCGCATCTCCGCCGCAACCCGTCGCAAAAGCCGAAGAAAAACCAGATCGCACCGGCGATTGGATTGCAGGTTCGCTTACGGTTGTCATCGTGCTTCTCGCTCTGGACATTTTATTTTGGCGCCGCAAGCCGGGTCATGCGCTCACACTTTCGTCGGCAGGCGTATTGGCGGAATCGTCGAAAAATACATCGTCTGATTCATTGTCCGTGCAGGAGTGGAAACAGCGGGCGCTCGTGGCCGAGGCGATGGCGGGCAAACAAGGACAAATGCTCCGCGAAAAAATCATGCCGGAACTGACCGAGTTCGCAAAACAAAGTCTCGTGCAGGGTCTTTACGCGCAACGCAACGCGCTGATTGAGACGCAACAAAAAGCGCAGCAAGCCTTGATCGAACTGGAATCGCGGTTGACCGCTTTGCAATTGCCGTTGCAAGAACGCATCCGCGCCTATGAAAAGCGCATTGTCGAATTGGAGAAGGAAGTTGAAACGCAGGGCGAAGAAGTGCGCGAACTGACCCGCGCCACCCTCACGCTCGTGCGGAAAAAACTCGAGGACGAGCGCCAGCTCGAACGGGCGCAGAACCGTTTTAATTAAGCCGTCTCGCAGCAATCTTGACTCGCTACGCGCAAAATTTATCATGCGCGTTTAATTTATGACGAAAATCCAAAATATTGAGGCGCGCGAAATTCTTGACTCGCGCGGAAATCCAACCGTGGAAGTGGACGTGACGCTCGAATGCGGCGCGGCGGGTCGCGCAGCCGTGCCTAGCGGCGCGAGCACTGGCGAACACGAAGCCATTGAACTCCGCGACGGCGACAAAAAAAGATTTGGCGGTAAAGGCGTTTCCAAAGCTGTTGCCAATGTCACTGAAAAGATTTTGCCCGCGTTGCAAGGAATGGATTCGCTCGACCAACTTTCAATTGATCGCGCGATGCTCGAATTGGACGGCACGGAAACAAAATCGAAACTCGGCGCGAACGCGATTCTCGCCGTCTCGCTTGCCAATGCGAAAGCCGCCGCTGCCGCGCTCGGCCAGCCGCTGTTCAAATATCTCGGCGGACCGAACGCGAAAGTTTTGCCCGTGCCGATGGCCAACGTCATCAACGGCGGCGCGCACTCGGATGCGCCGATTGATTTTCAGGAATTCATGATCATGCCGCTTGGTCTGCCAACGTTCAGCGAAGGTTTGCGCGCCATCACCGAAACATTTCATGCGCTGAAATCCGTGCTCAAGAAAAAAGGTTGCAGCACTGCCGTCGGCGACGAAGGCGGATTCGCGCCGAAACTCGGCAGCGTCGAGGAAGCGCTTGAAACAATTATTCAAGCCATCAAGGACGCCGGTTATAAACCCGGAAAAGACATTTATTTGACGCTTGATCCGGCGGCGTCGGAATTTTACGACGGCAATTCAAAATACACTTTCAAAAAATCCACCGGCGAAACCATCAGCGGCGACGACCTTGTAAGTTTTTACGCGAAGCTCGTGAACAAATATCCGATTGTTTCCATCGAAGACGGCTGCGGCGAAAGCGATTGGACGACGTGGAAAAAACTCACCGACAAAATCGGCGACAAAGTGCAACTCGTCGGCGACGATTTGTTTGTCACGAACGTGAAATTTTTGCAAAAAGGAATTGATGCGGGAACTGCAAATTCAATTCTCGTGAAAGTGAACCAGATCGGTTCGCTCACCGAAACGCTCGACGCGGTTCAGCTCGCGCAATTCAATAAATACACCGCCGTGTTGTCGCACCGCTCCGGCGAAACCGAAGATTCGACGATTGCGGACATCGCGGTCGCGACGAATTGCGGCCAGATCAAAACCGGTTCGTTGAGTCGTTCCGACCGTTTGGCGAAATACAACCAACTTTTGCGAATCGAGCAATTGTTGGGAAAGAATGCCGTTTACGCCGGCACGAGCGCGCTGCCAAAAAAATAATTTGTTTGAAATTGATGGTGTTCACCCGAACTGGATGCGTCACAAACGATTCACGATGCGCGCATTTGGAAAAATAATTGGGGAAAACTTCTTACAAAGACAAGTTAAATTAACCGTTTGCAATAAGACTCAAGTTGGTTATTCTTTGCGCTCGTTTTTACCGGAAATTTAACCAAAGAAAATTTATGTCACAGCATCGCAGTCTGCGCGCGGCGTCCACTCTTGGCGGCAAGCGCAATGTCCTCAAGCGTTTCGAGCGCACGGAACTTCTCAAGAAACGCGGCCAGTGGAAGGCCGGCGACCGCATCACGGGTTTGCGCAAAACCAAACCGGAGGCGTAAGCCTTGTCGGTTCGTCTTCAAAAATTTCTCGCCGACGCAGGCGTGGCTTCGCGGCGCGCGGCGGAGCAGATCATTCTGGATGGCAAAGTCCGCGTCAATGGTCAGTTCGTCCGCGTGCTTGGAACGAAAATTGATTCCGACCGCGACGAGGTGATTCTGGACGGCAAAATCATTCGCGCCAGAAAAAAACTTTACATCGCGCTGAACAAACCGCCCGGCTGCGTTTGTTCGCACAAGGATGAGTTGAATCGTCCGACGGTTTATGAATTATTGCCAAAGGAGTGGCAAATCGTGAGTTCCGTGGGGCGTCTGGATTTCAACAGCGAAGGATTGATTTTTCTGACGAATGATGGACAATTCGCCCTGCGCCTGACGCATCCGCGCTACGGCGTCCGCAAGAAATACATTGCGACGGTCGAAGGCCGGCTGGAACGGGAGATGCTTGAAAAGTTCACGCGCGGCATTTTTCACGGCGGTGAAAAATTGAAAGCTGAAAAAGCGATTTTGATTTCCGCAAGCAAATCGCAAAGTGTGGTGGAACTGGAATTGAGCGAAGGGAAAAACCGCGAGGTGCGGCGGATGTTTGAATCGCAGAATGTTTCGGTGAAAAAATTGCAGCGGACGCAGATCGGGAAAATTAAATTGGGTGAATTGAAATTAGGCAAATGGCGGGCATTGACAGAAACGGAAATAAGAACTTTACTTTCGGAATCATGAAAACAAATTGCACGTTGATTTTGGCGGTGATGCTCGCGGCAAGCGCCGTCGCGCAGGACAATACGAACGCGCTGCCGCCAATCCCCGCGCCGATAGTTTCGCCGGCGGCCTCGTTGTCGCCAGCGCCCACAGCCGTTGACACAAACTCGGCACCGACCGAGCCGGTCAAACAAGCCAAACCCGCCAGACACAAAAAACGCAAACTTGCGGCGGCGGAAAACACTCGCATTACGGAACCGACCGTGTCGCTGGCTCCCGGCCCGGCGACGGTTGACGCGAAAAGCATCAATGTTCGCGGCCAGGCCGGTCTCAAAGGCGAAGTCATCGCACATCTTACCAACGGCGACGAAGTGACGGTTTTGGGACAACTCAATCTGGACAAGCATCATGCAGGTGAACCGGCTCAATGGGCGAAAATCGCATTGCCCGCGAGCACGCATGTTTGGGTCAATGCCTCGTTCGTTGACGCGACGAGCAAAACAGTTTTGCCGAAGAAATTAAATTTACGCGCCGGTCCGGGCGAAAATTACAGCGTCCTCGGCGTCGTCGAACGCGGCACGCCCGTCAACGAAATCACCACCAAAGGCAAGTGGATGCAAATTGATCCGCCGGCAAACTCCTATGCTTTTGTCGCCGCAATGTTTTTGAAACAGGAAGCGCCGACAAATATGGTCGCCACGACTCCACCACCGGAAACCCAGCCAGAGCCGACGACTGTTCCCGAAACGCAGCCGATGGCGACCGCACCGGCGCAACCGATCATTGACACAAACGCGCCGCCGCCGCCGCGCGTTGTCACGCACGAAGGAGTTGTCGGGCCAGTTGCCAGCATCGTCGCGCCAACTCCTTATAAGCTGTATGATCCGGAGACTTATCAGACCATTGATTATCTTTATACGACGGCGACGAATCTCGACTTGAGCCGCTATGTTAATATGCGGATTGTCGTCACCGGCGAGGAAGGTCTTGATGAACGGTGGAAAGGCACGCCGATCATCACCATCGAGAGTATTCGCGTGATTGATACCAATGCCGTCCAATATATTCCCATCAAGCACAATCATTGACGGCCGCGCCATCGCCGCGCAAATCCTGCGTGAGCTTGCGATACGTGTTGCCGGATTGAAAAAAATCGGGGTGACGCCCGGACTCGCGTTTGTGCGCGTCGGCGAAGATGCGGCTTCAAAAGTTTATGTTGGGCGCAAGGAAAAAGCCTGTGCCGAACTCGGAATCTTTTCCGAAACGCATGTTTTGCCGGAAGTATCAAGTGAAAGTGAATTGCTCGCGCTGGTTTCAAAATTGAATTTGGATTCGCGTCTGCACGGGATTCTCGTTCAAGCGCCACTACCACCGCATATTTCCGAAACTAAAATTTTTTCTACCGTTCTGCCGCAGAAAGACGTGGACGGTTTTCATCCGACAAATGTTGGCAAGCTGATGCTCGGCGATATGACTGGTTTTCAGCCCTGCACGCCGGCAGGCGTTTGCGAATTACTTGCACGCTCAAACGTGCGAACTGGCGGTGCGGAAGTCGTAATCTTGGGTCGCGGCAACATCGTTGGAAAACCGCTCGCAGCAATGCTTTGTCAAAAAATCAAAGGTGCAAATGCGACCGTCACTATTTGCCATTCCGCCACGCGCGACATCAAATCACATTGCCGCCGCGCGGATATTTTGATTGCGGCAATAGGTGCACCTGAATATGTCAAAGCTGACATGGTCAAACCTGGTGCGGTCGTGATTGATGTCGGCGTCAATCGTGTTGACGGAAAACTTGTCGGCGACGTGGATTTTGCCGCCGTCCAAAAAATTGCCGGAAAAATCACGCCCAATCCCGGCGGCGTCGGCCCGATGACAATTGCAATGCTGATGCGAAACACCATTCAAACAGCCGAGAATCGCATGGCCACAGAAATCAATGAATCACTACAAAAGTTGATGGAGCAACAATAAATATTTAGAATTTATGCAACCCACTCGAATTCTCCCCGACCTACAAGCCTCACTGCTCTGCGAAGAAGTCCGGCAGGAAGCCACCGGAAATTTTTTCATCATCGGCGTCATCAATTTTCTTCGCGTGCCGCAACTGCCCATCGTGGCCGGTCGCCTCTGCGTCTTCAACCGCTGGACGGCGGGCATCGGCCAGTTCACCGAAAGCATCCGGCTGATTGCGCCTGACCAGACGACGGTGCTGCGCAAAGGTGAAATGAAATTCGAACTAAAAGACGCGGCTCTGCACGCAACCAGTGTCATGGTCTTCGGCCAGGTCGAATTCAAAGCCGCAGGGACCTATTTCATCGAAATCCTCGTGGACGACGTGATGAAATTGCGCTATCCGATACCAGTCGTTCTCGCGCCGCCGCCAAATCAAAATCCACAAACGCCTGCGGAAGAAAAAGCCGCCTGATTTGCGGCCACAGATGGTCACAGGTGAAACACAGATTGAATTGTCCGGCTCTTGAAATTTGTGTTCAATCTGTGTGAATCTGTGGCTCAATGAGTGTTGCAGCTTCAACTTTTGCATGGGAACCGCTGACGCCGCGCGGTGTGGCGGCATTTGCCGGCGCGAAATTCAGCCGCCTGTTTCTTGTGCAATTTATTTTTGCGCTGCTCGCCACCGCATCGGTCGTTTGGTTTCTCGACGACAGTTGCTTTCCGGTCATTCGCGCGGCGATTCAAAAATTGCCCGACGCCGGAGAAATTTCCGCAGGCAAACTCGACTGGCACGGTGATTCTCCGCAATCGCTCGCGGAAGGAAAATTTCTGGCGCTGGACATTGACCTGAATCATTCCGGTCAAATTCGCTCGACCGCTGACGTGCAAGTTGAATTCGGCGAAGAAAGCGTCCGCATTTTTTCGCTGCTCGGCTATGCGGAATTTTTTTATCCACAAAATCGGTTTGCGCCCTTTAACCGCACGGAACTCGAACCTCTTTGGGGCGCGTGGACGGCGGAAATTTTATTTATCGCTGCCGCCGTGACGATAATCGGCCTGCTGTTAAGTTGGTGGCTTCTGGCGACACTCTATTTTCTGCCGGTTTGGATTTTCGGGCTTTTTTCGAATCGCGATTTGAATTTTCGCGCGAGCTGGAAATTGTCCGGCGCGGCACTGATGCCGGGCGCGTTGCTGATGGCCGGCGGCGTTTTGCTTTATGATTTTAATTTTCTCAATTTGGTTCAATTTGGATTTGTTTTTGCCGCGCATTTCGTGCTCGGCTGGATTTTTTTGTTCGTCAGTTTGCTGTTTGTGCCACGAATTTCAGAAGCAAAGCCGAAGGGAAATCCATTCGTGCCGCGCAATTAAAATTGCCACAAGCATACGCCGACTTTAGCCTGCATCCATGTCGAAACTTCCGTTTGAACTGTTTCTCGCGCTGCGTTATTTGCGGCCAAAACGGACTTTCGTTTCCATCATCACGCTCATTTCCATCCTCGGCGTCGCGCTCGGCGTTGCAGTTTTGATCATCGTCATCAGCGTGATGAGCGGGTTCGACCACGACCTGCGTTCAAAAATTCTCGGCTTCAATTCGCATTTGAAAATTTTCGCGCTCGATAAAAATGGCGGAACGGAAACGATGAAAAATTACGAAGACGTAATGCGCGTTGTCTCTTCGAATAAAAATGTGCGCGGCGTCGCGCCTTTTATTTTTGGGCCGGTGCTGGTTGAAATTCAGCCGACGAACGGCCAGTCAACCGTCGCCACGCCGTATATTCGCGGCACGGACCCGAACAGTGAAAGTTCCGTCAGCGTTCTGCCGAAAAGCATCATCGCCGGTGATTTCGATTTGACCGGGCGCGGGCTGATTATCGGAAGCCAGTTTGCCGAGACTTACAATTTGTCCGTCGGCGATCATGTTTCAATTTATTCCGTGAACGATTTGAAACGGATGAAGGAGCAGCGCGGCAAGCCGGATGAAGAAGCCATTTTGCCGGACGATTACG
Organism: Verrucomicrobiia bacterium; assembly: GCA_036501565.1. Lineage (GTDB taxonomy): Bacteria > Verrucomicrobiota > Verrucomicrobiia > Limisphaerales > UBA11358 > UBA11358. The sequence goes on from DASYAA010000125.1 coordinate 14,907, forward strand.
AAGTGCGCGGAATTTTTGACGTCGGCTATTTTGAATATGACGCAAACATCGTCGTCACATCGCTCGAAAACGTGCAGGACCTTTACAATCTCGACGACAACGTTCACGGCTTGATGGTGATGCTCAACGATCCGTATCAAGCGTCGGAAGTGCGGCGCGAACTGCTGCAAACGCTCGGACCAAATTTCAACATCACGACTTGGGCGGAAGAAAATTCGACGATACTCGGCGCGCTGCTCGTCGAGAAAAATGTTATGTTTTATCTGCTGTTTTTCATCGTGCTCGTCGCCGCGCTCTGCATTTTGAGCGCGCAAATCACATTTGTCGTCCAAAAAACGCGTGAAATCGGAATGTTGAAAGCGCTCGGCGCGACCAATCTGCAAATCTCCGGCTTGTTCTTGAGCCAGAGTGCGATCATCGGCGTCATCGGCGTCGCGTCCGGTTTTGGTTTGGGAATGCTGGCGGTCAATTATCGGAATGAATTTTTACATTTCATGCGCCACGCGACCGGATGGGAATTATTTCCCGCCTCGATTTATGGCTTCGGCGAACTGCCCGCCGTGATTACGCCAAGTGACATTGCCGTCATCTGCGGAGGTTCTTTTGTCATTTGCATTCTTGGCGGCGTGCTGCCGGCGATTCGCGCCGGTCGTTTGAAACCAGTGGAGGCGTTGCGTTATGAATGAACCTCTGCTGCGCGCGCACGCGCTCACAAAAACTTACGCCATGGGCAAGCGCACGCTCGAAGTTTTGCGCGGCGTGGACTTGACTGTGGCGCGCGGCGACTTTCTCGCGTTGCGCGGCGCGTCCGGCGCGGGCAAAAGCACGCTGCTCCATTTGATCGGCGGACTCGATTCGCCAAATGCCGGGGAAATTTTTTTTGACGAACAGAATCTCGCGAAATTTTCCGAAAGTGAATTGACGCATTTCCGCAATCGTCGCGTCGGTTTTATTTTTCAGGCGTATCATTTGTTGCCGGAATTGACCGCGCTGGAAAATGTTTGTCTGCCTGCGCGCGTCGCCAGAATTTCCGCCAGTAACGCTGAAAAGCGCGGACGCGAATTGCTTTCACACGTCGGGCTTGGCGAGCGCATGGACCATAAACCATCTGAACTTTCCGGCGGCGAACAGCAGCGCGTCGCCATCGCCCGCGCGCTCATCAACGAGCCGGAACTGTTGCTCGCCGACGAGCCGACGGGAAATCTCGATTCGCATACCGGCGGCGAAATTATTGAACTTCTCAAAAATCTGCGTGTCGAAAGACAGATGACATTGATTATTGCCACGCACGATGCAAAAGTCGCCGCGCACGCGCAGCGCGTGATTGAACTGGCCGACGGACGCATTACTTGAAAACTTTCTCCGCTGCGATTAGCTTCACCTGCCATGCTTGAAGATCGTGATTATATGCGCCAGCCGGCTTACCACCAGCCGCACGTGTCATTCACGGTGGTGCTGCTGATTGTCAACGCCATTGTATTTATCGCCCAATTGGCTGCCGCGAATTTTCCGAACGGCCCCGCGATTGAATATAATTATTTTGCTTTAAGTCTTAATGGATTGAAGCACGGTTACATCTGGCAATTGCTAACGTTTCAATTCATGCACGCCGGCTGGCTGCATATTATTTTTAACTCCATCGCTATCTATTTTTTTGGACGTGCCGTTGAAACCGTTTTGGGCGGCACCCGATTTTTAATATTGTATTTCGCCAGCGGAATTATCGGCGGCTTGGTGCAAATGCTCTTTGCGCTCGCGATTCCATCGTTTGGCGGCGCGGTCGTCGGCGCTTCGGCGGGCGCTATGGGCTTGATCGCCGCCTTCGCCGTGTTGTATTGGGAGCAACAGTTCACGGTGCTAATTTATTTTATTCTGCCCGTAACTCTGCGCGGCAAAACCTTGTTTTGGGGAAGCATCGCGTTCACGATAATTTGCGGATTGATTCCCGCCACCGGCATTGCCAATGCTGCACATCTAGGTGGCATTTTGACGGGATTTCTTTATGTGCGCCAAATCGTCCAGGGCCGCTGGCATTGGCCGCAATGGAATTTTTCAGGACGCCGCCGCGAACCGCCGGAATTTGCTTCCAAAAGCGTGGATAAAAAATCGTTATGGCGTTCGGCGAACAAACCGGATGAAGATTTTTCAACCGACGAATTTCTGCAAAATGAAGTTGATCCGATTCTCGAGAAAATTTCCCATCGTGGCATTCAAAGTCTCACCGCGCGGGAACGCGAAATTCTCGAAAAAGCCCGCGCGAAAATGAGCCGGCGTTAAATCGTCAGGTGGTTGAACCATAAAACCGATTCAACGATTTAACGTTTCAACAATTCGACGAATTGTTTATCCTGCCGCCATGATTACGCGCTATTCCCGGCCTGAAATGCGGGCAATCTGGACGGACGAAAATAAATTAAAAATCTGGCTGCAAATCGAATTGCTCGCCAGCGAAGCGCTTGTTGCCGAAGGCGTCGTGCCGAAAAGCGATTTTGGAAAAATCAAAGCAGGCGCGGAAAAATGTTTTGCCGATTTGAAATGGCTTGTCGAGCGGCAAAAGGAATTGGAGAAAACGCTTAACCACGACGTTATCGGTTTCACCACCGCTGTTGCCGAAAAAATAAATGACCGCGCGAGCCGCTGGCTGCATTTCGGCCTGACGAGCAGCGACATCGGCGACACGGCGCTCGCCGTTCAAATGACGCAGAGCGCGGATATTTTAATTTCCGACGTAAAAAAACTTCTGCCCGTCATCGCGCGCCGCGCGAAGGAACACAAATTCACGCCCAGCATTGGTCGAAGCCACGGCATCCACGGCGAGCCGACGACGTTTGGTTTGAAACTCGCGCTCATGTTTGATGAGTTTGGTCGCGCGCTGGAACGGCTTAAGCGCATTCGCAAAGTCGTCGCCATCGGAAAACTTTCCGGCGCAGTCGGCACGAGCGCGCATTTGTCGCCGCGCGTCGAAGAATTTGTTTGCAAAAAACTCGAATTAAAACCCGCGCCGATTGCCACGCAAGTTGTCCAGCGCGACATTCATGCCGAGTTTATGAACGCGCTAGCGCTCGTCGGGGCGAGCATTGAGCGTTGGGCGGTTGAATTTCGCCATTTGCAACGCACAGAGGTTCTCGAAGCCGAGGAACCGTTCACGAAAGGACAAAAGGGTTCGAGCGCCATGCCGCACAAGCGCAATCCAATCACTTGGGAAAGATTGACCGGCCTCGCGCGCGTGCTGCGTGGAAATGCAATCGCGGCTTTGGAAAACGTCGCGTTGTGGCACGAACGCGACATTTCACATTCATCGGTCGAGCGGATTATTTTTCCCGATTCCTGCACGTTGCTCGATTATATGTTCGGTTTGTTGACGCGATTGATGGATGGCCTCATCGTTTATCCGGCGAACATGAAAAAAAATCTCGGCCTCTCGCTCGGCATGTGGAATTCACAGACCGTTTTGCTCGCGCTCATCAAAAAAGGTCTGACGCGCGAAGCGGCTTACGATCTCGTCCAGCGCAACGCGATGAAAACGTGGGAAGTCAAACACGCCGGGCGCGATGACGCGGATTTTGTAGAACAATTAAAATCCGATCCTGAAGTTGCAAAACATTTCAAGAAGGGCGAGCTGGAAAAACTCTGCTCGCTCGACTTTCATTTCAAGGAAGTCAAAAACAGGTTTAAGAAATTGGGGCTTTGACGATGAACCGCGCCTTGACACGACGCGATTCACTGCTAATCTCTCGCGCTCCGTCAAACGGAGTTTTCCGCGCCGGGAGAGCAATTTAACTTGAATTATGAAACGCCAGTATCAACCGTCAAAAATTCGCCGCAAACGGCAGCACGGATTTCTAAACCGCAATTCGAGCAAGAGCGGCAAGGCCACGCTCGCCAACCGCCGGCGCAACGGCCGCAAACGCCTGACGCCGGTTTGATTTCGCGCGCATGATCGCCGAAACGCCGAAACGCCTGCGACTGGGTCGCGCCTCACGGCTTCAACAGAGCCGCGATTTCGCGCGCGTGCGGCAGCAAGGCCAGCGCCTCGCGCTCGGTTGCCTTATCGCCAACTGGAGCAAACTGCCCGACGGCACACCGCCGAAACTTGGCGTGGTCACAAGCAAAAAAATCGGCGGCGCGACGGAGCGCAGCCGCGCGCGCCGTCTGTTGCGCGAAAGTTTCCGGCAACATCAGCATGAATTCGCGCAGCCGGTCGAACTGGTTTTGGTCGCGCGCAATTCCATCGCCGGGAAAAAATTTACGGACGTGGAAAAGGATTTTCTGGCGGCGTTGAACCGCGCGAAACTTTTGAAAAATTAAGGAGAAACAATTTTGAATTTGCTCCAGGCCATTTTGATTTTTGCAATCCGCTTTTATCGCTGGACGATTTCGCCAGCGCAGATTTTTTTATTTGGCCCGACCGGCGGCTGCCGCTTCACGCCGACCTGTTCGCAATATGCGATTGAGGCGATTCGTTTGCACGGCGCAATTGTTGGAAGCTGGCTCGCGGCGAAACGGATTTGCCGCTGTCATCCGTTTGGTGGTTGCGGCCACGATCCTGCGCCACAAAAGAATTTCCAACCGTCGGCCAACTGATTTTCATGGACAAAACCGGCATCATCGTTGTTTCGATTTGCGTCATCCTGCTCGGCTTCTGGTTTGTCCAGACGCAAAAGCAGGAAGCCCATTGGCAGCAACAAAAAGCAGAATTTGCCAGAACCAATGTTGTTTCAACACCGCAAACGGCCGCGAATCCAGCCATAAATCCGACTACAACGACAACTTCAAATCAGATTTTCGACACAAACGCGCCGGAAAAGTTGATTGTGATTTCTAACGCGGAAGCGCGTTACACTTTCACGTCGCGCGGCGGCGGCTTGAAAACGGTCGAGCTTCTAAAATATCCTGAAACGATTTCCGCGCGCTGGAAAAAGGAGAATGAAAGTTCGTCGAATGGCGTCGCCACATTGAACGCGCGCACTTCAGTTCCAGTTCTCGCGATTTTGGGCGACACAAATCTGGTCGGCGACGGCAATTTCACTTTGACGAGAACAGACGACGGCGTTCGCGCGGAAAAATTATTGCCGGACGGTTTGCTGCTGACGAAGGAATTTCATTTGAGTTCAAATTATTTGGTCAACGCGAGTGTGGATTTGAAAAACACCTCGGACAAGTCGCTCGCGTTGCCTGCGCAGGAATTTGTCACCGGCACGGCGACGCCAATGGACGTGGACGACAATGGAATGTATCTCGGCGTGACATGGTTCGATGGCACGAACTATGTTGACAATGGCCTGCGCTATTTCAACACGAACACGACGGCTCTTTTTGGAATCATCCACAGAACTCCGACACCGGAATTTCGAGCGGGCGCGGGCAATGTCGTCTGGGCATCGGCGCACAATCAGTTTTTCGCGCTGCTGGCGATGCCGAAAACTCCGGCGCAGCAAGTCGTCGCACGTCCGGTGAATTTGCAACCGCTCGAAGAAAATTCTTTGGCGACGGGAATTGGAATCCAAACAGCGCTGGTTTATCCGGCGCAAACTTTGTCGGCAAATTCAAACATCGAGCGACAAATTATTTTTTACGTCGGGCCGAAAGAATATCGCACTTTGGCGCGCATCGGCGATGATTTTCAAAATCACGCGGATTTGGCGATGAATTTCGGCACGGGCTACATCAGCTTTTGGGGCGTCGGGACATTTTTTGCGAAGGTGCTGTTGTCCGGCATGAACTGGCTGCATGACGTGACAAAAATGGGTTACGGCTGGGCGATTGTCACCATCACGATTCTTTTGCGCGCGGCTTTCTGGCCGTTGACGGCGGCAAGCACGCGTTCGATGAAGCGGATGCAGGCACTCGCGCCGGAGGTCAAGGCGCTCAAGGAAAAATACAAGGACGATCCGCAAAAATTCACGCAGAAGCAGATGGAGCTTTGGAAGAAAAACAAGGTGAGTCCGATGGGCGGGTGTTTTCCGATGCTGATCCAGATGCCAGTGTTCTTCGGTTTTCTGGCGATGATCCGCTGCGCGATTGAATTGCGCGGGGCGCATTTTCTGTGGGTCGCGGATTTGACGAAGCCGGACACGATTTTTCTGATTCCCGGAATTAATTTTCCATTCAACCTGCTGCCGCTGCTGATGGTCGGCGTGATGGTCTGGCAGGCGCATTTGCAGCCCGCGTCGCCTGGAATGGATCCGTCGCAGCAAAAAATGATGCGCTATATGCCGCTGATGTTTTTGCTGTTCCTTTACAATTACTCGTCGGGCATGGCGCTTTACATGACGGTCAGCACATTGCTGGGAATTTTGCAGATGCGATTGACGAAAATGAACCAGCCTCCGGCGGCGGCTGATGTCGTGGTTTCGCCATTGACGCCGCTGTCAAAAAAGAAAAAATAACGGCGAACATTCTTTTATTTTTATGCCAGCGCAACCGAAAGAAACACTTGAGAAAATCCTCGCGTCACTCGGTTTTCCGGCGACAATCGAGGAACATAAAATGGACGACGGCGTTTTGCTTGACGTGAAAACGGATGAGGCCGGACGATTGATTGGCCGTCAGGGACAAACGCTCGCCGATTTGCAATACATCACGAACCGCATTCTTTTTCAGCAGGATGCCAGTTCACCGAAAGCCATGATAGATGTCGGCGGTTATCGCGCGCAGGCGCGCGAGGCGCTTGTGAAAAAGGCGAAAGATGCCGCCGACAAAGTCCGCCGCTGGGGCGATGTGGTGGAATTGGAACCAATGAATGCTTTTGACCGGCGTGTTGTGCATCAAGCGCTGAAAGACGATCCCGACGTGCAAACCAACAGCGTCGAAGTTGACGGCACGGACAAAAAAGCGCTTCTGCTCAAGCCGCGCCATTAACCGCTTACTGGTCGGTTATCTTCAAATTATACAACGGCGAGTAAGCGCTGTTGGGCTTCGGCGGCGTGCCGAAATTGTTGTATTGGTAGTCGAATTTGAAACGATAACTGACACCGTTCGCATTCGGCGGCACCGGCACAAAACCTTCCCACCGATTGGTGATCATCGGCACGGGGCGCATGTCATAAAGCTGGCCGTTCACGAACACATAAGGATGAATTGTCTCCCAGCGCATTGATTGCTGCTGCGAGTTGAAGATGACTTCGACGGGATAAAGGTTGTTGGGATTGCGCGGCTGCTCCAGCGGCGTCACCCTGGTGAACGTCGCGGCGCAACCTGTTAACAATAACACCGGCAAAAGCGGCAGAATTTTTTTCCACATAATGAAGAAGCTTTGCAAAGTGCGGACCATTTGTAAAGTTGGATTTCAACGCTTGAACCATGATTCGCTTTCGGCTATTGCTCCGTCCCGT
>DASYAA010000126.1:0-7264 GCA_036501565.1 Verrucomicrobiia bacterium
TTTTCTTTTCTGGAACAGTTAGGTGACGATTGACATTCATGCCCAGCCAATCGCGCTGGTCAGCTTAAATATTCACGCGGATCAACAATCTTTCCGGCAATTGCGCTGGCGGCCACGGTCATTGGCGATGCGAGAAATACTTTTGATTCTTTGTCGCCCATGCGTCCGGGAAAATTTCGGTTCGTCGCGCTGATGCAATTAATTCCCGGTTTGTTGATGCGGCCAAAGGTGTCCACGGGTCCGCCGAGGCACGCGGCGCAGCCGGCGTTTTCCGTCATTTGCACGCCGGCGTCGGTGAGAATCTCCCAAATCGTTTTGTCACCCCAACGCGTGGATTGCAAGTCGTTAACGATGTCCGGCGTCGCAGGAACGCCGAACGTGTCAATCGTCACTTTGCGTCCGCGCAAAATTTTTGCGAACTCCACGAAGTCACTCGTCTTGCCGCCGGTGCAGGAACCGACATAAGCGCGATCCAATTTTGTATCGCCCATGTCCTTCGCTTTTTTGCGCTGGCCGGGATCGGGATGACACGCAACCGTCGGTTCGAGTTTGCTCAAATCCACGACGTGTTCGTAAACAAATTTTTCGTCCTTGTCGCGTTCGACTGGTGTGTAAGTGGATTTGGTTCCATTCAATTTCACACGCGCGTCCACGTATTCCGCTGTGCGCGAATCGAATTCAAAAATTGCATTTTTTCCGCCCGCTTCAATCGCCATGTTCGCGATCGTCATGCGGTCATCAATGGACAAACTTTTCACGCCTTCGCCGTCGAACTGCATCGCGCGATACGTCGCGCCGTCGAAACCGATTTCGCCGATGCAATGCAAGATGACGTCCTTTGCCATCACGCCCGGCTGCAACTTTCCTTCGAGCCGGAAGTGCATCGTCTCGGGAACTTTGATGAGCAGCTTGCCCGTGCCCATTACAAATCCGGCGTCGGTATTTCCAATTCCAGTTGCAAATAAATTGAACGCGCCCGCCATGCACGTGTGCGAATCCGTGCCGAACAAAATTTCGCCCGGACGCGTATGGCCTTTTTGCGGCAACGCCGTGTGGCAGACGCCCGCGTAGCGCGAACCGTATTGCTTGTTCAACATTCCCTTCGACGCGTCGAAATGCCAGTGGCCGTTCGGGTCGTCAATCACGTCGTAAAAATATGGGATGTCCTGCTCCTTCACGAAATCGCGGAGGATGTCCACGTTGCGGTTGGACTTCGAGTCGGCGGTGAAAATGTAATGGTCGGGGATGATGACGATCTTGTTTTTGTCCCACACTTTCGCCGTCTTGCCAAATTCGCGCTTGAACACGCCAATCGTCCCCGGCCCGCAAACGTCGTGCGTCATGAGCACGTCAGCGTTGACCCAGATGTTGTCGCCGGCCTGCACGCTCGTCTTGCCGGACGCGCGCGCGAGTAATTTTTCCGTCAAAGTCATAGTCTTAAGAGAATAGCCGATGAACCGGCTGACTTCAACTGAACAAACGCGGATGAAATGTTAAGGCTTGAAGGAAAAAATTCACACTTCGTCCATCTTGCTAAAAACGCCAGCATCCATTAACCGAATCCATTCATCGCCAAGTTTTTTACATTCAATTACGTGTTCTTCGGGTGAATTCGTCGGGACAATGTGAATTGTATAAAGTGCAGCACTTAAAATAATGTAAATTAGAATTTGCAAAACATAGCCAGCGCTTGCTGCTTTCTCTTGAATTTCAATACCGAGAACCGTTGCATGCGTATGCGAGCTAAGATGAAAATACGCAATTCCATTTGAGCCTTCATTTTATTGGCGCACTTGTTTTAAGAATTTTAGTCGTTGCATCACGGAAGAGCGAGCTTTGTTGAAACTCCACTTGCACCCTTGCATTCCTACGGCAGAATTCCATTTCGCGTGACTCCGTCCGAAACATTTTTGCAATTACTTCGTGGCAACACACCCGTGCTGTCGCTTGCGCCGATGCAGGACGTGACGACGTTGGAATTCATGCGAGTCATCGCACGCTACGGTGGGCCGGATGTTTATTGGACGGAATACTTCCGCGTCCACGCCGTCTCGCATCTGGAAAAATGGATCCTCAAATCCATCACGGAAAATCCGACCGGCAAACCCATCGTTGCGCAAATGATCGGCAACGACATTCCGTCACTCGTGCGCGCGGCGAAGGAATTGCAAAATTATCCCGTCGCCGCGATTGATCTGAACCTCGGCTGTCCCGCGCCGATCGTTTATCGCAAGTGCGCGGGCGGCGGACTCTTGCGCGAGCCGCAAAAGATTGACGCCATCCTCGGCGCGCTGCGCGCCGCGGTGATAATTCCGTTCACGGTGAAAACGCGGCTCGGTTTTGAATCACCGGAGGAATTTGACGCGCTGCTGAAAGTTTTCGCGAAACATCCGATTGACCTGCTCACCGTCCACGCGCGCACGGTCAAACAAATGTATCGGCCCGGCGTGCGCTACGATTTGATCGCGCAAGCCGCAAAAGAATTGCGCTGTCCGGTTTTTGCGAACGGAAATGTCCACAGCGCAGCGCAGGCGCAAAAAATTATTTCCGAAACTGGCGTGAAAGGTTTGATGATCGGACGCGGCGCGATCCGCAATCCGTGGCTGTTTGATCAAATCCGCGCGCAAATTCGCGGTGAGAAAATAAAATTGCCGACCGGACGCGACGTGCTGGCTTACATCCGCGAACTTTGGGAAAACGAAATCACGCCCGGCGTGAAGGAATCGTCGCAGGTGATGCGCATGAAAAAATTCATGAACTTCATCGGCGACGGCGTGGGCGAAAAATTCCTGCACGAAATCCGCCGCGTGGCAACGACGGCGGATTTTTTCCGCGTCTGCGAAAATTATCTGGCTCACGACGAGCCGATGACGCTTGAGCCGGTTACTGTTGCGGAAACGGCTTTAGATTTGCCAGCGGCGTTTTGAGATTTAGATTGGCAGCTATTAATTATGAACTGTGCGGGCGAGCGCGGGACGGATGATTGCGACGCGCACGTCAATTTCCTTGTTCCACAAAATTTTCCAGAGCTTGCGTGTGTTGACGAACATATCGCCGCGCGTTGTTTCCTCGTCGAATTTCGGACGATATAAATCTACGGCCTTTTGCAGATGCTTTGTAAATTCCTCTTCCGTCGGATGGCCGGTCTTGGAGATGACGAGTTTGAACGCCTCCAAATCTTTTTCTTCGAGCCGCTGAAGTCTGATCACCAGCGCGTCAAGTTGCTTTTCGGAATTCGCGCTCCAGTTAATTTTTTCGCTCCTGATTTTCTGAATAGCTTGAGCAATCAACCGAGGCAAAACTTCTTCGTCCGCCGTAAACTTGCGGCCCAGCGCGACGTCGCGGGGCGTGAGCTTGCCCGCCTCCTCGCGCAACAAAATCCGCGCGGCGATGCGCGACTTGCGCCAGCAGGTGTCCAGACGTGGTTCGCCCTTCTTCGGCATGATTAGTGGATAACGCAACCGCGCCGCACCGTCAAACTGAAAGCCGCGCGATAAGGCTTGATGAAAATTTGGAAAAGTGGTTTTGTAGCTGCACAAACCGGTAGCCGAAAATGAATAATCTGGAACGAGAAGAATTGAGAAAGCGTCTTTTGCAATATCCGGGTGTTACAGCAGAATCCGTCGAACATCAACTCGACGCCTATGAAGAGCGTGAAAAGGAAAAACTACTGTTCATTGAACAGCGCAAGTGTTCAAATGCTTTAGTAGAAGCCTACCTTGATCGAAAAGGTTATCCTAGGCCACCGGGATTACATTCAGTCTTCTTTTATCCTGGCAGTAACCGTCCCCGAAACCTTGTGGTCTTTTGGCTTATCGTCCTAATCGCCGTAATTTGGTTCTTCGCATAGCAACTTGCAGTTTTCCACAGATTTGCTAAATTTTTCTCCATGAGCACGGTTGCTGAAATTGAAGAAGCGATTGAGCATCTGCCTGCAAGTGAATTGCGACGGTTGCGGGAAAAGTTTTTTTCTCGTCCGATTGTCGCATCGCCTATCAAACCAAAGACTGGCGCGGAACTGGCCGAAATTTTACCAAGCCGTTTTCATCTGCGTCCCGCCGAAGCTGACGCGCTGGCTGTTGAAATGAACAGTGCCAGAAAATCGCCACCGCAATCTTCGGCATGGGAGTAATCCTCGATAGTTCGATCCTCATCGCCGCCGAGCGCAAGCGGTTCGATTTGGCGCGATTTTTTTCGGCGCATCCAAACGAATTATTTTTCATCACAACTATTACCGCATCCGAATTGCTTCACGGCTGCGCGCGGGCAAGTGACGCCGGAATCCGTGAACGGCGGACGAAGTTTGTTGAATGTGCTCCAAGATTACGCCGTGCTGCCGTTCAATTTGCCGGAAGCGCGGGAACACGCGCAGCTTTGGGCGGATTTGGAAATGAAAGGAATGCTCATCGGCGAACGCGATTTGCTGATCGCGTCCATTGGCAAGGCAACCGGCCATTCGCTGGCGACGTTAAACCGGGATGAGTTCGCGCGGATTCCGGGATTGGTTCTGGTGGATGTTGGCGCGTTCACTTGATTTTCACCCGAAACTCGCTCGCGCCCGTCATTTTTTCCAAGTTGCCGCCGTAAAATTTATCGCGGAATTCCTCCGTTTCGAGCAGGTGCTGGGACAAATCCTTTTTGTCGCGCTGGATGATGAATTTCAGTTCGTCCAGATCGTCCGACCAGCGGAAGCCGTTAAAAAATTCCGCGCCCGCGAACTGCGTTTTATAGAGCGCGTTGTCCGAATAGCACGTGCCGAGGTAAAGATTCTTGCAACTGCGCTCCGCGAACAGAGCCACCGCCGACGTCATCATGAACATGCCGAGGTTGCGCGCGTAATAATTCAGGTCGTAAAACGCGTAGTAATAAAACGCGAGCGACTTGCCTTCCAGATACAACGTCGCCACGCCGATTTCTTTTTTCGTTTCCAAATCCGTGAACACGAGCAGGTGCGAGATGATGGGCGAGGCGAACAGCGCGTCGAGCCGCTCGAAGGTCATCACGTCCTTGCCGAACTTGATGTCGGCGTAGGTCTTGAAAAACTGGCGGCGTTCCGGCGTGTAATCGAACTTGTCGCGCGGCACGAGCTTCACGTCAATGCCCGCGCCCTTGCGCAAAATCCGCCGGTTTTCGGACGACGGCTTGAACTTCGCGAGATTCACGCGCACCTGCCGGCACAGATAAAACCGGTCCAAATCGCGCGACGACGGCAGGAAGCCCGCGTTGAAAATGTCCGCCGGAGTTTCGCCCGTTTCGGGAAACGCCCAGACCGCATACGGAAACTGGTAGTTCTCGTAATCGGAGTTTTGTTCGGAGAAAAGTAATTTCACAAAATTTTATTAGCCACAGATGGACACAGATGAAACACAGATTTTTCAAAAGACCAAGCGTTTGTATTCGACACGCTCGCGGCCAAAATTGATGAGGTAGCCAAGACGGATTCCCGTGCCGCGTAATTCATTCAAAAGTTGGGCTTCATGGATGGATTGATAGGCCACGTCGGTTTTTAATTCCACAATTATTTTACCTTCAACCAGCAAGTCAGCCGCGTAGTCACCGATAATGACGCCTTTGAATTGAACTTGTATCTTGGGTTCAAGCTCCATCTTCACACCGCGTGATTGCAGTTCAACTTGCATCGCCCGCTGGTAAACCTTTTCCAAAAAGCCGAAGCCCAGAACATTGAACCTCAAACGCCGCGCCAATGATTTGCTCCGTGACCGGCTTCAAGGAATAATCCTTTTCCGCTGTCTTTATCTGTGTTTCATCTGTGTCCATCTGTGGCTAAAATTATTTTCCATTCACATTTTTTCTGCGCAGCCGCAGCCGCCAGCTCGTCAGCACGTCGTAGGTCACGGAATTTTTCAGCTTCGCGATGTCGCGCACGGTGATTTCTTCGCCGCCTTGCCTGCCCATCAACACCGCCTCGTCCCACATTTGCGCCTGCGGAATGTCCGTGATGTCCACCATCAACGCATCCATCGCGATGCCGCCGAGCAACGGCGCGCGCCAGCCGTGGATGAGCGCGCAGCCTTCGTTGCGCACGCGCGGAAAACCGTCGCCGTAACCGATCGGCAGAATCGCGATGCGCCGTTCGTTCGTCGCCGTGTAACGCATTCCGTAGCCGACGACTTCACCGGGTTTTAATTTCTGGATCGCCGCGATTTTTGCCTTCACGGACATTACCGGCTCGATGCCTTCAATTTTCCGGCAGACTTGCGACGGAAAAACGCCGTAAAGCAAAATGCCCACGCGCACCATGTCCAGATGCGCGTGCGGCAGATCGAGAAAGCCGCCGCTGTTGCAAGTGTGCCGCAGCTTCACGGAAATTTTCCGCTGCTCCATTGCTTGCAAAACTTCGTTGAACCGCGCGAACTGTAGATTCGCAAAAGTTTTTTCCGTTTCGTCTGATTGCGAGAAATGCGTCATCACGCCTTCGAGCGACAACGATTTTTCCGCGACAATTTTTTCGATGAGCGGCAGCGCTTCGTCCCAGCGCACGCCGTAACGGCTCATGCCCGTGTGGATTTTGACGTGAACCGGAACTTGCTTGCCAAACTCTGCCGCGATTTTGGCGAGCGCGCGGACATTGTGAATTTCATTCACGCAAACGGTCAGGTCATGCGCGATGCACCATTCGAGTTCGGCTTCCTGCCGTTCGCCGAGCAGCAGCAACGGCGCGGTGATGCCCGCGTCGCGCAGCGTCATCGCTTCTTCAAGCGTGCTCAAGCCGAAGCCCCACGCGCCTTCCTCGACTGCGACGCGCGCCACGTCGAGCGCGCCGTGACCGTAAGCCTCGTCCTTCACGACGGCCATCAATTGCACGTTCTTGGGCAAATCGCCACGAATGAGTTGCAGGTTGCGGCGCAGCTTGCCGAGGTCAATCTCGGTCCACGCCGGCCGCAGCGGAAAATTTTCGGAATTCAAATTCATCGAACTGAAAAGTTAAACCACGAATGACACGAATTAACATCAAAAAAACACTTTGAAAAGATTGTAACGTATAGTATCCATTTCTTGGCTCAAAAAGCTGGGACCCCACCAGCAACGGTGCGTATTCTTGCCTCTCCCACCGTAGGCTAGACGTGCAGGCGTTATCTGGGCAGCCGTTCCAGCGGCTAACAACTGATTGTTGAAAGGCGATTAGTTGGAGACTTCGCCCGGACTCAAGTTCACCAAAACCAAAACTGTTGTCGTATGGCTGTGCTCTGTTTGCACAGCCATGCGCAACGCTAAACTTTTATGGCGAATTTTTTGAGACCAA
>DASYAA010000127.1:0-1551 GCA_036501565.1 Verrucomicrobiia bacterium
GCAGAATAGAGAGTATATCAAGCAGAGACGAAAACCATCACTTTAAGCCCTGGCCAAACTCCGGTAAAACGGGTTGGTTATTTTCTCATCAAACTCGCTACGCCAAGCATTATTGAGACTGTTACGGAGAATCCGCCTTGCTAGCGCAATCAAATCGCGTTCATTGTCTTTGCCAGGGCGTCTTCCAACGATTGAATATGGATGGGTTTGGTCAAGTGCGCCCTGAAACCGACCGCCTCGCTGCGAGCAATGTCCTCTTCCATTCCAAAGCCAGTCAGCGCAATGCCTTTAATGGGAGAACATTTTTGAAGTTCGTTTAATAAGTCACAGCCGCTGCCATCCGGCAGGCCAATGTCGGAAATCAAAAGATCAAAACGAGATTTTGTTGCAATGATCCTGGCCTCTTTCATTGATGTGGCGGTTTCAACCTGATGATGGCGATGAATGAGCAATTTCACCAATGTGGTACGCGTTGGCTCATGGTCTTCAACGAGCAGGATGTGGATTCCAGATATTGCCGCTGCGGGTTGAGCTGTTGGCGATTCGTTTGCGGCAGTTTCAGTTGATTCGACTGGATTTGCCAGTGGAAAGCGGACGGTAAATTTCGAGCCGCAATCATGACCGTCACTGACAGCTTCAATACTGCCGGAATGAAGTTCAACGAGCTTGCGGCTGATGGCCAAACCGAGTCCCAAACCGCCGAAGCGATGCGGGCTGTTTAATGCGGCGTGCTCACCCTGTGCAAAGGCGTCAAAAACACCGGACAATTCTTCGGCGCTCATGCCAATTCCGGTGTCCGAAATGGCAACAAAAAAATCACGATTTTCGGAAAGACCGGTTTCCACGTAAATTGTTCCTTTGGCCGGGGTGAATTTCACGGCGTTTTTGAGCACGTTCCAAAAAATTTGTTCCAGCCGGACAGCGTCGCCGAAAATAAAATCCAGCGGCGCGCTGAACTTTTGCTCAAGCGCGATTTTTTTTTGTTTCAATTCACTTTGAACAATCGAGATGGCTTCCTTCAAAATCGCGTGGACGCTGACGATTCGTTTTTCCAGTTGCAATTTTCCACGCGTGATGCGCGTCAAATCCAGCAAGTCGTCAATGAGCCGCGCTTCGAGTTCGACGTTGCGAAGGATCATGCTGAAATCGGCGCGGACGCCCGGCGGCAAATCGGGATTGTCAACGGCGTCGCTGGCAATGAGCATAATCGGATTAAGCGGCGTGCGCAATTCATGCGAAAGCGCGGCGAGAAAATCATCTTTTGCGCGATTGGCTTTTTCGGCCTCGTCGTGCGCGCGTTTCAATTCCAATTCGTGACGCTTACGTTCAGTGATGTCGAGGAAAATGCTTTTATAGATGTGGATTTCTGATTTTGTCCCTATGGCCGGTGTGCTGATGAGTTCGATAAATACCGGATTTTCGCCGGCCTTTCGCTCCAATTCCAATTCGACGGACAAGGGCCGGGTTTGTTCCAGATTTTGACGGCAAAGGGCGAGATGATGGAGAAATGTTTTCCGGTCGGCTTTGGCGACAAAAAGCAAAAACGGATGT
>DASYAA010000128.1:0-12728 GCA_036501565.1 Verrucomicrobiia bacterium
CGGAATTGATTTTAATGAGAACACATCCGACATGATTTATCTCCCTACCACGGTGACAATTGACAGTTCAAACTTCACGGTGAATCCAAATGCCATTCCTGACGATACTCGCGGGACATTATCATTCAACGGCAGTTGGACGGGAAGCACATTGACTGTGGATTTATCGGATGACTGCACAACCGACTGGATTTTTGTTGATGAAATCACTTTCAATGCGGTTCCCGAACCATCAGTCCTGGCGCTTCTGGCCGGCGGCCTCGGCTTGTTCATCCTGCGCATGAGACGCCCTCTTTCGCCGGTTTATTCAAAGATACCGCGTTCCAAAAAATAAATGGCGGGCGTTCGCTATTTTTTCCTGAAGTGAATCCACACGAACGTGCCGCTTAAAAGTATTGCGGCCAAATCCAGCCACGTTGTGTAATTCAATTGAAAGGATGCTTCGGCGATGGCGCTCGGTGGTCGCACGTTTGGAATCAATCCCAATGCTCCAAACAGCAAGTCCACGATGATTCCGGCGCTGACCATTGAGACAAATAAAACGGTGGTGATGTAAAGCGCGGCTTTTATGCCGTAATATTTCCGATAAATGAAAATCAGCGGAATGATGATCAGGTCGGCGTAAATGAATGAAATGACACCGCCAAAACTGATGCCACCTGACCATAACAGGCTCGCCAGCGGAATATTGCCGATGGAGCAAACGAAAGACGCAACGGCAATCAACGGGCCGACAATGGAATTTTCAATCAGGCGCAAAGCGCCGGTTCCGTGAGCGATGAATAAATTTTTCCACCAATCTTCCGGCACAAGCACCATCAAAAATCCTGCGATGAGAAAGCCGATGACAATTTCCTTCCACAACATAGCCGCGTCCATAAAAAAGGCATCGGCCACGCGCGCCCAACTTTCCGGCTTTCCTATTTTTTCCTTGAAGGATTCATCGCTTGATTCCATTTCGTGACCATGCGAATGGCAGCAGGAATTTTCCTCGTCGCCGTTGTGCGCCCGCGCCTGCTCAACCAAGTCGTTGGGCAAAGTCAGCTTCACCAGCAACCACATTACGGCGATTAAAATGAAAGCGCCGACGACTTCTGCTAGAACGAACGTCCAGCCGAGCAAAAGCCAAAGAATGAATCCGAGTTCGAGAACGAGATTGGTCGAGGCAAACATGAAGGCAAAAGTCGGCACGAGCGCCGCGCCTTTTTTGAAAAATGTTTTTGCCGTCGCCACAGCCGCGTAGGAACAGGACGAACTGACCGCGCCAAAAAATGTCGCCAGCGCGACTTCGCGCAAACTGGCACGGCCAAATTGTTTTGTGACTTGCTCCTTTCGGAAAAATACTTGCAAGAACGCCGACAGGCTGAATCCCAAAACCAACGCCCAAAGCATTTCCCAAAGCATCGCCGCCGCGTGATACAAACTTTGCCAGAGCCAGTTCATTTTTTAATTTTTCGTAACGCCTGAATGTAGCGTGTGGAAAAAAGGAATCAATCTGGCATTGCTCCTGAACAATTCGTGATTATATTCGCAACAAATCATGACACGACAACAAACCACATTTGGCGCTGCACTGATGTTTTTGTGCGCGTTGACTGCTTGCCGCACCGAAAATGCCGGCACGTCCTCAACTTTTCCATCGGATTACCAAGGCAAGCCGTTCGCCGACGCCAGATATGCCGGCGGACCTCAAAAAATTCCCGGACGGGTAAAACTCGCGTATTATGATTTCGGCGGCGAAGGCGTTGCGTATCACGATACGACACCGAAAAATTTGGGCAGCGGCGGTCTCAATCCGCTGAACGGCGATTACTTCAATGAATTTCGCCACACAGAAGCCGTTGACACTTCCTACACCAAGTCCTGTTGCGATACGAATCCATACGACATAGTTGCGCCGGAGCTAGATCAGCTTTATGTCGGCTGGACTGATGTCGGCGAATGGCTCAACCTGACGGTCGAAGTTGAAATGGAGGGCGGCTACAGCGTCAATCTGATGTATACCTGCAATGGCCCCGGCAAAATCAGTCTTTCCATAAATCATAGAGACGCAACCGGCCCGCTTGCGCTGATTAACACAAATAATCCAAAAGAACCCATCGCCTGGCGGCAATGGCATCACTGGAACAAAATAATGGGACTGGCCAAATTGCATTTGGACGCGGGGAAACAACTTCTGACGTTATACGTCGTGGCAAATGGCAACATGAATTTTGACTATCTGGAATTCGTGCCGGAAAAATAGCGCGGTTCGCCTTTGCGGTTGAATCATTCCGTTTTATATTCTTCCACGTTATGACAAAGCAGCAAATTCTCGACCTCTATTTTCTCGACGCGCGCCACAAGTTGATTGAACTCGCCGCCTTTCTCGACCGCGTGGAACGCGCGGATGGCAAAGATGATTTCCGGCTGAAAGCCTTTCACTCCGCGCTCGGTGAATTGACCGGCAACAAAAAAGAGAAAGCAAAAAATGTTTTGCTCTCGTTCAGCGATCCAACGACGAAACCGATTGCAAAAGCGGCAGGCAAAGGAGCAGTTGGGGCAGTCGCAAAATAATTTCGCTTCGTATTTCAATGAAATATATCGAACCACACGCCCACATGGTCAGCCGCGTCACCGACGATTACGAACGCATGGCGCTGGCCGGATGCGAAGCGGTTTGCGAACCGGCATTTTGGGCGGGATTTGACCGAAGCGCGGTTGAAGGCTTTCACGATTATTTTTCGCAATTGACCGAGCATGAGCCGAAACGCGCGGCAAAATTCGGCCTGAAACATTTCTGCTGGCTTTGCATCAATTCCAAAGAAGCAGAAGATGTGAAGCTCGCGGAAGAAGTCATCGCTTTGATTCCGAAATTTCTAAACCGGCCAAACGTCCTCGGCATCGGCGAAATCGGTTTGAACAAAAATTCGCGGAATGAAATGCGCGTTCTGGAAATGCAAGTCGAGTTAGCTGCGAAATACAATCAATTGATTTTAGTCCACACGCCGCACCTTGAAGACAAATTGAAAGGCACGAAATTGATTCTCGACGTTTTGAAAAATGACAAACGCATTTCGCCGGAGCGCGTCATCATTGACCACGTCGAAGAGCACACTGTCGAAATGGTTTTGGACGCTGGCATGTGGGCGGGCATGACGCTTTATCCCGAAACGAAATGCACGCCGGCGCGCGCGATTGACATTTTGGAAACTTACGGCAGCGAAAAAATCTGGATGAACAGCGCGTGCGATTGGGGCGTGAGCGATCCGCTGGCCGTGCCGAAAACCGCGCTGGAAATGAAACGACGCGGGCATTTGGAAAATGCGATTGAAAAAATTATTTTTCGAAATCCGAAAAAATTCCTTTCGCAATCGCCGAACTTCAAAATTTAATACGCCCAGATTGTTCCCGCCGAACTTACCGGCATGAACTGGTTGTTGCCGATGTATTGCAGTTCGACCGCCGCGCCCTGCCCGCCGGTGATGTAGCCGGTTGTTCCCACTGTCGTTGTGGTTACTTGTGAAGAAGCCTGCGCGGTATAAATACCGCCGCCATAAACCGCCGCCGCCAGTTTGCCGCCGTCCGACGACGAAGCAATGGATTGCCAATTGTTGCTTGAGCCGCTGGTTTGCGTCCATGTCGCGCCATAGTTGCTCGAGGCATAAATACCGCCGCCAGAAATGACCGCCACCAATTTGCTGCCGTCGGCGGATGAAGCGATGGATTGCCAGTTCGCCGTTGGCACATTGTTCGTCACCCAGGTTGAACCGGAATCGCTCGACGTGTAGATGACACCGCCCGCAGCAGCAGCCGCCAATTTGGTGCCGTCGGCGGACGAAGCGACGGAAACCCAATTTTTGCTGCCCGAGGTTCTGGCCGTTGACCAGTTGGCAGAGGTGTAAATGGCGCCGCCATAAACGACCGCGACCAATTTTGTGCCGTCAGCCGAAGAAGCGACGGAAACCCAGTTTCTCGCGGCGGCGCCTGTCGTTGCCCATGTCACGCCGGAATTGCTCGAAGTGTAAATTCCGCCGCTGGAACTGTTGCTCACTACTGTAACCACTTTGGTGCCGTCGGACGAACAGGCAACCGCATAACAATTCAAGCTGCCCGCCGGACCTCCCAATCCCCATCCGATGGCCGAATTGGTGTAGACGCCGCTGTCAAATCGCACCGCATATAATTTGGAACCGTCCGATGAACAAGCGACGGAATACCAGGTCGTGGCGGACGAATTTGTTTCCGTCCAAGTTGCGCCGGAATTTGCCGAAAAATAAATCCCACCCCCGTAAACTGCTGCAATCAATTTACTGCTATCCGACGACGATGCGATGCTGTCCCAATTCTGAGGGTTGGACGCGGAACTCAATGTCCATGAAGATTTGGCCAGGCTCGAAAAATTTCCAAGCACCGATTGGTTTGCGTTCTGCGCGATTTGCCAGCCGCCCGCGCCCGCGCCGGAAATCCGCACGATGTCGCCAGCGTTCACACTCGTTGGCAGCGTCACCGTCACCAGTTGCGAATTCGTAAAAAGATAACCCGTGTCCAAAACGGCTTGAACCGCCGTTCCATTTGTCACAATCCAGCCAACCAAACCGTTGCCAAAAAAACTTCCACGAAAACTATTCCCAAAATTTGTGAACGCATTCGCGCCGCTGAAAGTTTGCGTGCCATTTAGCAACGCAACGTTTGTGGAAAGTCGCGTGTCGGCCACCGTGCCGCTGGTCAATTGCGATGCGTTGAGGCTGGTCAAATTCGAGCCGTTGCCGCTGAAACTGTTCGCGTTGTTGCTAAAAGTCACCGCGCTGGAATAAGTACCGCTGATTTGCGCCGATGGCAGCGCGCCGCTCAATTGCGTCGCTGACAAACTGCCCAGCAAATTGCTCGCGGTGTTCGCAAAGATCGCATACGGCGTCGGCGTCAACGGCTGGCGCGGACTTAACGTGGTAAAATTCGTCGTCCCTGTGGCACGCACGGCAATTTCCAACCAGTAATTCGTTCCTGTAAAAATTCCAGGACCAAAATCCAGAATCGTAGTGAATAATCCATTCGTCACGATGACGGCGGAATTTGTGATTGGTCCAGCCACAGCGCCGGGCAGATTGGCTGAATTATAAAGCGCAAAGGTCAAATCGTAATTACCGCTGGCCGGATTGTTGCTGTTGTAGAGTTGACCTTGATATGTGAACGCCGTGCCCTGGGCATGAAGTTTTCCAGAAAAAAGGAGCGTTGCGAACACGCACAACAAAACGTAAACGACTTTTATTTTCACAACCCGCCTATCTTAACTCACCCCGCGCACAATTCAACCCGCAATTATCACCGTCACAGATGCTGCAAGCGAAAGAATAAATTTCCCGTCGGTGATGAAATGGTCACGCTATTGTTGGTTCCATCGTTGGAAACGCCGCCGCTAGAAGACCAATTGGCTGCCGTCGTCAAATCGGAATTTTGCTGCAATGTCCAGCCGGTTGAAGGATATGGCCAAAAAACTTTAATCGTCGTCGGATTGAGAAATTGAATAGTCAAAGTTGGTACGCCGGGCATTTGCACGACGGAAATTAAACTCCAAAAACCGCCGGTCAAAGAATAATTGCCGCCGCTCATCGCAGCACCCGCGTCGTGCTGGCCAATCGTACCGCTCACTGAATACTGGTCGTTCGCGCTTGTGCCGCCACCGCCAAAAATTTTATACCAGGCAATCGAGTAACTTTGCGCAAACGCAGGAGTAATCGCGACAAACAAACAAACAAACATTATCAGCGCTGGCAGCAGAAACTTCTTGCTCATGATTGAACAAATTTTCTCATTGTTTGATCGAAAAAACAAGAAAAATGACGGCGCGAATGTTTGGTATTATTTTGCCGAATTGAGAATTTTCCCGGCGGCCTGCCTGACGGCTTCGGCCAGTTCGCGCGGCTTCAAAACTTTTGCGTCACCGCCCCAGCTCAAAACCCATCGTTCGATTTCGGCGAGACTGGAAAGTTTCAGCGAGAGTTCAACGCCGCCGTTTTTCAACTCGCGCAACCGCTGCGACTCGTGCCATTTTTTTTCGCGGATATAATCGGCGGCGCGCGCGTTGAAGCGAATGACGACTTCAAATTCGCCTTCCCCGGAATGAACGCCAAAGCTGTCACGCAATTCTTTTTCCAGCGAAAATTTTTTGGAACGTTCGAAAAATTTTCCGGTTTGCCTTATTTCCAAAATCCGCGCCGGAACAAATTTGCGGATGTCCTTGCGCGCGTGATCGAACGCAAATAAAAACCATTCGCCGTTGATGTTCGCCAGATGATACGGGTCAACAATGCGCTTTTCAATTTGCTGGCCCGGTTTGCGATAGTTCAACTCAAGCTGTTTGCGTTGCGCAACTGCTTTGGCGAGCGCATCAAAAATTTTCAAGTCCGAAATTGACTCGGCGCGCGTGCGAAAGGAAATCGTCTGTTCGATGTCGGCGAGATTGAGCGAAATCGTGTCGGGCAATGCCTGCTCCATTTTTTTGATGGCGCTCAAAAGCGGTTTTTCAAAACTCGTGCCGCGATATTGTTGCAAAGCCTTTTCGGCGACGACGAGCGCGAAGAGTTCGCCCTCGGTGATTTGCATTGTCGGGAACGCGCTGACTTCCTCGGTGTAATGGTAGCCGTTTCGGGCGGAATTAAATTCAATCGGTAGATTCAGCCGGTCGCGCATGAACTCGATGTCGCGATAGATCGTTTTCGTGGCGACTTCAATTTCACGCGCGAGCGTGGAGGCGTTTGGAAATTTGCCGGACTGAAGCGACTGATGAATGCGCACCATTCGCTCCAAAGGCGGACGTGAATGTAAATCAGCAGTTTCCATTTGAGAAAACTTACTGATTTGCTTGTGTTTCTATCGTCCATCCATTGGTATCACGACCAAGTTGGAACCATTTTCCGTTGATGACGATGCCATTTGTTTCATTCCGTCTATCAACCAGATGCCAAGCCTCCTTATACCAAATTTCCCGTTTGTAAAAGTTGCCATTCGTGTTGTAGGAGATTCGATCCGTGAACAATCCGCTGCCCACATCATCTAACCACCATGTCACGCTTTTGCCAGAGCCACGAAAAAACACACCGTATTTCGGCGGTCGGTTACTGGTCACGGTAACGTCGAATGTATCTTTACCCCGAAAATAATAACTTTCCATGATTGAATTAGAATCGTGGCCAATATCAAATTTCGTCCAAATTGGTTGATCAGACTTGGCATCAAAAATTCCAATGCCTGACCAATCATTTGTGTGCAAGTATTCAACTTTGAAATTTTTTAGAACTTCTCTGCCTGCGGCGTAATGATGCCAAACCCAAACACGCCAGCCAATGTCTATTAAAAAAAGTAAACCAACAACAACCAGCAAAATTTTCGTGGCTGCTTTCATGTTGGCATTTAGAATTACGAGCCCTTTTCCAACTTCGCCAGCAACTCGTCGTTGGTCTTATGTTTCTTGAGCGCGGCGGTGAGCGTTTCCATCGCTTCGATGGGATTCAAATCCACCATCGTGCGGCGCAATTTGCGGATGGCTTCGAGGTTTTTCGCCGGGAAAAGTTTTTCTTCCTTGCGCGTGCCGGATTTTGGAATGTCAATCGCGGGATACAAACGGCGGTCGGAAAGTTTGCGATCCAAAATCAACTCCATGTTGCCCGTGCCTTTGAACTCCTGAAAAATCAGTTCGTCCATGCGCGAACCGGTGTCCACGAGCGCGGTGGCGATGATGGTGAGCGAGCCGCCGTTTTCGATTTTGCGCGCGGAGGCGAACATCTTGCGCGGAATTTCCAGAGCGCGCGCGTCCACGCCGCCGGTCATCGTGCGGCCGCTGCCGCCGTGAACGCTGTTATAAGCGCGAGCGACGCGCGTGAGCGAATCAAGCAGCACGAAAACGTCCTTGCCGGATTCCACAATGCGACGGCAACGCTCGATCATAAAACGCGAAAGGCGCACGTGCGTTTCCAGATCCATGTCGTTCGACGACGCGATGACTTCGGCCTTTACCGAGCGTTGGAAATCCGTGACTTCTTCCGGCCGTTCGTCAATGAGCAGGACGAGCGCGTGGACTTCGGGATGGTTCGTCGTGATGGCGTTGCAAATCTGTTTGAGGATAGTCGTCTTGCCCGTGCGCGGCGGCGCGACAATGATGCCGCGCGTGCCTTTGCCAATCGGCGTGACGAGATCAATCACGCGCGTCTCGATCAAATCCGGCGTGGTTTCGAGGTTGAATTTTTCAATCGGATCAATCGTCGTGAGATTTTCAAAGCGGACGGCTTTCGTATATTCCTCGAACAGCATGTCGTTGACCTTTTCGACGGTCTTGAGTTGCGGACTCGTGCCGCGATGCGGCGGCTGCGTCGCGCCGATAACGTGGCTGCCTTCGCGCAAAAAATTGCGGCGGATGGTGTCGGGCGTGACAAAGATGTCCGTAGGCTTGGGATGAAAATGATTCTGCGCGGTTCGCAAAAAGCCGAAACCCTTCTCGGAAATCTCCAAGTAACCGGAGCCGTGATTGGGTGTCTTATCACCGTTATTTTCTGAACTGCTCATAATGTATGTAGCGCGAAGGCCGGAATTTTATCCCTAAACTGTCGTTTTTGAATTATTGAACTTGGGAAGCAGCCCCGCAAACGAGGCCCTTAAACCTTCGACTGCCTGATAACTACGCGGAAACGCGCGCGAATGCAACAAGTATTTTTCAATGTGGAACAGTTTCCTGTTGCATTTAACAACTCAAAATTTCACTTCTGAAACCACATCCACAATGTCAGAGAGCTTAAAGCCCAGCTCATCCGAATGGGAAACTGCTTTGTTGCCAATTTTCACAATCTCACGTCCACAAGCAAGAAAAACTTCATGCACTCGACGGCCATCGGCAAGAATCAATGTGACTCGGTTTGCACCATAAGACGATTCTGGAAAGCCGATGGCTTTATCTGCAATTTGTTCTGGAATTAAAAGTGCTACCATTGCCTATTTTATCCACCCACCGCCGCGCGCGCTTCGGCGGCGAGCGGCGTGCTCAAGTAACGTTCGCCGGTGGACGGCGCAATCGTCACGATCAGCTTGCCCTTGTTTTCAGGACGATTGGCCACTTCAATCGCGGCGACGACATTTGCGCCTGTCGAAATGCCGCACAAAATTCCTTCTTCCTTCGCCAGCCGCCGCGCCATCGCAAATGCGTCGTCGTTGGCAACGCCAATGGATTCGGAAATTTGCGGATTGCCGCTCGCGTCTTTCAAGTGAAGATTTTTCGGAATGAAGCCCGCGCCGAGACCTTGAATTTTATGCGGACCAGGTTTCAACGGCTGGCCGGCGAGCGTTTGCGCAATGACCGGCGAATCTTTGGGATCAACGGCAATCGCCACAAACGACGGTTTGCGCGGCTTGATGACTTCGACGCAACCGGAAATCGTGCCGCCCGTGCCGACGCCCGCGACCAAAATATCCACTTTGCCATCCGTGTCCGCCCAGATTTCCTCGGCGGTGGTTTTCGCATGGATGGCCGGGTTCGCCGGATTTTCAAACTGCTGCGGAATCCAAGAATTCGGCGTTTCCTTCGCGAGCGCTTCCGCCTTGGCAATCGCACCCTTCATGCCTTCCGCGCCGGGCGTCAACACGAGTTTCGCGCCGAGCATCGCCAGCAACGTGCGGCGTTCGAGCGACATCGTTTCAGGCATCGTAAGAATCAATTGGTAACCTTTTGCCGCCGCGACAAACGCGAGCGCGATGCCGGTGTTACCGCTGGTCGGCTCGATGATGACAGTGTTCTGCTTCAACACGCCGCGCTTTTCGGCGTCTTCAATCATGGCCGCGCCAATGCGGTCCTTGACGCTGCCGAGCGGATTGAAAAATTCGCATTTGAGCAGGATCGTGGCGTCCAGTCCGGCGGTGACTTTGTTCAGTTTGACGAGCGGCGTGCGGCCGACGGTTTCGATGATGTTGTTGTAGATGCGTCCCATAAGATTTTTGTGAAATGCTGTTAATTGATTTTTGCTTATGAAAATTTGTCCAAAAATCAGATGAGAGCAAGTTTTTTTCTGAAACAGTTCTGAAAATAATAAGTCCCTGCCCGACCTTTCGGTCGAAAAGGGACAAATGGGAAATGAGAAATGGGTTACATTTTATTCTTCGGACTTTTGCTTCGATACCTCGATATCGAATGTGAATAAGTTTTTGTTGCATTATTCCAGAGAGCCCTCATAGTCGCCTTAATCAGATAATCAGAAGAGAAGTTGGGCGGTTTTGTTGCTTGGCGAGTTGTTCAAGAGTGGCAGAAACCGGCTTAATTTCTAAAATTTAGAAAACAACCTTATGAAACAAGTCAATTTTGTCCTGACTGCAACCTGTATTTTGGGAATGGCCGTTGCGGCCAATGCCCAAAGCTACAATTTCACGTTCACCGGCAATGATGGCATAGATGCCACGGGGACGATCGACATCTCAGGCGGAGTCGCTATAGACGGCTCAATCAATGTTATAAACGTTCCACTCGAATCTTTACCAGGTACGACCACCGCGTCAGGGGACTTGCTTACAGCGGGCGGGGACGTCAGGAATTTTGATGGCGACGTAATTACTTATGACACTGTCGCTAACCCTCCTCCGGCAGATCCCATATTTGATAATACCGGAGTGTGTTTTGCCTCTAGCATTATTAACGGTAGCACTACGTTTACGCCTGCAACTTACGATGGCGGAACGCCTGTTTATGATACGCTTGTTAATATTTGGGGTAATTCGCCAGGTTCATACACTATGTTCATTGGAGAAGCGAACCCAGCGGACTTGGAACCTGATGGAACTTTGATCCCCGGACATGATGCTCAATGGGTTTATGTGTATGGTGAAAACGGCAATTTGACTCTCAACCCCATCGTCCCCGCCCCCGAACCATCGACTGATACATTAATAATCCTCGGTGCGCTGGCGGTGGGATTCGTGGCAATCCGCCGCCGCACAGCAGCGTAAGATTCTTTTTTGGCTGATCTACAAAAACCGCCTCCGCGTTGAGGCCGCTTTTCTTTCCCTTCAATCGTTTCGCTTAAGCCCGCGCATTTTCAAATATCCCATTTCAAATTCTAAAAACAATAAGTCCCTGCCCGACCTTTCGGTCGAACAGGGACAAATGGGGGATGGGAGTTCGCCACTCTCTCTTTCCCGCACCGACATTAGGCGCGCCCTCGCGGGGCTGCCGGTTTCCCGACGCCATTCTCCACGGCAAGCGGAGTTTTCGGCCTCGTGACAGGGCCGTCCAGCGCCTTGCGGCGGCTGGATTTCGAGTGAGGCTTTTCAGCTCGCTTCAACTGGTGGTTGCGCCACCGGTCTGCGAACCAGGTCAAGACACGCCTGCGATTTCCTTCGCGTCTTAACCATTGGCTCCGGGTCAGCCGCCGCTTTTGACGGCGCGTTCGCCCGATGCCACGGGTCTCGCCTCTTCACTCTCAAGTTGCTTTCTCTCACAGTCCAGCGGTGTCGTTTTTAACATCGCCGACCTTCGGAAGTTTTTCACGCGGCCTGCCCAGCCATCGTGACCTTCCCGTTGCGAACTCTCTTTTTGTCCGCCTTTCGGC
This sequence comes from Verrucomicrobiia bacterium, assembly GCA_036501565.1. Classification (GTDB taxonomy): domain Bacteria; phylum Verrucomicrobiota; class Verrucomicrobiia; order Limisphaerales; family UBA11358; genus UBA11358. Next base: position 11,562 of record DASYAA010000128.1, read on the forward strand.
GTTTTTCTTTTGGCGAACTCAACTTTTTTATTTTTGAATTCCGCCAGAGTCATCCGCACCGTGCTGATGCGCAGTAGCAACCAAATGCCATTTTGGCAACTGCGATTCGCCCAGGCTCGAAACTTGCCTGAACTACTTGACTCGACTCGGAACGGTTTCTCATCGTTCCTTGCCGCACGGTTCCGTCTTTCGCATTACTGACACGCGCGAACGTATCAGAGGAACCGGTGAATTTTGCCTCTCCACCGAACCTTTCGATCCGGTTTCAGAGGAGTCGGGTCAATCAGCCTGGCCCGGCTTTTCCCCAGTCGCCTGGGATTATCTTTGAAACGACCAGTTCAATTTTTCAATCTTCACTGTCGCCTCGTTCGTTCAATGAACTGTAAAGAGATTACCAAACTTTTCGTTTCCGACAATGAATTGATATGCACAGCTTGTTCACCGAATCACGCTTGTGAAAAATTTATCAAAAATGCAAATCAGCCCGTCGAATTAATACTTTTTCATTTCGCGAATTCAAATTATTCACAGATTTTTCAAATCAAAATGTCTGCGGTGAACAAGTTCTGCCGTTGCTTTCCAGAAAAGAACCCGACAGAAAAATTTAAGGCGCGGCGCGAAGGTCAACTCACGATTCGGTGAAACTGCTCCGGTATTAGCTTTCAAATAGGTGGCTTGCACCTCGCTATTGGTTGATTTTTATTGCCAAAATTCTTCGTGCGGCTGGTTATCATAATTCCAGCGTCGCGCGGCCGTGTCATTCAATCCAATCCAGTTCCACCAATGCTGCCATTCCACATGGTCGTCAAGAAAAACCATGTTCCCGCCTTGATTATGCACCGTGCCGATAAGCCATGAATGATCGGCAGGTTCAAAAGCATAAATTCCTATGAATTCCCCCCAACCGCCAGTTTTTGCCCCTATGCTATTCGGATTATTGGTTGTGTAGCTGGAATCATCGCCAATGGCGATCATATCTGCCGGTGACTGAATTTCATTCGGCTTTCGACTGATGGAATCTCCAGCGAGTAGAATTGTTTTCACCAATCCCATGTCTGCCGCAGCAACGCCGCGCGCGTTGACGGCATAACAGAATGGGCGATTGCCTTGAATGTTTGTCGGATATGAATATCCTAACACCGAAACATTGGTTGTCCAGCGAAAGTA
>DASYAA010000129.1:0-7337 GCA_036501565.1 Verrucomicrobiia bacterium
CCAGACCGCCCATTTGCACCCATTCGGAAACGATGTTGCCGACAACCTGTCCCCATTTGCTGTTCGCATCCATTTTCCAGAAAAGAATCGCCCAGCCAATTCCGGTGATCCCGATGAAAATCAGCAGCGAATGCCGCCACAGAAAATCCAGAAACGGATTGAGCAACTTCCCCTTCACGCGCCGGCTTTCTGCCGAATGAAATTCCAGCAAAAATTTCGTGCCGAGAATGATGACGACCGAGCCGCTCCAATCCGCAATCGCATTGCCGAAAAAAGCGCCCAGATGCGTGCTGGGATCGGCGAAACAATAGCAAATGATCCAGAGCGTGAGCAGCGCGACGCTGACGATGCTCAACGAATGATGATAAAAAAATCCCCGGCGCTTGTGCTTGTTCGTTTCGTTCATGAAAAGTTTTGGTGATTTTCGGCGAAAGAGCCGGAAAGTCAAACTGTTCAACGGGAAATGAAACGCCGCCTGATTTGAAGAAAAAAAAGAGGCCGGACACTACTCCGGCCTCCCAATGAGAACTGACCACAAATTTACATCGTCATCAACGCGGCGCCGCAGACATACGCCTTTACAAAACACACGTAACAACTGCATTTCTGCATCAACGACGTGACCAATCTAACAGAAGCCCTGTCCCCTGCGAGTCACCAGTTATGGTTACATGAGAAAACAGCGTAAAATAAGGGGGAAATGAAGTTTTGTGCTTAAAACGAACTATTTTTTCTTTATCGCTTCCGCCTCTTTTATCATCTGGGTAAGTGAACTTCCCAAGCCGCGAGCGATTGAATCAGCCACATTCAAGCTGGGATTGCGCTCAAACCTTTCAATGAGGCTGATCATTTTAGGGTCAATATCAGCTTTTTCAGCGAGAGCTTCCTGCGTCATTTCTTTTGTCTTACGATATTTTCGCAAGATCATCCCGAAAGCTTTCGCCATGTCTTTATGGCGCATCCTTTCATCTTGCCATTCGCCAGGACAATAATTACAGGAACAATAGTCCAAAAGATGCTTGCAGAAGAAACTGTTTTCTGTAAAATCAAATTGCCTTGTTTCAGTTGAAGCAATTTTAGCTGCAAGGTGAAATCAGAAAAATCAGAAACTGTTAAACCTTATGAATTATGAAAATCAGACAAATTATTTGTTTCGCGTCATGTTGCTTTATCCTAACTCAACAAAGTAAGGCGCAAACCATTGATTTTAGTACTACAACGACTGCTGGTTGGACGGTAACGGCGGGCGGTGCAATAAATGCAACTCCATATCCGTTTGGCAGCGAACTTAGCATATCGAGCACTGGAACCGGAGTAGGTTCATTCGTGTCGGGTGGTAGTTGGAATGCTTTTGATGGATTTTGGACTGCTCAGTTTGCGTTCTTTTTACCCGCCGATGCATCGAATGTCATCTTGAATTTCAGCGGAATGTATGCTGATGACCGTGCTGTTTTGACTTTGAACGGAATTGCCATAGGTTCAGCGGGCATTCCGTACCAAGGCAACGCCACTTCTGGAAACATGGTTTTAACCGATGGTGGTTCGCTCGTTCCTTACGTTTTCGACGGTGCAAGCGGAACTGTCTCCGGCGCTGTGGGTAGCGGCTTCATTTTGGGAGGGACGAATATTCTTATGGGCATTGTGAATAACACTGGTAGTGGAGTTTACGGGCCTCTACAGCCAATTTTAGCAGGCTCATCAAATGACGGAACGCATTTCGGTCTGTTAGGTTCTATCTCATACACGACTGTGCCGGAGCCAACAACTGTGGCTATGTTTGGCGTGGGAATTTTGTCATTGATTGGATTAAGAAAAATAAGTTTGTAAGAAGCAGATTTACCTTCGCAAAAATTTCGCCACGGCTTCCGTCCGCGTCCGCACCTGTAATTTTTCGTAAATGCGGCGGATGTAGGTGTGGACGGTTTCGTAGCTGATGTTGAGCTTGTCCGCGATTTCCTTATACATCAAACCCTGACTCAACAGGTCGAGCACCTGCTGTTCGCGCTCGGAAAGGCTTTCCGTCTGTGCTGCCGCCGCCGCCGACCGCTGGAACGATTGCACGACCTTGCGCGCAATGTGCGTCGTCATCGGCGAGCCGCCGCGCTTCACTTCCTGAATCGCTTCGAGCAATTCCTTGCCCGCCGTGCGCTTGAGCATATAGCCGTTCGCGCCCGCCGCCAGCGCGTCAAAAATATTTTCCGTGTCCTCATAAACAGTGAGCATCATCACTTGAATCTCCGGCGCGATTTTTTTCAACTGCCGGACACATTCAACGCCATTCATGCCGGGCAGATTGATGTCCATCAAAACCACGTCGGGCTTGGTTTGCGGCAAATCTTTCAGCGCGTCTTCGGCGTTCGCATACTGGCTCACGCAACGGAAACCGTCGGCGCGGTTGAGCACGCGCACGAGCGTCTCGCGCAGTTTGTCATTGTCTTCAACGATGGAAACGGTGATTGGCATAAAATCAATTCAACCACGGATGGACACAGATAAACACGGATTTGAAATTTTTTGCAGTTTGTCTTTTGTCTTATCAGTGTTCATCCGTGTTTATCCGTGGTTAAAATAATTGGAACAGTCAGTCGCACAATCGTTCCGCCGTTCGCGCCGCTGGAAACGGAAAATTCTCCGCGAATATCTTCCATGCGCTTTTTCATGTTGCGAAGTCCGCTACGACCTTTGCTCCAATCGGCATTTGCAATTCCGCGCCCATTGTCTTCGATTTCCAGAATAAAATCGTGCGGCCGCAAGCGCAACCGAATCCAGACTTCGCTCGCCTGCGCGTGTTTGACGACATTGTTGACGGATTCCTTGAACGCGAGAAAAACATTGTGGCGGACTTCCGGCGGAATCGGCGTCGGCGGCAATTGCGTCGGAACGTCCACGCGATAGCGCAATCCGGCCAGCGCGAGATATTCCTGCGCGTATTTGCAGGCGTAATTGGCCAGACCTTCGAGCGTGTCGTTGGAAGGATTGATCGCCCAGACGATTTCATCGAGCGAATGCGTCGTCTCCCGCGCGGTTTCGGAAATTTGTTTCGCGTGCGACTCGACTTCTTCAGGAGAATTTTTATCGGCCTCGGCCATTTCGCCGAGCAGCGCGACTTGTGTCAAATTTGCGCCGAGTTGATCGTGCAAATCACGCGCGATACGCGAGCGTTCGAGTTCGAGCGCTTCCTTTTGTTTGTGCAATTGCACTTCGCGCCGCAATTTTTGCGTGGAAAAATAGCGCACAATGGCAATGGCGATTCCACCCAGACATAAAATTGCGGCGGCACTAAACCACCAGGTTTGCCAAAATTGCGGTTGCACGGTCACTTCGAGTTTGGCACCCGTTTCATTCCAAAGTCCGTCTTCATTGCACGCTATGACGTGAAAGCGGTATTGTCCCGGAAGCAGTTCGTTGTAGTGCGCGACGCGCGCGTCGCCGGGCGTCCACGCGGTTTCGCGGCCTTCCAAACGATATTTGAAATGCACCTCGTTCGGCGCGGAAAAATTCAAGGCGGTGTAATCAATTTCCAGTTGGTTGTGGCCGGGCGGAATGACGATGGATTGCGGCTGCGCGGAATTTAGGCGATTCGTTTTTTTTGCCCCATTGATCAGGACGGACTCGATCATTACCGCCGGCGGCTGAAGATTTGGTTTCAGTTCAGCAGGATTTACGGATGCCAGACCTTTGGTGGTGGGAAACCAAATTCTGCCGTCACTCGTGCGGCAGGCTGCCGGTTGTGAACCGCTGGAGCATTCCCGTGTCGGCAATCCATCGGTCTCCACATAAGTCCGGCAGAAAATGGAATTTGTCGTCCCGTTTGCAAAATCGTCCAGTGATCTTTTTGGAATCCGCATCAACCCCGCGTTGGAACCGACCCACAAATTATCCGCGTCGTCTTCGATGATATAATCAATGCTGTCGCTGGCGAGGCCGTCGTCCGTCGAATAGCGCGTCCATTTTCCATTTTGAAAACGCGCCAGCCCGTGGCCGGAAGTGCCGACCCACAGCGCGCCATCCTTGTCCGCGTCAAGGCAGGAGATGTCATTGCCGGGCAAACCATTTTGTGTCGCTTGATAAGAAATAAATTTTCCATTCGCAAAAAAATTCAAGCCGCGATTTTCAGTGCCAATCCAAAAATTTCTGTTGGTGTCTTGCGCGATGGCGCGAACGACATTTTCCGACAAGCCGTCACGAGTTGTGAAAACTTTCCATTGCGAACCATTCCAGCGACCCAGTCCATTTTGCGTGCCGGCCCATAGTTGTCCGCTGCGATCTTCAAACAAGGCAAAGATTTGCGGGCCGAGCATTTCCGCGCCCGGCGCGTGCTGGAAATGATTGGTCTGCAATTGAAAAAGCCCCTCGTCGCGTGTGCCGACCCATACTTGTTGCTTTTGATCCACCAATGTTGTCCAGGCATTTGAAGCGTGTCCCACGCCGAAATCCTGTGCGGAATTTGTAATCCAATAAGACACGCCCGAACCATTGAACGCCATCCACAAACCGCCGTGATCATCGGCGGAGACTGATTGCACGACCCACGGATGGGAATTTTTTGGGGCGTTGAAAATTTTTCTTTTAATCCGGTTCAAGCCGCCGCCGTCGGTTCCCGCCCAAAGATTTCCTTCGCTATCCACGCACAGGGAAAGAACTCCCGCGTGCGACAACCCCTGATTGGCGGAGACTTGCTGATAATTGCCATCGGCATCATACCAAAAAACGCCCGCGCCCAGAGTGCCGACAATTAGATTGCCGTTTTTATCTTCACAAGCAGAAGTGACAATTAAATTGCCCCACGGATACGCGCCGAAATCTTTTTCAAGCCGGTTGGAACTCCATTTTTGAACATTGCCATTTGCCATTTGCCAGAAGCCGCCGGATTTGCACGGAATAATCAGGCGCTTCGCAAGAAAGAACAATTGTTGCGACAGCACGCCCGGATAAAAATTCATTTTGCCGTCGTGATAATTACAAGTTCCTTTATCCGAATAAAACCAAATGCCGCCCGAATCTTCCCACGCATACGTCACGGCTCCGGCGTTTGCGGTTTCAACTTCAAATTTTTTTATTTTCCCATTTTGAATCATCGCCAGACCGGATGACTCGGTTCCAACCCAAAGATTCGTCTGGTTGTCTTCAAATAAAAAAACGATCCGGTCGCTGTCCAGACCCGGCGTGTTGTTTTCATCAAAAGTGGTGAAGCGAATTCCGTCAAAGCGCACGAGGCCGTTGAGCGTGCCGAGCCAGAGATAACCATTCCGCGTTTGAATCACCGAAATGACCGAACTTTGCGGCAATCCTTCGCTCGTACTCCATGAATCCACGATGAAAGGCGAGCCGGATTCATTCGTTCCTGCAATTGCCGGAACATTGAAGCAAAGCGCGCAAAGCAGAAGCCATGCGGCTGAAAGGGGCGAATAATGCTTCGGCATGGTTAATTTTTCAAACTATTCAGGCCGAAAGTAAAGACGTTTGATGGAGAATGCGAACCGAATGCGAAAAAATTAAAATTATTTTCAAAAATCGCTTGTCATGTCGGCGCGACGGATTAAATTCTCCCTGCCCAATGAGAACTGGGCGCCTCGGCGGGTGTTGGCGATAAAAATTCGTGTGTAATCGCCGCGCCCGCCGACATTTTTGTGTTGTCCAATCCCGGCATTCCCTGATTATTTCCGTCTGATGAATCGTTGAAACCTTTTATGAATGAAATGCAATCTTCCATTCCCCCGTCCGGCAAGCGTCACCGCTCGTTGCGAATCCTCATTAAATTTTTCGTGGTGTTGATTCTACTGTTGGTAGCCGTCTGGTTTGTCGTCACCAGTTCCGGTTTTTTTAAGAGCTTCATCCTGCCGCGCGTCAGCAAGGCAATAAACGCCACGGTGACGGTTGAAGATGCGGTCATCAGTCCGTTCAGCCATGTCACGTTGCGAAATTTGAAAGTGCAGACAACGGGAGTTGACCCGGTTGTCACCGCAAAGGAGATTCGCATTCGCTATCATCTGATGGATATTCTTCGCGGCAACCTTGACATTGAAGAAGTCGCGCTGGTTTCGCCGGTGATCAATCTCGTTGAAAATCCCGACGGCACAAGCAATCTTGATCCGCTGCTCAAATCGCAGCCAAAAGGAACGAAAACCAGTTCGCCGGCAAAAAATTCCAAGACTTCAAAAACTTTGCGTATTTATTTGAAGAAGTTCGCGCTGACTGACGCCACGATTCGCAAAATAAAAAATTACAGCAACGGCCAGCATGACGTGACGGAAATATCCAATGTGAATGTCACGCTCGACAATCTGAAAAATGGCGAGTCCGGCAAACTCCAGTTGAACGCCGGCATGAACATTGAAAACAATCCGCCGTCGCCCGGCGCGAGCGGAAATTTGCAGGCGAACGTCGCCGGTAATTTTACTTTCGTGCTCGCCGACGATTTGAAGCCGCTTTCCATTCAGGGCAACACACGGCTTGACGTGACGCAAGCGGCCGGAGCGTTGCAGGATTTGGCCGCACTCGGCGCGAATTTTGATTGCGAAATCACACCCACGAACATCACGCAGATCGCATTGCGCTTTCAAAAATCCGGCGCACAATTGGGCGCGCTGCAAGTGAGCGGGCCGTTCGATGTGGAAAAAACCGAAGGACGTTTGAACGTGGAAATTCTCGGACTTGACCGGCAGGTGTTGAATCTTTTTGGCGCGGCGAGCGGTATTGATTTTGGCGGCACGACAATCAATTCCACAAATCAAATCGAACTGACCAAATCCGGCTCGGTCATCGCTGCTGCCGGCCAGTTCACCATTGCCAGCTTGCAACTGACTCGCGCCAATCAGACCACACCCACGCTCGATGCACTCGCCGATTACAACGTGACGGTGGATTGCGCGGCGCAAACCGCGTTGCTCAACGCCCTGACTTTTTCCGCAACGCAAAACCATAATCCGCTCGCTCGCGCGGAGTTGTCCAGCCCGATGAGCATTTGCTGGGGCGACACTGCGGCTGCCGCAGGCGATGCCACGTTGAATGTGACGGTCGCGGGATTGAATCTTGCGGATTGGAAACCGTTTTTGGGCGATGCCGTGTCGGGTGGCAATGTGAATTTCAGTGCAAAATTATTGTCCCAATCCGGGGGCAAACAACTTGCCTTTGACATAGGGTCGCAAATCACAAATCTCGCCGCCAATTTCGCTGGCAGTCGAATCTCACAGGCCGGGATTGACGTGCGAGTGCGCGGTCAGGCCGTGGACTTCAAACAATTCAAATGGGACGAATGCCGGTTGCAAGTCGCACAAGAAAACAAACCGTTGCTCACCGTTTCCGCGACGGGCACTTGCGAACCTGTGGCGCAAAAC
>DASYAA010000130.1:0-4305 GCA_036501565.1 Verrucomicrobiia bacterium
ATACATAAAGGAACCAATGTGGCTCCAAAAGTTCCGGCTAAAATGGCGTGTCGAAATGCTCCCTGACAGCGCACATGACCTTCTCGCATAAATGAAATTTCGGGCACGCCGCCAAAAACGGAAAAAGGATTATGTCCCGTTTTGCTTTCCACCAACATGAGCGCAGCCAATGGCAAACTCACCAGCGCCAACGTTCGCACGCTGGTGATAATATCTTCGAAATCTACAATCACGCAGCGAAAAAAATAATAAGAGCCGACTGCCGTGTAAGCGTCGCCCATTCGATTCACGAATAATTCCATCGAAGGTTTGGACATTGTTCCGAAAACCACCGACACCAACACCCACCATGCGAACACCTTGTCCAAGCGAGTCCACTTTAATTGAGATGCCTCTCCTTTGAATAAAACTCGCAAGCCACCCACCAGCAGAACGACTCGAAACAAAGGAAAATGTAATCCAAGCAGAACAAGTTCCTGACCCAGCGGCATGAGGCAGGTCAAAATCAACAGGGGGCAAAAGGCGAAACGTCTGGGCAGCGTCCATGTTAAGCTCACCATTGCCAGCAATATTACAGCTGCCAAAGGCGTTAGGTCTGTTGACTGATCTTCCACTTGAATGGGCACTTTAATCTTTGCCCACGCAAAGCCGCTTCGCTTCTTTCGCCTGCTTCACATCAAAAGGCCATACCCATCCTCGCAATTTGGCCGTTTGTTCTTTTTTTAGAAATGCAACTTTTTCCTGCGCAATGAGCGGCTTTCGTCCGGCCAATTTCCACCAAAGATAACCACTAAAACGCACAACGCTGCCGAACAAAAAAGGCCGGCTCGTCGCACGCCGGCAACATTTGAAAAATTCAAAAATGAAATCCGAACCAAAAGAAGCGTCCATCATTCCGGCCCGGAATTTTCCGCGCCAAATTCCACCGGCGCTTGAGGTGAGACGATAATGGTGGAGGTGAAGTTCCGGGCGCGTCAGGATTTCCCATCCGGCCATTTTGGCCTCAAGTTGAATCAGCCAATCCGATCCCCCATAATACAATGGCGTATAGCCGCCAATTTGGTCAAAGCAACTTCGGCGAAACACAACGCTGGCGGCCACCGAATCTTTTGAATTACCTTTTCGACATTCCCAAATTCCATTTGGGCGCTCATAAACGAAACCGCTGGCAAGACCGAGACGAGAATTATTTTGAAATTCTTTTAAGATTGACTCGTAATAAATGGGTTCCGCAGGAGCTTGGTCTGCGTCTTGTATGGCCACAAAATCGAATTCCAGCGACTTGGCCAAATCGTATGCGGCAATAATCGCTTTATATTGGGAACCAAAATTACGTCCGCCACGCGAGCTTGCAGATTGCAGATGGATAAATGGATGTTCGACGGCAAATTGCCGGACAATGGATGCCGTCCGGTCAGTTGATCCATCATCCATGATGAACCACGCCAACGGCCGAACCGCTTGTCTCAACACGGATTGGATAACTTCTCCAATGCAGGCTTCTTCGTCCTTGGCGGCGGTAAGCAAAACATATTGGCCGTTCATAATCAGCTAAAAAATTAATCGCAATAAACTCAGGAATTTTTCTCGATTGGTCTTGAGGATTCAAAAAACAACCATTTCAAACACGCGAGACTTCGCTTGATTTTATATTGATAAACGTGCCGCGCACTCTTGCGGAGCAAAAGCGCAAAGGAATATCCAATCGTCCGCAGCAGCAAATGAAAACATGAAATCAGGAAAAAAAGCGTCGTCGCTATTCGTGAGTGATGCTTTTTCCAATACTGCAAATCAGCGCGTTGTTTCTCGATGTAAAACCTGACCGGGGAATTGGACGAACTGGCGCCGCCGTAATGGATTGCTTCCGCCGAAGAAACAAAAACCAGTTTTGAGCCGCCAAGCCAAAATCGCTTGCTCCAATCCATGTCTTCTCCATACATGAAAAATGATTCGTCGAGTAATCCAATCCGGCTCAATGTTTCCCGGCGGATTAGCCAGAAACAGCCGGTTAAAATGTCCACCGGGCGCGTGTCATTCTGCGGCCAATACGAAAGCGCGTAGCCCGTACACAATTTTATTTTTGGAAAAATTGAATCCAATGCCAGCGCGCGACAAAGCATATTCCATAAAGTTGGAAAGCCACGGCAGGAGCGTTGTAATTTGCCATCGCCGCCGATGATTCGCGGGCCGACCATGCCGACATCTGGATTTTGCTCGCAATAATCCACCAAGCGGCTGATGCAATCCGGCAGAACTTTTACATCGGAATTGATGAGGCACACATAACGTCCGGCGCTGGCGGCGATGCCGAGATTGTTTGCCTTGGCAAATCCGAGATTGGCGGAATTGCGGATGAGTCGCGCGTGAGGAAAATTATTTTCGACCAATTCAGCCGATCCGTCCGAGGAAGCATTGTCCACCACAATAATTTCCATGGGGTAGCGGCACACGGCGGGAGTCAACGATTCCAGACATTGCGTGAGATAGTCCCGCGCATTCCAGCTTACAATGACAATCGAGACAATTGTTGAATTATTGCTCACAATTTATCCAACTTGATGTTGCGCCATCGGCTGCAAATCAATTTCTTTCCGCGAAGAACGGCCCAAACGATAATGAGCCGACTTGAACCAGCTTTGCGGATATGCCAGCCAATCGTAAGCGCCGTCGAGTTTTGCCAAAAACAAAGCCTGATCGTCGTCGTTATTCATGGGCAAACGTTTCAGGCAAAATGGATTGTCGCCGGTTTGCACCCGGCCAATCACAGTGGTCGCACAACTTTGATAATCTAACTGTCGCAGCAATTTCTGGAATTTTTCCACAAACGGCCGGTCATGTTGTGGAAGAGCGTAAGGATAGGCAAAGCTCGTAATTTTTTCTCCCAGCGCTTGCTCCAGATTTTCTTTTGAAACCGCCAATTCGTTTTCGATTTCTGGCCACGAACTTTTGTAAAGCACGGGATGGTTGACTGTGTGCGAACCAAAACGGATGCCCGCCGCGCGTAATTCGCGCACTTCCTGCCAGGTCAGACATTCCTTGTTTTTGAACGATTGTCTTTTTTCGCCAAGAAACGCCGTTGGCAAAAACATCGTCGCCGTGTGGCCGTATTTTTTCAAAATGGGAAATGCCGAATCATAAAAATCACGAAAGCCGTCATCAAAAGTGATGACTACAATTTTTTCTTTTTCAATTCCACGTTGCGCGAGACGAAGACCTTCTTCCAAATCAACCGAGCGAAATCCTCCTTCGGTCAGCCAGCGCATTTGCTGCTCAAATCTGGCCGGGCTGGTGTTGGTTTTGTAATACGAAGAAATTCCTGATTCGGCGGCGTCCGAAATACTGTGATACATCAAAATCGGCAATTTCCGTTTGGCGGAAACAATTCCAGTTTTCATCAGCGGGCGGACGAGATAAAGTGAGAGTGTTCGATCCAATCTCATAAGAGAAAGTCACGGAGAATTACGGGCAAACGGCGGGATTCTTGGCTTGGCTGGCGGACTGAAATTCAGTGGAATCAATCAGCGAATCCACCAAGCGCGTATATTCGTGTTTTTTAACATTCCAATTATTTCGCGCAACGTATGCGTTTGCGTTGCGAACCAGATTTTCGCGCAACAAGCGGTTGTTCATCAATTCCAGCATGGCTGCGGCCAAATCATTTTCGTTGCCGGATTCAAAAAATCGCACGACGGAATCGTCGAAATAAAAACTGTCCACTTTGGTCTTTGAAACAATCACCGGCACTTCCGCCGCCATAAATTCCATTATTTTAGTGCTGTAGGCTTCGTTGCCAAACGAATCGGCGCGCTTGGCCACAATCCCCAAATCCGCGTTCGCGACGATTTCCGCGACTTGCCGCATGGTCACGCTCTCGAAAAAAATCACCTTGCCGTCCAATCTCAATTCCTTCGCCAGCGCCTGCAATTCCGGCTTCATGTTTCCGCCGCCGTAAATGTGAAATTCCGCTTCGGACTTTTGCGAACTGACTTTTGCGAACGCGCGAATGGCAACGTCGAGACCTTGATGCCGCTGCAAGCCGCCGTGATAAAGCATGATGAACTTTCCATCGCTTCGTGTCCGCTTGCGCCCAAAAATTTCCGGGTCAACGTAATTGATGAAGACGGAACATTTTTCCTTCGGCACGGAACGCGCGGTGATTTTGTCAAACCAGAGATGGTTTGAAATGATGGCATGATTCGCAAAGCGGGCGGAAATCCATTCAACATTTTTTAGCAGTTTGACTTGAAGGCCAGCTTCGGACCTGCGGAATTTGTTGGCAAAAAATTCGGGCAAAATGTCGTGAAG
>DASYAA010000131.1:0-14084 GCA_036501565.1 Verrucomicrobiia bacterium
GCCAAACAGCCACGTCCACAATGCGTGCGTCAATTCATGGCCGAAGACGTAAATCCACATTGGTTTCGGCAGCAGGAAAAAAATCACGCACCAGCAGGCCGCGCCGCCGAGAAATGGAATCCACGTTGTGTCCGCGTTGCCCGCGGCGCGGAGAATTTTCCAAAGCGCCATCATCGCACCGGTGCAAATCGGCAGCAAGCAAATGGCAATGAGAAATTTGAACCATTTCAGCACGCGCGAAGATTAACCGCAGAGACGCGGAGAAAAAACTTTGTTCTTTAAGTTTCGGAATTAAACTTTGCGCGATGAAGCAAGACGAAGTTCTGCAAATTTTTCGCGACAGCGGCGCGCTGCTCGAAGGCCATTTTATATTGCGCAGCGGATTGCACAGCCGCGAGTATTTTCAATGCGCGCTCGCGCTTCAGCAAATGCCCGTCGTCGAAAAACTCGGCGGCGCGCTGGCGAAGAAAGTTGAAAAATTTGAAACGGTGACGGTCATCGCGCCGGCAATTGGCGGACTGGTCATTGGACAGGAAGTCGCGCGGCAACGGCGGGCGCGGTTTATTTTCACGGAAAAGGAAGACGGCAAATTGGTTTTGAGACGAGGATTCAAAATTGAGCGCGGCGAAAAAATTCTCGTCGTCGAAGATGTTGTGACCAAAGGTGGCCGCGTGCGGGAGACGATTGACATCGTCCACGCGAACGGCGGTTATGTTGTCGGCGTGGCGGCGATTGTGGATCGCTCGAATGGCGCGGTGAAATTCGGCGTGCCGTTCGTGAGTTTGCTGTCGCTGCAAGTCGAGGCGTTCGAGCCGGACAAATTGCCGCCGGATTTGAAAGCGATTCCAGTGGTCAAACCGGGGAGTAAATAAACAATTGGTTTGGCATTCGTTGGTAAGCTTTCTCATGCGCGTGCCTTAGCCGACGGCGAGGATGACGGCTTTCACGCGAAAAATTTAACCACGAATGGACACGCTGAACGCGAATAAAATTATTCGCCTGCTGAAACAAAAGTTTTTTTGGAAATGTAATCCTGCTTGATACAATTTTTCTGCTCACTTTCGCGTCGCCAGAAATTTGAAAATTTCACCGGCAGTCCGCTGCTGAAATAAAAACTTTTTCCGTTTTGAAATTGAAAATGCAGATGCGGCTCCGTCGAATTGCCGGAATGTCCGCAACGCCCGATTTCCTGTCCTTGCTTCACCGTTTCGCCGACTTTCACTTTCACCGAGCCGTGTTTCAAATGCGCAAGCAGGCAGTATTCGCTGTCGGCGTGTTTGATGAGGACGGAATTTCCGGCGATGTTTCGCGTGAAGCAATCCATCCAAAATGTTCCAACAAACGGGGCGTCGTGAATTCCGTCGCGCGCCTTGACCACGACGCCATCGGCGGGCGCAAGAACCGGCGCGTCGTAGCAAAAATAATCTTTGAGTTTGCGCCCGTCGCTTTCAAATGTGCGGCCATTTTTTCCGAACTTCACAAAGTCGTAAGCAAAGCGTTGCGTCGGGATTCCCCATGAATGGGAAGTTTCTCTTGTGACGCCGCCGTTGAAAACGAACCATTCGCTGGTGATGGGCAAAATGTAATCTGTTTTTTGACTATATTGTTCCGCCTGCAAAACCGGACGACAAAAATTCCTTTCCCAAAACTTTCCGGCGATTTGAAGGATGATTTGAACCAGCAAAAATGGATTGAAGGCGAAAAGAAAATTGGAGATTTGATAATTCAATGCGACTCGCAGCGCCTTTTGCGGCGTGTTGAATCGCGGGTCTGTGGATTTTTCGGAATTTTTACGGCCTTTGTTCCAGCTACGAACCAATCGGTTCACCAATTCAACGAATACGCCCCAAACTAAAATCCAAATAATCGAAATCCAAAATGGTTTGTGTTTGCAAAAAATGAAAATGATTGCCAACGCGCCGCCCCAGAACAAAATCTCTTTGACAAGTTTGTTCATCGGATTCTCGTGTTAAAACCTTGTCAGCTTTTCCAGTTCCTTCACGCGCTTTTCGATGTCGGCGCGTTTGATTTTGGTCGTGCGCGTCAGGCCGAATCCTTCGCAGCAGAACGACGCGGTGACGCTGCCGTAAATCATCGCGCGGCGAAAATTCTTTTCAACCGAGCCGCGCGCCGTCGCCAGAAACCCCATCATGCCGCCGACAAACGAATCGCCCGCGCCCGTCGGGTCGCAAACTTGGTGCAACGGATACGCCGGGCAAATGAAAAATCCGCGCGGGCCGGACAAGACCGAGCCGTGCGAACCTTTTTTGATGATGACGTATTTTGGCCCGAGCTTGTGGATTTTTTTCAACGCGGCGAAGACGTTGTCTTCCTTCGTCAATTGATGCGCCTCGCTGTCGTTGAGCACGAAACAATCAATGCGCGGCAGCAATTTCAGCAAATCATTGAGCGCGATGTTCAACCACAAATCCATCGTGTCGGCGGCGATAAATTTTGGCTGCGCCATTTGATCGAGAACGTGATGTTGCAATGCGGGCGCGATGTTCGCGAGCAAAACGAATTGCGATTTCTTGTGAACGTCCGGCAAATGCGGCGTGAAATTTTCAAACACGCCGAGTTCGGTCAGCAACGTGCGGCGATTGTTCATGTTCAATTCGTATTCGCCCGACCAATGAAAAGTTTTTCCGGGCAACGTCTGCAAGCCAACAAGATCGATTTTATGCCGGCGATAAAGCTCGACGTATTTTTTGGGAAAATCTTCGCCGACGACGCCAATCAGTTTCACCGGCGAAAAAAAACTCGCCGCGACCGCCGCGTGGCTGGCCGAGCCGCCGAGCAGTCGCGGATTTTCCGCATTCGGAGTTTTGATGGAATCCAGCGCCGTGGAACCGACAATTAAAACGCTCATGAAATTTTTAGCAAGTGCCGCCGCGCTGGATCAATTCGATTTCATAGCCTTCGGGCGCGTCAATGAAGGCGAAAACCGAGCCGCTGGAACTTTTTGTCGGCCCGTCGGAAAATTTCTGGCCGTGCTTTTCCAAATGTTTTGCAAATTCATCGAGACTCGCGACTTCAAATGCCAAATGCGTCAAATCCGGCTGGCATTTCACGGGTTCGCTGCCGGGAAAATGGCAGAGTTCGATTAATTCCTCGCTGCCGTCCGCCTGCATGAAAACCAGTTCCGAGCCACGCGGGGATTTGTGGCGTTTCACTTCTGCGAGGCCGAGGACATCGCAGTAAAATTTCACCGTGCGCTCGAGGTCATTCACGCGATAGCGTGTGTGCAGTAATTTTCCAACTTTCATGCGCTAAATTTTAACGAAAAAATTTTACAGAAGCAAACAAAGGCAACAAAGTTAAAATTTTCCTCCGTTTTCTTCGTTGCCTTCTGTAAAGTGTTTTCATGGGCAAACGACGCGAAGCGCGCGAACGCGCGGTGCAATTTCTGTTTCAGCACGACCTGAACCCGCCGGAAAATCTCGAACTCGAGCTGGCGCAGTTCTGGAATTCGCAGCGCGCCGCCGCGATCGAGGACGAAAAGGGCGCGTCGCATTGGGGCGAAAAATTTGAACTGCCGCCGCCGACGGTCGAAGAAGCGGAAACGCGTTTGTTTGCCGAGCCGCTGATTCGCGGCACGCTGGAACACCGCGACGCGATTGACGAAAAAATCAAAAGCCACGCGAAGAATTGGGATTTTCATCGCATCGCCGCCGTGGACCGCAACATCATGCGGCTGGCGATCTACGAAATGCTGCATCGAGAAGACATTCCGCCCGTCGTCAGCATCAATGAAGCCGTGGACATCGCGAAAAAATTTTCCACGCAGGACAGCGGGAAATTTGTGAACGGAATTCTGGATAAAATTCGCGGCGAAATTCTTCGTCCCGCGAAAACCGCGAAATGAAGTTCGCCGATTTACATCTGCACGCGTTTTTTTCCGATGGAACTTTTTCGCCGGAAGAACTCACAGGGCACGGTGCTCGGCTCGGTTTCGCGGCGATGGCGTTGACGGATCACGATTCGGTCGAAGGCTGCGAGCGCATGACCGTGGCTTGTGATGCGGCGGGAATTGAATTTATTCCCGGCACGGAACTTACCGCTGAACTCGGCGACACCGAACTGCATCTGCTCGGTTATTTTCTCGACACGCACAACGAAAAATTGCTGACGGAAATTTCCAAGTTCCAAATCGTCCGGCAAAATCGCATTCACGAAATGGTCGCGGCCATCAACAAACTCGGCGTGCCGCTCACGGCGGAAACGGTTTTCGCGCTGGCGAATTGCAAATCGCCGGGACGTCCGCACGTGGCGCGCGCGATGGTCAAGGCCGGATTCATTTCGCACATGGACGAAGCGTTCGAGCGGTTTTTGAAAAAGGGCCGGCCCGCGTGGGTGCCGAAAGCCAAGATGTCCGCGCTCGAAGGCATGGAACTGATTCATCAGGCGGGCGGTCTCGCGGTGATGGCGCATCCGGGTTTGAACCGCACGGACGAAATCATTCCCGCGCTCGTGGATGCCGGGATGGACGGCATCGAATGTTTTCACACGAAACATTCCGTCGCGACTTCGGAGCGTTATCTGCAGATCGCCGAGAAATATAATCTGCTCGTGACCGGCGGCTCGGATTGCCACGGCTTCAGCAAAAACAAACCGCTCATCGGCACGGTGAAACTGCCTTACGAATACGTTGAAAAAATGAAAGCGCGAAGAAATGTTGAATCGTTGAAAAGTTAAATCGTTAAATTGGCTCAACGATTTCACAATTCAACAATTCAACAATTTAACCATTCAACGAATGAAGCTGTTTTCTAAATTCAAAGCCGGTCTTGCCAAGACGCACGCCAAGCTCACGCATGAAATCAAACGCATCGTCACGCGTTCGCCGAAACTCACCGGCGAATCCGTCGAAGAATTGGAAGCTGCGCTCATCGCCGCCGATTTGGGAATGGCGATGACGGAGCAAATCATTTCCGCCGTCAAAAAAAATTACGAATCGCAGGGCGCGCGCGGTTTGGATTTTCTGGCAATTGCGCAAAGCGAAATTGAAAAAAGCCTGTCCGCGAACAATTCCGGTCTGCGCGAAATTTCAAACGGTGTTTGCGTCGTTTCAATCGTCGGCGTGAATGGAACTGGCAAGACGACAACTTCCGCGAAGCTGGCAAATTATTTTCAGTCACACAAAAAAACCGCGCTGCTCGCCGCGTGCGACACGTTTCGCGCGGCGGCTATTGAACAATTAAAACTCTGGGGAACAAGATTGAAAATTGAAGTCATCGCCAGCGCTTACGGCGCGGACGCGGCGTCCGTCGCCCACGACGCCGTGACCGCCGCGCAGGCGCGCTCGGCGGATTACCTGTTCATTGACACGGCGGGACGGTTGCACACGAAGCACAACTTGATGCAGGAGTTGCAAAAATTGCATCGCGTCATCGGCAGGCAATTGCCCGGCGCGCCGCACGAAGTGTTGCTCGTGCTCGACGCGACGACCGGCATGAACGCGCTGAACCAGGCGCGCGAGTTCAACAAGATCGTGCCGCTGACCGGCCTCGTCGTGACGAAATTGGACGGCACGAGCAAAGGCGGAATGGTCGTGGCGATCCAGAAGGAACTCGGCCTGCCCATCAAATTCATCGGCCTCGGCGAGCAGCCGGACGATTTGCAGCCCTTCGATGCGAAACAATTTGCGCAAGCGTTGTTTGAGGAATGAAATTCGGCAAATGGCTAAAATACGAAAATCTTACCATGACGGAGAGTGCGTGATGAATTTCATGCACTATGGTTTCCAGAAAGATTTGCGTAAAGCGAAGTTGGAAAATTTCCCTGACCAACGAAATCTAAAAACACCGCTTGATGAAGTTTTATGGATGCTTTGGGTGATGCGCGACCATTTTGACCACCATCATCCGCAGTATGCTTCGGAAATAGTTGAGCTGTTGGAAATTCGCAGCATTGCTTCGACCGAGTTGAGCATAGAAAAAGCACTTGATCGAGCTGGCAATCGAGTAATGCGGAAAAAGTTTAACGAACAAGACGACCTAGAAAATAGAACAGTTTACAAGATTTCGGAGAAAGGAATCAGTTACTTAAAAAAGAAATATGCGCTTTCTGAAATAAAGGCGTTGATTATTGGCGGCACAAAACCGTGGACAGACCGTCACTTAACTTGGCCCAAAATCGCAACCGAGCTTAAAGGGCGCATTTGTATAGTGGATAAATTCTACGGCAGCGGCTGCTTTGACACCTTAAAATATTTCAAACACGGCTCTCCACTTCAATTTCTTACAGGCAAAACGTCTGAAAACCAAAGCGCATTTATTCGAGAATTAAAAGATTTTCAAAAAGAAGTTCCATCGTTAGAGGTTCGCCTTTTTTCAGCACATGATGAATTGCACGACCGCTACATTATTTCTGACAACGCACTTGTTATTGTTGGACACGGAATAAAAGATATTGGGAAAAAAGAATCGTTCTTGATTTTGCTTAAAGGCGATTCCACGGCTGACCTTCGCAAAACACTTTTGGAAAAATTTGAAATGCGTTGGAAAATTTCCGCTCCTTTTGCGTGATGACTGACGCCCAATTCATGCGCCTCGCCCTCCGGCTCGCCCGACGCGGCTACGGCGCGACTTCGCCGAATCCGATGGTCGGCGCGGTGCTGGTGAAAGGCGGCAAAATCATCGGGCGCGGCTGGCATCGGCGCGCGGGTTTGCCGCACGCGGAAATCGAGGCGCTCCGCGACGCGCAAAAACGCGGCCACAATCCGCGCGGCGCGACGCTTTACGTCACGCTCGAACCGTGTTGCACGCACGGACGCACGCCACCTTGCACAGACGCAATTATTTCTGCGGGAATAAAAAAGATCGTCGTTGGCGCGACGGACCCGAATCCAAGGCACGCGGGAAAAGGTTTCAATATTTTGCGGCGCGCGGGAATTGAAGTTGTTCGCGGAATTTTGGCGGACGAATGCACGAAATTGAACGAAGCCTTCAATCACTGGATTGTTCATCGCACTCCATTCGTTACGGTGAAAGCGGCGATGACGTTGGACGGAAAAATTGCGACAGCCAGCGGCGAGTCGAAATGGATCACCGGCAAAAAATCGCGCGCGTTCGGGATGAAATTGCGTCAGGGCAGCGATGCGATTCTCGTCGGCGTGAATACGATTCTTGCTGATAATCCTGCGCTTGCCGTTCGCGGTTTAGGGTTCAGGGTTCAGGGTTCAAAATTGCGAAGAATTATCTTGGATTCGATGGCGCGGACGCCATTGGATGCCAAAGTTGTGAGCGATGAATTTGCAAAATGGACAACAATTGTTGTTTCCAAAAACGCGCCGAAAAATCGCGTCGCGGCTTTGGCAAAAAAAGTGAATGTAATTGTCGCGCCGACAGCCAATTCAAAACTCAAAACTCAAAACTCAAAACTGGATTTGAAATTGCTGTTGAAAAAACTCGGCGCGGAAAACGTGACAGGCCTGCTGGTCGAAGGCGGCGGCGAGGTGAACGCTTCGTTTTTGCTCGGCGGCTTTGCTCATCGCGTCGCGTTTTTTTACGCGCCGAAAATTTTAGGCGGATTCAATTCAAAAAAAGCGGTTGCGGGCGACGGCGTGAAAAATTTGGCGGACGCGATTCAATTGCGGGAAGTTGAATGGAAAAAGATTGGGGGAGATTTGTTGATGACGGCGCTTGTTGCGCCAAAAAAGAGAAAGTAAATTCAATTCATGTTCACAGGCATCATTCAGGAAACCGGAACGGTCGAAAACATCGTGCGCGGGAAAAAATCCATCGCGCTGACGATTTGCGCAAAAACTTCCGCGCGCGGTTTGAAAACCGGCGGCAGTCTGGCGGTGAACGGTTGTTGTTTGACGGCGACAAAAATTTCTTCGCGCGGAAAATTCAAATTGGTTCAATTTGATTTGCTCAACGAGACATGGCAGCGCACGAATTTTCAATTTCTCAAAATCGGGTCGCAGGTGAATCTGGAAAGGCCGTTGCGCGCCGACGGCGAGTTCGGCGGACATTTTGTGACGGGGCACATTGACGGTGTTGGAAAAATTCTGCGCCGGGAAAAATCCGGCGCGGATCACGTTCTGGAAATTTCCACGCCGGAAAGCGTGATGCGTCATGTGATTGAAAAAGGCTCGATTGCGATTGACGGCATCAGTTTGACGGTCGCGGGCGTCGGGAAAAAAAGTTTTTGCGTCTGGATCATTCCGCACACGCTAAAGATCACGGCGTTGTACCAGCGGAAAATTGGCGATGCCGTAAATCTCGAAGCGGATTTGCTTGGCAAATATGTGGAAAAATTTCTCGCGGAATGAATCTTTCCGTTTCTCACTCTTTTGCTGTTTGAACAGGCAACGTCGAGAGCGGCGTGTTTTTGTTCGTCTCGCCGAAATAATTTGCCGACCACTCGTTTTGGAAAAGCACGACGGGATTTTTGCCGATGTCATAAGCGAGTCGCGCGCCAGTCGGGAGCGAAAGCGCGTCGAGTTCTTCTTCCTTGATGTCGGTCGGCAGCCAGCGGACGACGCTCCACGGCGCGGCTTCGAGACGGGATTCCGCGCCGTATTCGCTTTCGAGCCGGAATTGCACGACTTCAAATTGCAGCGGGCCGACGGCAGCGAGCAACGGCGTTTTGATGGACGAATTGCGCAGATACAACGCCTGAATGACGCCTTCCTGTAAAAGTTGATCCAAGCCTTGACGAAATTGCTTGAACTTTGCCGTGTTCGGATTGTGCAGATACGAAAACGCTTCCGGTGTGAAGCGCGGAATTTCTTTGTAAAAAATTTTTGGATCGGTCGTCAGCGTATCGCCGATGCCAAAACTGTCGTGGCCGACGAGGCCGATGACGTCGCCGGGATAGGCTTCATCCACGGTTTCGCGTTCGTTGCCGAAGAGTTTGTGGGAACTGGACAGACGAACTTTTTTCTCGCTGCGCGAATGATGGACCGTCATGTCGCGCTCGAATTTGCCGGAGCAGACGCGGATGAAGGCGATGCGGTCGCGATGTTTCGGATCCATGTTCGCCTGAATCTTGAAAATGAAGCCGCTGAACGCCGGATTTTCCGGCGCGATCTCGATGCCGCCCATCACGCGGGATTTCGGCGGCGGCGAATGTTTCAGAAATCCGTCAAGCAAAAGCTGCACGCCGAAATTGTTGCTCGCGCTGCCGAAAAAGACAGGCGTTGTTCTTTCGGAGAGCACGGCGGCGTCATCCCATTCATGTCCCGCGTGTTCGAGCATTTCAAGTTCTTCGACCGTTTTGTGAAACGTTTCATCGTCGAGACGGCCACGAATGATTTCATCGTGCAGGCCGCCGACTTCGACAGGCGCGCGAAATTTTCCGCCGACCGTTCGTTCGAAAAGGTGCATGAGCTTCGTTTGCCGGTCGAATACGCCTTGAAATTCAAAACCGTTGCCGATGGGCCAGTTCACCGGAAACGCGCCGATGCCCAGCACGCGCTCCAGTTCGTCGAGCAGTTCCAGCGGATTTTTCATCGGCCGGTCGCACTTGTTCATGAACGTAAAAATCGGCACGCCGCGCTGGCGGCAGACCTCGAACAATTTTCGCGTCTGCGGTTCGATGCCTTTCGCGGAGTCAATCACCATCACGACCGAATCCACGGCGGTCAAAACGCGATAAGTGTCTTCGGAAAAATCTTTGTGGCCGGGCGTGTCGAGTAGATTGAGACGATAGCCGTCGTAATCGAATTGCAGCACGGTCGAGCTGATCGAAATACCGCGTTTTTTTTCCAGTTCCATCCAGTCGCTCGTCGTCGCGCGCTGATTTTTTCGCGCGGTGACGGAGCCGGCGAGCTGCACCGCGCCGCCGTAAAGCAGCAACTTCTCCGTCAACGTGGTTTTGCCCGCGTCGGGATGCGAAATAATGGCAAACGTGCGTCGCCGCGAAATTTCTTTGGTCATGTCCACAAACGAGTCGCGGAAGGTAGCAGAACAAAGCGCGTGAACAAGCGAGTTGTTTAATTGGATTTTGAGAGAAGCAGTTGGTTCTCAATTTGCCGCCGATTATTTTTCCGCGCTGCTGGAAAATGGAACGGCGAATTTATTTTTCCGCGCGGCGGACGGATTCTTTTTTCTCCTCCAACTCGGCCAAGAGTTTTTTGCGCTCGGTCACAAGCTGCTCGCGAAGCGATTCTTCTTTCGCAAAATCATCGGCGGTTTTTGCGATTTCAGTCTCAAGCGCGATTTCGCGTTCGGCGATCTTCGCGGTGTATTTTGAATCCAGTTCCGCCAGTTGTTTTTTCTGCGCGTCGGACAATTTGACCGTCGGCGCGTTTTTGTTGAGCCGTTCCATCGCGAGTTCGTAGGAGGATTTCATCTGTTTCAATTTATTTTCCTGAAAGACTAAGAAGGAACAACCACTTGCCAAATGCTATAATAAAACCACCGCATTCAATTAAGAGACCAATGCGGGCTTTGGTCTTATTGTGTTTGTAGTTAGTCAAATAAATTATAGCTCCACAAATCATCAGTGAGACACCGGGAATTAAAAGTGAAAGTTGCATAATTTCGAATTGGAAATTGGATTTAGGAAAGTTATTCGTTTGTTGGTGGTTTCTTCTTCCACGGCTGGTTGGGAAATTTCATCGGCTGCGGTGTTGGTTTGGAAATTGTCAGTTCGGGATCGTTTTCGGTTTTAGTGTCGGCAGGATTTTTCTTTGCGTCTTCGCGCCACGATTCAATCTTTGCCTGCAAGCCGTGTTTCTCGGCGGTTACCTTGTCGCCGACTTTTTGATAAAACAGCGAAAGGTTCGTGTGAACGAGTTGTTCCTTCGGACGAAGTTTCTCGGCCTTGTGGCCTTCGGCAATCGCCGCCGCAAAATCGCCTTTGCGATAAAACGCCATGCCCAATGCCAATTGCGCTTCAAAATTTTCCGGGTCGGCGGCAAGCACGGTTTTCAATTTTACAATCGCGCTGTCGAATTCACCCCGGCTGAAATCGAACATCGCGTCGTCGTATTGTTCCTGCAAAGTCATGTGGTCAGGCAAGCTATGCGTGGCAACACTCCAGCGCAAGGACGCTGAAGGTAATAGATTGGTTTCATTTGCCTGATAGTCGCATCAAGTCTTCTTATGACCATAAATTCACCATTAGAATTTGACATATTTACGGCTCATGTTTAACGTAATAAGGCAACGGTGCCGTGCCAATTTGCCTTCAGATTGCAGCCCACTTTTGCAGTGGTAAATTTAACTTTGAAGTTCCATGAGTGATACAATCGCAGAGGCACCGTCGGCGGGTGGCGCGCCGAAAATTTCCAAAATCAGGGAGGCGGTCATCCGCATCGCCGGCAACTCGCAGGACGGCATCCAGGCCATCGGCGGATTTCTCGCGCGCCTTGCGGGCCGCAGCGAGCAGGAAGTCATGACCTTCATGACGATTCCGTCCACGATTTCCGGCGGTCCTTCGATTTTTCAAGTCCGCATCGGCAGCGGCGAAGTCTTGAGTTCCGGCGATGAGGCCGACGTGCTGCTCGCGTTTTACCAGCATTCCTACGAAGACCACATCGGCTCGCTGAAAAAAGGCGGCATCGTGCTTTACGATTCGGATCACGTCGTGCCGAATGCGGATTGGGAAAAAATTTATCATCACGTCGGCATTCCGATTTCCGGTTTGACCGTCGAAGCCATCGGCGGAACGGCCAAGGACAAGGGTAAAAATATTTTCGCGCTCGGCCTCATCGCAAAAATGTTTGACCTGAACGTGCCGAAACTTGAAAAACTCATCGGCGAACGTTTCACCGGCAAAGACCCGAGCATTTTGAACAACGCGCTCGCGGCATTTCACGCGGGTCACGCAAACCCGCTCGGAAATATTTTGGAAACTTTCAAGTTCGTTGACAGCCAGAAAAAAGACGGTCATCAAGTTGTGATGAACGGCAACGAAGCGCTCGGCTTCGGTTTAATTGCGGCGGGTGTTCGTTTCGGCGCGGGTTACCCGATTACGCCGTGGTCGGACATCATGGAATTGTTGCGCCGTGAATTGCCAAAATATGGCGGCACATTTGTGCAGACCGAAGACGAAATCGCCGCAATCTCGATGGCCATCGGCGCGAGCTATGCCGGTCGCGTCGCAGTCACGGGTTCGAGCGGCCCTGGAATTTCTCTAAAAACCGAAGCGCTCGGCTGGGCGGTCATGGCCGAAATGCCGCTTGTCATCGTGGACGTGCAACGCGGTGGACCTTCGACCGGAATGCCGACGAACATCGAGCAATCCGACTTAAACATCGCGTGTTTCGGTGGCCACGGCGATTCACCGCGCGTCGTCATTGCTCCCGCGAACGTCGAAGATTGTTTTTACATGGCGATTGAAGCCGTTAATATCGCACGCAAATTTTCCGTGCCGGTCATTTTGCTTACCGATCAGGGCATCGCCACCCGCATCGAAGCCTTCACCGAACCGAATCTCGAAAAAGTTTGTCAGGACATTTCGCCGAATCTTACGCCCGTTGCCGACCACAAGCCTTACGATTTATCCGCCGCAAATGGAATTACAACTCACCTCGCGCCCGGCACGCGGATTCAAAGTGGAAAATATCCTATTGTCACCGGCCTTGAGCACGACGAACTCGGCCACCCGACCGGCTCGCCGAAATTGCACATGCAAATGACCGCGAAGCGCCGGAAAAAATTGCAGGCGCTCGGCGCGACGTTGCCGACGCCGAAAATTTACGGGCCACCCGAAGGAAATGTTTTGCTCGTCGGCTGGGGCTCGACTGAAGGCCCGATCAAGGAAGCCGTTGACCGCGCGCGCGCCGCCGGCGACAGCGTTTCGGCGATTCACATTCGCCATATCAATCCATTGCCAAATGAACTTGAAAATATTTTCTCCGGTTTCAACCACGTTCTCGTCGTGGAAATGAATGACGAAGGGCTTTACGGTTTCGGTCAACTCGGCGCATTGCTGCGCGCCCGCTATTGCGACGCTAAAATTCAAGGCATCAACAAAACCGACGGCCTGACATGGAAAGTGAAGGATATTCTCGACCGCGCCAAAACTAACGTCTCCGCCGGACTGCGCAAACTTTAATTTTTAATATGAGCCAAACTTTGACCGAAACTCCCGAGCGCGCTGGCAACATTACTTCCGTCGCCGCGCCGACAATTCCCGCGCCAGAAGAGCGCAAGGGCCTGACCAAAAAAGAAATCGCCGCCGACCATCCGACATGGTGTCCCGGTTGCGGCGACTTTTCCGTGCTCGCGCTTTATTTCAAGCTGATCGAGAAGCGCAAGATGTGGCACGAGAAGATCACGACCGTCGCGGGCATCGGCTGCTCCAGCCGGTTTCCGTATTTCGTGCAGGCGCACGGCGCGCATTATATTCACGGGCGCGCGCTGCCATTCGCTTCTGGCATTTCACTTTCGCGTCCTGATTTGCACGTGTTCGTTTTCGGCGGCGATGGCGACGCGTTTTCCATCGGCGGAAATCATTTCAACCACACCGCGCGCAAAAATATCAAAATGACTTATTGCGTCATGGACAACTGGGTCTACGGCCTGACGAAAAAGCAGACTTCACCGACATCGCCGCTCGGTTTCAAGAGCAAGACCGACCAATGGGGCGCGGTGGATTATCCGATCAACCCGATGAAGCAGGCGATTTCCGCCGGTGCCACGTTCGTCGCGCGCACAACGTCCACGAATCCCAATCACGTTTTACAGATGATGGAAGCCGCGATGGATCACGACGGTTTCAGCTTCATCGAATGCTTGAGCGAATGCGTGGAGTTTTACGAAGGCGCGTTCGACGCGAGCAATCCGCGCAAAGGCGGCGTGTTCAACGAAGTCCCCAAGACGCACGACGTGACCGACGAACTCGCGGCTTACAAACTCGCGGGCGAACCGTTCCCCGGCAGCTTCGGCATTTTTTACAAGGTCAACAAGCCGACCAAGAACGCGAAGGAAGCCGAGATCAACAAATCGTTCCAGAGCAAAGTCACCGGACTGAAAGACTGGCAGATTCTCCAGAAAAACTTCGACCGGATGAAATAAAAGTTTCAACGCAAAACGCCCCGGCTCGCGTCGGGGCGTTTTTGTTTTACGATGACATCGAAAATCAAATTTTCCTGTTTCACACTTGAGGGGCTGTACTCCTTCGCG
>DASYAA010000132.1:0-9152 GCA_036501565.1 Verrucomicrobiia bacterium
TCACAATAATTTCACCCGAATCAGTAGCTAAAGGCGGACTGCCATTAGTGCGAGTTACTGTAAAATAATAACCATCGTTGTAAGTAATAGTAATTTCATATGTTGTAAAATTCGTGCCTGGAAAAGAATAGTAGTTTGGAATTTCATCAGCCATTGCAGCAATCCAACCACTTGCATCACTGTTATAGCCATGCGTAATAATCGTCACGCCGGCAGCTTTTGTGGAATGGGGAATAAATGCCCTCAAGAAAAGAAGCGCACCAAACAACAGTTTTTTCCACACCGCATGAATGGATAAATTTCTCACGAGCCAACCAAAAAGTAACAAATAAATTCTTTGCTCACAACAGAAATTGAAACGCGCTAAAGCAAAGAAGCACACAGATTTGATTTGGGGATACTCTCCAAATCATTCACATTCGCCGTATGGCGCTTGCACTATGATGCTCCAGATACGGTCAGGTTACGGATGTCCAGGTTCCACGATCACCGGTGCGGGTGCGGGTGCCGGCACCACGACTGTCTTGTGGTGACTCGGGAAAATAAGGCATCCGTTCGTGACGAAGAGTAGGGCGGTGATGCTGGTCAGAAGCAGAATTGTTTTCATGCTTTATTTTTAGCATCTCAAATGCCAGCAATGGTTTCATGGGTCAGAGACGATGCACGCCGGATTATTTGCAAACCTGTCGCCGCATTCTGCAATTTCCGGGATTGGCCTCGTGCATTATTCACGGGGAAGAAGGTCAGGATGAGGGCGAGCGTAAAACATAAATCATTCCCTCATCCAACTATAGCACCACGAGGACATCCGGCAGATTCTTGGAAAATTTTGGAAACA
This sequence comes from Verrucomicrobiia bacterium, assembly GCA_036501565.1. Taxonomy (GTDB): domain Bacteria; phylum Verrucomicrobiota; class Verrucomicrobiia; order Limisphaerales; family UBA11358; genus UBA11358. The sequence goes on from DASYAA010000132.1 coordinate 839, forward strand.
ATGGCAACTGACCGCAACCTGTAATTTATTCCGCTTCAAAATTCCGAATTACCTTGTGTCTTTTGAGCGAGCCTGCAATTATCCAGCATAGTTCTGAAAAAGATTTCCCATGAAGGCGACATCACTGTGGCCAAATGCGGTTGCCAAAATAGCCGGTGTTTGTGTGTTCATCGCCGGAGTGGTGGTATTGATGGGTTGGTGCTTCGACGTTTCCGCTCTTAAAAGTATTCTTCCTGATTGGCCGAAAATGTCGCCACTCACGGCAGTGAGTTTTGTATTGGGCGGATTTTCCCTGTGGTGCACAGTTTCTGCCACGCAAAGGAAAATGGACTTAAGCCGGGTATCGCAGATTTGCGCGGCGATAATCGTTTTTGTCGCCTTGTTCCGGTTAAGTGATTACCTGTTCCGCTGGAATCTGAATTTTGACACGCTGGGTTTTCACGCGCCAACCGGCATTGTTTCACCTGCGCGAATGTCACGCGCGACCGCGCTGAATTTTTTGCTGCTCGGCGGCGCGCTGCTGCTGGCTGGCGGTTCGCGACTGATAAGAACATTCCAATTTCTCACACTGTCGGCGGTGTTGTTAAGCTGGCTTGGATTTTGCCACTTTTTTTTCGGCGACGCGCCAATGCCGTTTTTCACGGCCATGGCCATGCCCACGGCGATATGTTTTCTACTGCTAGGCGCGGGGATTTTTTGCGCGCGGACGGACGGCGGATTGATGGCATTGCTGGTCAGCGACAGTGGGGGTGGATTGCTTGCCCGCCGTTTGCTGCCTTCAGCATTATTTGTTTTGTTCGCGATCAACTGGTTGGAATCGTGGATTGATCGCCACAACTGGTTTAGTTCGGGGGCCGAATCGGCGCTGTTCATGCTTAATGACATTATTATATTCGGCGCACTCGTCTGGTTCAACGCGGCGCTGTTGCATCGCGCTGACATGAAACGGGGACGCGCGGAAGAGGCGCGCACGCAACTGGCAGGCATCGTCGAATCATCTGACGACGCCATCATCGGCAAGACGCTGGACGGTATCATCACCAGTTGGAATCGCGGTGCGGAAAAGATTTTCGGCTATTCTGCGCAGGAAGCCATCGGCCAGCCGATGCTCATGCTTTTCCCGCCGGAGCGCGTGAACGAGGAGCGCGACATTTTAGCGCGGGTTGCGCGCGGTGAAAATATTGAGAATTTTGAAACGGTGCGGATTCGGAAGGACAAAAAACAGATTCACGTTTCCACGACCATTTCGCCGCTCAAAGACAGTTCCGGAAAAATCATCGGCGCTTCCAAGATTGCGCGCGACATCACTGCCCGCCGAAAATTGGAGGAGCAATTGCGCCAATCCCAAAAAATGGAAGGCATCGGCCAGTTGGCCGGCGGCGTGGCGCATGACTTCAATAATATTCTGGCGGTTATTCAAATGCAGTCTGAATTGCTCAAAAGCAGCGGCGGTCTTTCCGCCGAGCAATCGGAATTTGCCGATGAGATAGGTGTTACCGTCCAACGTGCCGCCGCCCTGACGCGCCAACTGCTTCTGTTCAGCCGCCGTGAAGTATTTCAACCACGCGATCTGGATTTGAGCGAATCCGTCACGAGCACGACGAAAATGCTAAGGCGCATTCTCGGCGAAAATATCCAGGTTCAACTCAAGCTGGCGTCGCAGCCGATGTTCATCCATGCCGACGCGGGCATGATGGATCAAGTCCTATTGAATCTCGCGGTGAACGCGCGCGACGCCATGCCCAATGGCGGCCAGCTTGTAATCGAAACTTCCGGCGTGGAATTCGACGAATTTGCCGTTACTCAATCGCCTCAAGCGCGTCCCGGTTCATTTGTGCGCTTGAACGTGAGCGACAGCGGCTGCGGCATTTCACCAGAAATTCTTCCGAAGATTTTTGAACCGTTCTTCACCACCAAAGATGTCGGCAAAGGCACTGGACTTGGACTGGCGACCGTCTTCGGCATCGTGCAACAACATCAAGGTTGGATTAACGTTTATAGTGAAGTGAATCATGGAACGACATTCCGGGTTTATCTTCCACGGCTGGCTAAAAACGCAGGTCAAAAATCCTCACAACCGGCGCTAACGACCACGAGTGGCGGCAATGAAACGATTTTGCTGGCGGAAGACGACCTGTCGCTGCGCGTTTCTGTGCGAAAAGCGCTTTGGCAACTCGGCTATCGCATTTTGGAAGCGCCAACGGGTGTGAAGGCGTTGGAAGTCTGGAAAGAAAATCGCGATGAAATCCGTTTGTTGCTCACCGATCTGGTGATGCCTGACGGTATGAGCGGAAAAGATTTGGCTCAACGCATCCTTCAGGAAAATCCGAAGCTGAAAGTGATTTACATGAGCGGTTACAGTGCCGAGACTGTCGGAAAGGATTTTCCGTTGAAAGAAGGTGTCAACTTTCTTACCAAGCCGTTCCAAGCATCTAAACTGGCGCAGACGATTCGCAATAATTTAGATTCTCGTTGAAATGGTTTTACATGACGCAGTTCAGCACGTTGTCGTCGCCTTAACTTAATTCTAACCTGCGGTATCAATAGAAAATGAAAATCAAACGAAGCGGTTCATAGCCTTCCGGCAAAGGTCCGACGGATTGATGCGCTGGCAGGATGAGGGTGAGCGTAAAACACAAATCAGTTTGTTTGACCTCCCTCACCCAATCCTCTCCCCACGGAGAAGAAATCGTTCGCCACCCCCTTGAAAATTCGCGCGACTGAATTCATCGTCCGGCGCTTGTGTTATATGCTACAATGTAGTGTGAAAAATGAAATTGAATCGGTTGCGGAGGGCGAGGGTGTGCGGCGGCGGCTCACGGAATTGCGCGAGGTGTTGCTCGGCTTGCACAAGGCATTGATAGAATCCGAGCGCGCGGGTTATGAACGGACTTTCGGCAGAATCCAGTCGCCGTATCAATTTCTGCAATTGCTGACGGACGACCCGTGGTTCGCGTGGTTGCGCCCGGTGTCGCAACTCATCGCCTCAATGGATGAAATGCTGGATGCGAAGGAGCCGTTGACCGTCGCCGGAGTGGAGGTGCTGGTGGCTCAAGCCAAGACGTTGCTGGTGCCGACGACGAGCGGCGAGGGATTTTCCCGCCATTACGACGAGGCGTTGCAGCGCGATCCGGACGTGGTGTTCGCACACGCGGCAATGGCCAGATTGATTCGGGCGCAAGCCAGTGCCGCAGAGGCTGCGTAACCGACTTTCTTCAGCGGAAAAAAAATCGTGTTGCAATTTGGATTGGGAATCCGAATACTTCGTGCGATCAAATCTATGAATACAACTTTTTGGATGACAGTTTTTTCGCTGGCGACGGCGACATCGTTGCTGGCTGATGATGCGAATATTTTGGGCGACACGCAGTCCCGCTCCAGTTATGCCATCGGCATGATGATGGGCGAACGCTGGAAACAGCAGGGCATTGATCTGAACAATGAAGTGTTCCTTCGCGGTTTGGAGGATGCCGAGGCGGGCACGAACACGTTGATGACCGAGAAGGAGATGGGCGATACGTTGAATCAGTTCCAGCAGACGTTGATGGCCAAGCAGAAACAAATGCGCGAGGAGATGGGCGAAAAGAACAAAGCGGAAGGCTCGGCGTTTCTGGCCGCCAATAAAAATAATCCGGGAGTCGTCACGTTGCCGGACGGTTTGCAATATAAAATCATCACCGAAGGAACGGGAAAAATACCTGCTCCCGATGACATCGTGACGGTGAATTATCGCGGCACGTTTGTTGACGGCAAGGAATTTGACAGTTCGGCCAAAACCGGGCATCCGGTTCAATTTCCGGCCAATCATGTCATTCCGGGTTGGACAGAAGCGTTGACGAAAATGAAGGTCGGCTCAAAATGGGAATTGTTCATTCCTCCAGTCCTCGCTTACGGCGAACAAGGTGGCCGCACTATTCCGCCGAACGCGACTTTGATTTTTGAAGTTGAATTGCTCGACGTAAAAGCCGCGCCGCCCGTTGCTCCGCCCGCGCCGTTGACCAGCGACATCATCAAAGTGCCTTCAGCCGACGAAATGAAAAAAGGCGCGAAGATTGAAGTCATCAAGCCCGAAGACGCCCAAAAGCTTGAGAACCAGCAGACAAATCAGTCCAAATAGTTTATTTCTCCCGCTTTGCGCCGCAAATGTCTTGAACATTTGCGGCGTTTTCGTGTCAATTTCTTAGCAATATGAGACATATTTCAAAACCTGCATTTGGATTTTTCTCGGCATTGGCCGGTATGTTGATCGCCCTCGCCGTCTTTCATTATACATCCTGGGGCAAAGACGCCGCACCGAACATCGCTGTCGAAACGGGGCCCATCAACCGCGACGCCAAGCTCGGCACCAGTTTTGCGCCCATCGTCAAAAAAGCCGCGCCAAGCGTCGTCAACATTTATTCCACGCGCATTGTGCATCAGCAACTCATGCGCAATCCGCTGCTGAACGATCCATTTTTCCGCCAATTTTTTGGCGATCAAGTTCCGAATAATGAGCGCGAGCGCACGCGCAAGGAGCAAAGCCTTGGTTCCGGCGTCATCATTTCGCCGGACGGATATATTTTGACGGCTAACCACGTTGTGGAAGGCGCGGATGAAGTCAAAGTCGCCATTGACGACGGGAAGAAAGAATATACCGCCAAAGTCATCGGCACTGACCCGCCGACGGACGTGGCGATCCTGAAAATTGACGCGAAAAATCTGCCGGCCATCACGCTGGCTGACAGTGACCAGTTGGAAGTCGGCGACATTGTTCTCGCCATCGGCAATCCTTTCGGCGTCGGCCAGACGGTGACGATGGGAATTGTCAGCGCGCTCGGGCGCAGCGGACTTGGATTCAACGGTTACGAGGATTTTATTCAGACTGACGCCGCGATTAATCCCGGCAATTCCGGCGGCGCGCTCGTGGACGCGGAAGGCCGGCTCGTCGGCATCAACACCGCCATCATCAGCCGCAGCGGTGGCAATCAGGGCATCGGTTTCGCCGTGCCCATCAACATAGCGCGTCATGTCATGCAACGCCTCATCAGCGGCGGCAAAATCATGCGCGGCTATCTTGGCGTTTTCCCGCAGGACATTTCGCCGGGACTCGCGGAACAATTCAATTTGCCTGATCAGAACGGCGCTCTCGTCGGCGATGTTTTGCCGAATTCGCCCGCAGAAAAAGCCGGAATCAAATCCGGCGACGTGATTACTGAATTCGACGGCAAGCCGATCAGCGATGCGAACAGTCTTCGCTTGCTGACATCGCAAGAGACACCCGGAACAAAAGCGCTTGTGAAACTCCTTCGTGGCGGCAGCGAAAAAACTGTCAGTGTCACGCTCGGCGAATTGCCTGCTGAATCAGTGTCCAACGAAAGCGACCAGAACGGAGATAATTCCGACAATTCAAAAATGGATGCGCTCGACGGCGTGACGGTGGAAGATTTGGATTCGCAAGCGCGGCAGGAATTGAAAGCGCCCGAAAATCTTCAAGGCGCGGTCGTCGTGGACGTTGATGAAAATTCAAATTCTGCCGAAGCGGGTTTGCAAAAGGGCGATGTCATCGTGGAAATCAATCGCCAGCCCGTGACGAGCGCCAACGATGCGGTCAAGCTTTGCAAGCAGGCCAAGGGCGACGAAATTCTTCTCAAAGTCTGGCATCGCTCCGGCGACACGGGCGGCACGCGCTACTTGAGCGTGGACAATACGAATAAAAATTAGGCCGGAATCTGTTGAATCGTTGAATTGTTAAATCGTAAAACGCGAAAAGCGAGTTGCCTTTCGCGTTTTACATTTTATTTTCACAAGGTCGGACAATTCAACAGTCAACCATTTAACGAATCCATGCCCGTTCAATACAAAGATTATTATGAAAGCCTCGGCGTGCCGCGCACCGCGAACGCCGATGAAATCAAAAAATCCTTCCGCAAACTCGCGCGCCAGCATCATCCCGACGTCGCCAAGGACAAAAAGAAATCCGAGGAAAAATTCAAGGAGATCAATGAGGCCTACGAAGTTTTAAGCGATCCGGCCAAACGCAAAAAATACGACGAGCTTGGCGCGAACTGGAAATCCGGCGCGGAATTCCGTCCGCCTCCCGGCTACGGAAATTTTGGCGGCGGCCAGACATTTCGCGGCGGGCGCAATGTCAGCGCCGAGGAGTTTGAGACGCATTTCGGCGGCACGGGCTTCAGCGATTTCTTTGAGCAGATTTTTGGCGGGCGGACACGCGGCGGCGGATTTGGCCGGAGCGCGACGATTGACGAGGACGATTTCGCACAGCGCGGACGCGACGTGGAAGGCGACATCATGGTCACGCTCGAAGAAGCCGCGCACAGTTCAATTCGCTCCGTCAGTGTGCGGCATGGTTCAAAAACCGAAACGCATCAGGTCAAAATTCCCGCCGGCATCACCGAAGGACAAAAATTGCGCCTCGCCGGCCGCGGCGAACACGGCCACGGCGGCGGCATGTCCGGCGATTTATATTTGCGCGTGCGGCTCGCCAAGCATCCCGACTTTGAAGTTGAGGAACATAATCTGATTTACGAAGCCGAACTCGCGCCGTGGGAAGCCGTCCTTGGCGCGGAGCTTTCCGTGCCGACACTCACTGGTCGCGTGAACATCAAGATTCCCGCCGGAATGCAAAGCGGACAGAAACTCCGCGTGCGCGGACGCGGCCTGCCGCCGTCTGGCGATTTGATTGTCGTCACAAAAATCGTCGTGCCGGTAAAAATTTCCGATGCGGAAAAGAAATTGTGGGAGCAATTGAAACGCGAATCAAAATTTAATCCGCGCGATTAAGGTAGGGACATCGCGCTGCGATGTCCGGACGCCGCAGCGCGGCGTCCTTACCAAATTATGAAAACGATTCTCATCACCGGCGTCACGCGCGGACTCGGACGCGCGCTGACGGAAGAATTCATCCGCCTCAGCCACACCGTCATTGGCTGCGGACGCTCGGAAAAGGAAATTGCGGCGCTACAAAAACAATTTCCCGCACCAAATGATTTCGCGGTCGTGGATGTTTCATCCGATGAACAAGTCGCCGCTTGGGCGAAACGTATTTTGCAATCCCACACTGCGCCGGATTTGCTGCTCAACAACGCCGCGCTCATCAATCGCAATGCGAAACTTTGGGAAGTCCCGGCAAAAGAATTTTCCGACGTGATTGACGTGAACATCAAAGGCGTGGCGAACGTCATCCGCCATTTTGTTCCGGCGATGATCAAGCAGGGCAGGGGCGTGATCGTGAATTTCAGTTCCGGCTGGGGACGCTCGACCGACGCGGAAGTCGCGCCGTATTGCGCGACGAAGTGGGCCATCGAGGGACTCACGCAATCGCTCGCGCAGGAATTGCCGCCGGGCATGGCCGCCGTGCCGCTCAATCCCGGCATCATCGCCACCGACATGTTGCAAAGCACCTTCGGCGGCTCGGCGACAAATTATCCCGCCCCGCAACAATGGGCAAAAACCGCCGCGCCATTCCTGTTGAAAATAAATTCCGCCGACAATGGCAGGCAATTGAACGTGCCGGGTCAGTGAGTCGGTGCATTTCATGGCTGTTCCGTTCCATCCATTGTCAAGTTCACGAACGCAGTCGTTTGGTTGCATTCTTTGTCCAAAAAGAAGGCAGGGAAACGCCAAAATCAGCGACGGAAGTCCCATCTTTTGTCGCATCTCTTCCCTAGTCCGTCACGGAAAAGGGAACTTCCATGACGGACTTAACTAATTCCGTGACGGAAAAGGTATCTTCTATGACACAAAAGGTATTTTCCCTCCCAAACACGGCTGGTCTGTCATCGAAAAGGGAACTTCTATGACACAAAAGGTATTTTCCGCGACGAATGGGCAAAGAAAGTTCACAACAAATCCCTAGTCCGTGACGGAAAAGGTATTTTCCATGATAGAAAATGTATCTTCCGTGACGGATTTAATGGAAAACAAGGGATTTTTTCAAAAGACAGGAATGGAGAAGCGGACGAATGCCACGGAAAATACCATTGTCATCTCTCCTGCCAAAAAATGAGACAAAACCGCCTGCGTGTTCCTGAAAACGCCAAGCGGCCTTCGGAAACGGAGGCCGCTTTTTTTACGGCATCACCCGATAAAATCTCTGCTTGAAATTCGTCGCTGCCGAATCGTTGAAGTAGAATAGTAAATTTGAGCCAATAAAATTCGTGAATGTCTGCCAGTTGATTAAGTTCGTCGAAGTTTGAACCGTGTAATTGCTGCTCATCAGACCATAGAAAGCCATTTGAAAATTGCCGTTGGGTAGTCGTTGCGGACTTACAATTGTGTTGTCCGGCGGAGTCGCAAAGAAAGATTGTGTCACGCT
>DASYAA010000133.1:0-1598 GCA_036501565.1 Verrucomicrobiia bacterium
TAGAACGTGGTTATCCAAATTGTGAATCGTTCCAATGAATTGCCTTCGTGCTCGCAAATGTCCACTTCTGCATTAAACGAACGCCAGCCGTTTTTCGTTGATTTTATGTAACGGCCAAGACAAATCGCAAAATCTTGGAGAAATTCTGAACGACACAAAGGAATATTCGGCGAGTTGGACATTGTGAACTCCCATTACAATTAGTCCTCCGAGAACAAATATTCCAAATCCACCGCCGTGAGGCTGCGCGCGAAACCTTCTTCGCCGAGCACGTCGGCAATGGTCTGCGCCTTGCTCTGTTGGAGTTCCCAGATTTTTTCTTCGACCGTGCCGGGCGCGATCAAGCGATACGCGTTCACGGTTTGCGTTTGTCCAATGCGATGCGAACGGTCAATCGCCTGCGCCTCGACCGCCGGATTCCACCACGGATCGTAAAGCACGACGTAGCTCGCGTTCGTCAGGTTCAATCCAGTGCCCGCCGCGCGCAAACTCAACAAGAAAACACCCGCGCCGGTGTCGCCTTGAAATGCGTTGACGACCGCCTGCCGGTCTTTCGTCTGCCCGGTGAGAATGTGCGTTTTGATTTGCCGCGCCGCGCATTCTTTTTCGAGCAGTTGCAACATTTGCACGAATTGCGAAAAGACCAAAACTTTTTGTCCCTCGGAAATCAGCGGGTCGAGCAATTCAAAAAGCGTTTCCGTTTTGCCGGACGCCGTGTCGCTGCCGACGAGCGACGGATGGCAGCAAACCTGCCGCAATCGCGTGAGGGCGGCGAGAACGTGCATCTTCGATTTGTTCAAGCCTTGCGTCTCGACGGCTTTCATCACCTGATCGCGGCTGCGGCGCAATTCGGCCAGATACAATTTGCGCTGTTCGTCGCCGAGCGGACAATCGCGTCGCTCTTCGATTCGGTCGGGCAAATCTTTGGCGACGTGTTTTTTCAATCGGCGTAACAGCAGCGGACGCAATTTGGCTGACAAGCGACGGCGAGCGATGCGTTGTTCGCTTTCGGCATTTGCGCCGCGCGGTTCATAATTTTCCAAAAATTGTTCCTGATTGCCGAGATAACCCGGCTGGATGAAATCCACGATGCTCCACAAATCCAGCAGCCGGTTTTCCAGCGGCGTGCCGGTGAGCGCGATTTTATTTTCGCACTTCAACTGCTTGACCGATTGCGTGACCTGCGCGCCGGGATTTTTGATGAACTGCGCCTCGTCCAAAATCACCGCGCGGAAGGAAAATTTGTGGAACTCCTCCAAGTCGCGCCGGAGCAGCGCGTAATTCGTCACGATCAAATCATGCTGCGGAATTTGTTTTCGCAGATTATGCCGCGCCGCGCCGCTTTCGAGCACCAGCACTTTCATATCGGGCGTGAAACGTTCAGCCTCGCGCCGCCAGTTGTGCAGAACGGATGCAGGACAAATCACGAGTGACGGCTTGTGATTCTTTTTATTCTGCTCTTTCAACCACGCGAGCCACGTCAAAGTCTGCAACGTTTTTCCAAGGCCCATGTCGTCGGCAAGAATTCCACCGAGGCGAATTTGCACGAGGTGCGCGAGAAAATCGAAGCCGTCTTTTTGATATGGACGCAATTCCGC
>DASYAA010000134.1:0-3171 GCA_036501565.1 Verrucomicrobiia bacterium
CATTTGAGCCTTGTGAAGCGTGCGCGGCAAGCGGTTGGCAAAAACGGCAAAGTCATCGTGAGCATTTACGTCAACCCGACGCAGTTCGCGCCCACCGAAGACCTTTCAAAATATCCGCGCGACTTGAAACGTGATTTGAAATTGCTGCGTGAGTTGAAAGTGGATGTTGTCTTCATGCCCAGCGACGTGGAAATGTATCCTAATAAATCTAAAAATGGATTCAGCACTTACGTCGTCGAAGAAAAATTATCGCAAAGCATGGAAGGCGAATCACGGCCCACGCATTTTCGCGGCGTGACGACAATCGTTGCAAAACTATTTAACATTGTTTTGCCGGACATTGCGGTTTTCGGACAAAAAGATTTTCAGCAGGCGGCAATCATCAAACGCATGGTGGCGGATTTGAATTTTCCAGTGCAAATCATCGTTGCACCGACGTTGCGTGAACGCGATGGCCTGGCAATGAGTTCGCGCAACAAATATCTTGTTGATGATTTACGCCGACAGGCGACGATTCTTTGGCGCGCGATTCAAACTGCAAAAGCTGCCGTAAAAAAATCAAAATCAGTTTCAGCGACAAAACTAAAGGCGGATTTGAAAAAGTTGATTGAAAGCGAACCGGAGGCGCGATTGGATTACGTCGAATTTTTTGAACCGGAAACTTTATCGTCCGTTTCAAAAATCTCGTGCGGTTCGCAAATCGCGCTCGCCGTTTTCATCGGCAAAACGCGATTGATTGATAATGCAAAGCTATAATCAGCCACAGAGGCGCAGAGGCACAGAGTTTTATTTTCTCGGCGACTCAGTGTCTCTGTGGCAATAAAAATGAAACAATTCGACCATCTCGTTCTTGGCAGCGGCATCGCGGGGCTGACGTTCGCGTTGAAGGTCGCGCCGCGCGGGCGCGTGGCCATCGTCACGAAAAAAGACCGCGCGGAGTCGAACACGAATTACGCGCAGGGCGGCATCGCGTCGGTGACGAGCAAGGAGGATTCGTTCGAGCTGCACGTGCGCGACACGCTCGAGGCGGGCGCGGGTTTGTGCAAAGAAAATGTCGTGCGCACGATCGTCGAGGAAGGTCCGGCGCGGATTCAGGAATTGATCGAACTGGGCATGAAATTTTCCGAGCGCGAGATTCCAAAATCGCGCGGCGCACATGAATTGGATTTAGGACGCGAAGGCGGACATTCAAAACGCCGGATTCTCCATGCGAAAGACGTGACCGGACACGAAATCGAAAGTGCGTTGCTCAACGCGATCTCAAAACAGCCGAACATTTCCATTTTTGAAAATCATCTGGCGATTGATTTGATCACGAGCCGGAAAATTAGTGGGACAGGCATCTTGCCTGTCGAAGAAACTGGACAGGCTGGAAGCCTGTCCCACAACCGCTGCCTCGGCGCGTATGTGTTCGACAAAAAAAATAATCGCGTCGAAACATTTTCCGCGCCGGTGACGCTGCTGGCGACGGGCGGTTGCGGGAAGGTTTATCTCTACACGACGAATCCCGACATCGCGACGGGCGACGGCGTGGCGATGGCGTATCGTGCGGGCGCGAGCATCGCGAACATGGAGTTCGTGCAGTTTCATCCGACGTGTCTGTATCATCCGAAGGCGAAATCGTTTTTGATTTCCGAAGCCGTTCGCGGCGAAGGCGGAATTTTGAAAAATCTGGATGGCAAAGAATTCATGGACGGCGTTCACGTGCTGAAATCGCTCGCGCCGCGCGACATCGTGGCCCGCGCGATTGACAATGAGATGAAAAAAACCGGCGCGGATCATGTGTTGCTGGACATCACGCACCAGCCGGCAAAATTCATCATCGAGCGGTTTCCGAACATTTATCAGACGTGTTTGCGCTATGGCATTGACATCACGCGTGAGCCGATCCCGGTCGTGCCGGCGGCGCATTATCAATGCGGTGGCGTGGTGACGAACGTGGACGGCGAGACGGACATCGCGGGACTTTTCGCCGTTGGCGAAGTGGCCTGCACAGGCTTGCACGGCGCGAACCGGCTGGCGAGCAATTCACTTTTGGAAGCGCTGGTTTGCGCGCATCGCGCGGCGGAAAAAATTCTTTCAAATCCGCCGCAAAAAATGGACGTGAAAATTCCGCTGTGGCAATCGGGCAACGCGACGAACGCGGATGAGCTGGTCGTCGTCTCGCATAATTGGGACGAAATCCGGCGGCTGATGTGGGATTACGTCGGCATCGTGCGCACGAACAAACGCTTGCAGCGCGCGCAAAAACGCATCGCCAATTTGCAGGAAGAAATTCACGATTATTACTGGAATTTTATCGTCACGAGCGATCTGCTGGAACTGCGCAACATTGCGACAGTCGCGGAATTGATCGTGAGTTGCGCGTTGCAGCGTCCTGAAAGCCGCGGCTTGAATTACAATTTAGATTTCCCGAATCTGAATCCCGACTGGGCGCAACGCGATTCGGTTTTACGGCATTGAATTTTTATTTTTCAACGCATCAAGCGAAGCCTTTGCCTGCGTGATTAAATTTTGGAACTGCGCGAATTGGACGGATGTCAGCGGAATTCTCGGTGTGTCGGCAAATTGTAGAAAATCCTGAATAGCTCCCTGCCGCTGCTCGCTATGAGCCGCGATGAGCAGGCCGGATTTCGTGGCGAACGTCGCATCGAATGACGGCATCGTGGTCGCATCGAAAGTGATTTTGCCAAGAAAATCCAGGCCGCGAATCAGCGAATCCAATTCGTCATAATCCACAACCAAAAATCCGTGCAATTGATTCGAGGCCAGAGCGACGCCGATGCCGTATTCCTTGCGACCGCTGTTTTCATCAATTGATTCTTTGCACCGGACTGAAATGACGCCCGCGCTCGTCGTCACCGAGCCGATTTCGCCGAGGCCCTTGACAATGACCGTGCCGGTTTGCAATTCAAAATTTTCAATTTCAGTTTTCGGCGCATTGGTTGTGTCCTGTGCGCGCGATGTGAAAGCGAGTGAACAACAAGCTACGATCAAAACGACGCAAAATTTACGCATAGGTTTCCTTTGATTTGGAAAGGTTGGTTTCACTGTTACTTGCTTCAAACTCCGGTGGAAAAGAAAAGTTGCGCGGGCAGGCGATTTTGAAATTGAACCTTTTCTCTTTTTATGGCTTGCTGATGAAAGTGCGCGGTTAGCTCAGTGGTAGAG
>DASYAA010000135.1:0-21915 GCA_036501565.1 Verrucomicrobiia bacterium
GATTAGCGACAAACTATCCGACATTGTTGAAGATACATCGGCGACTTCCCTTAACCTGAATCCACCTTCGCAAATTGCAGATACTTCGTGGATCAAACCGGGCAAGTATGTCGGCATCTGGTGGGGAATGCACTTGGGAAAATATACATGGAATCCGAGCAAGCCAGGGGAGCAAAGCACCGATGGACTTGGCGCGACGACGAAAAACACGCGTGACTATATTGACTTCGCAAGCAAGTATGGCTTTAGTGCAGTATTGGTGGAAGGTTGGAATAAAGGTTGGGCCAAGGATTGGGTGGCACACGCAGCGGAATTTAGTTTTACCGAGCCGCAACCTGAGTTTGATTTACCGGAGCTTGCCGCTTATGCCCATGAAAAAGGCGTGGACCTCATTTCTCATCATGAAACCGGGGCAATTATCACTAATTACGAGGCGCAAGTAGAAGCTGCATTTGCCCAATGCGAACGGTTAGGCATTCATCATGTGAAGACTGGTTATGTTGGAATGGAACCGCGCGTGAACCGGTATGATTCCAATGGCAAATTCATCGGCGCGGAATATTTGGATGGACAATACATGGTTCGTCACTATCGCAAGATCGCGATTTTGGCTGCCAAGTATCATATCATGCTGGATGCGCACGAGCCTATCAAAGATACCGGCGAACAGCGGACGTGGCCCAATTTTATGTCTCGCGAAGGCGCGCGCGGGCAGGAATATAATGCGTGGGCTTCCGACGGCGGAAATCCGCCCAACCATGATGTCAATTTGGTCTTTACCCGTTTCTTGAGCGGACCCTTCGACTTCACTCCGGGCATACTTCAAGTCACCTATCCTCAATATAAAAAAAATAATCGAGTGAACACGACTGTGGTGAAACAACTCGCCATGTATGTTGATTTTTACAGTCCACTACAAATGGCGGCCGATCTGCCGGAAAATTATGAGAAACATCGCGATTTATTTCAGTTCATCATTGACGTGCCGACCGATTGGGAAAAAACACTCATGCTCAATGGCGAGATTGGCGAATATGTCACCATTGCTAGAAAAGAGCGCGGCGGTGATGATTGGTTCATTGGCAGCATGACGAATGAAAAACGGCGCGACTTTGATTTGCCGCTCAAGTTTTTATCTAAAAACAAGAGTTATGTCGCTGAAATCTATCGTGACGCTGATGATGCAGATTGGAAAACTAATCCGTATGCTCACAACATAGAAAAAAAACTGGTTACTCGTGATTCAATTTTTTCCTTTCATCTGGCACCCGGTGGAGGTGAGGCAATACGTCTGAAACTGGCAACGCCGGAAGAACAGAAAATACTTCAGGCAAAAAGTTAAAAATTTGGCAGCCTCGGCGCATTTGAAAAAACAGACCGCAAACGGAATCAATGAGTCAAATATTTTGCGACCGCCTCGGTGCGTGATTGAACGTGCAGTTTTTCGTAAATACGCCGGAGATAAGTGCGAACTGTATCAATGCTGATGCCCAGTTGATCAGCCGTTTGTTTGTAAGTTAGTCCCTTGGCCAGGCAGTCCAACACCATTTGTTCTCTCGAAGATAGATGGGTTTTCTCCTCATCGGGTTGTTCCGCCTTTTGAAGCGAAGCGACCACTTTGCGCGCAATCGAGCTGGACATTGGCGATCCGCCCTCGTGCACTTCACGGATCGCTTCCAGAAGTTTTCTAGGCGTCAGCCGTTTCAACATATAACCACTGGCTCCCGCCGAAAGTGCTTTGAATATCTGCTCGGTATCTTCATACACCGTCAACATCACAATCTGCAACTCCGGCAAAATCGCCTTCAACCGCCGCACGCATTCGATCCCGCTCATGCCTGTCATGTGAATATCCATCAACACCACGTCGGGACGTTCTTGCGGCAGATGTTTCAAAGCCGCCTCACCGCTGTTGTAGGCGCTGATGCAACGAAAGCCGGGTGAATTGTTCACAAATGTCGCGATGGATTCACGCAACTCTTTTTCGTCATCCACAATTGAAATCTGTATCATGTTGTTATCTTTCCAAGATGTGATTGTCCCAAAGGAAGAACAAAAATAACAGTTGTTTCCTGCCGGGATTCGGATTTTATCAGACACTCTCCGCCAATGTCAGCCAAACGCCGGCGCATATTGCGCAGTCCGTTGCCCATCACGGCAGTTGATTCAGCATTCTTCGATTCAATTGTAGAAGGATCAAAACCATGACCGTTGTCCGAAACAGTAACTTTCAAAACTGCGGAACCATTATAGTCAATTGCAACCCGGCATCGCGTTGCGCCCGAATGTTTCAGC
Source organism: Verrucomicrobiia bacterium (assembly GCA_036501565.1). Lineage (GTDB taxonomy): Bacteria > Verrucomicrobiota > Verrucomicrobiia > Limisphaerales > UBA11358 > UBA11358. Next base: position 2,296 of record DASYAA010000135.1, read on the forward strand.
ACGTTTGTGAACGCCTCATGCACTGCCAACAATAAATGATGGCGCATTTGCGATGAAACTGGATGCGGCGGCAATTGCGTGGGCATGTCCACTTCGCAATCAATGCCGGTGTCCTGAAAGTATTCATGAGCGTAGTGCCCGATGTAGGATACGACATGCTCCAGCATGTCGTTTTGTGGGTTGACTGCCCATACAATTTCATCCAAAGAATGCAGCATCTCGCGGGATGCGTCGGAAATGAAAACGATCTGGCGTTTTAATTCAGACGGCATGTTTTCACTTCGGCGAGTATGCTCGCTCAAAAATGAAATCCGGCACAATTTGGCGCCCATTTCATCATGCAAATCCTGGGCGATGCGGGCGCGTTCCCGTTCCAACGCGCGCTCTTGTTCCAAGTATCGCAGGCGATGTTGCAGTCTGCGTTTTTCGATAAGGCGAGCGACACCGCCAACGAAAGCCAAGAGGCTTAAAATCATCGCTCCGATAAACCACCACGACTGCCAAAATCGCGGCGGCACAATCAACGCCAAATCCGCGCCAGTCTCGTTCCAAACCCCGTTTGCGTTGCAGGCGAGAACATGAAATTGATATTTTCCGGGCGGGACATAATTGTAAAATGCAGTCCGCCGGGTTCCAGCGTCAACCCAGTCCGAATCCAATCCTTCAAGGCGATAGCGAAAGCGCATTTGATCCGGGGCGTCGAAACTCAAGCCGGTGTAACGCAGTTCAAGACGGTGTTTACCCGGCGCGAGACGCAAGGTTTCAATGTCAGACGCGGCGTTTTTGTTTTTTTCAATCTGCGCCGCAGATGCAAAGTTGGCGCCTTGAAAATCCGGGTCTAAAGTTCCGTCCACCCAAACTTCTTCCAGCAGCACTACGGGCGCGGATGATTTTACCAGATGCAATCGCGGATCAACCACGACAATGCCTTTCAGGGTTGAAAACCAAAGCAAACCGGATTTGCTTTTTAAGCCAGCCGGACAAAAACCGCCCGTGCATTCTTCAGACAACATTCCTTCCGCACGGCCATAAACCTGCGGATAAACGGTGGAGATTTTTCCTGTCGCCAGGTCTTCCAAATCGTGCTTGCTCACACAGGCGATGCCGCGATTGCTTCCCAGCCAAAGACGGTCCGTGTCATCTTCGAGAATTTGCGAAATAGTGTTGTCCGGCAATCCTTCGCGCGTGGTGAACGATGCGGTGTGTCCTTGATAATAGCGGGTCAAGCCGCCGCCCGCCGTGCCAATCCACAGCACGCCTTGTTTGTCCAAATAGAGTGTGCGAATCAAATTGCTCAACAATCCATTGTCCGCATCCAAGTGAGCATTAGTTCCATTCTTCAAACGATAAACTCCACTGCCTTCGGTGCCGATCCACATTCCACCTTCCGCGTCCGGCACAATGGCCGTGATGGGATGTGTTTGAGATAGATCGGTTTGGGCGAGCCAGTTTCCATTTTGAAGCCTCCAAAGTTTTCCTTCACGCGTTCCAATCCAGATTGAACCGTCCCAATCTTCGGCCAGCGAAATAATGTTAAAACCGCCGAGCGTGAATAACTCCGCCTTGTCCGCGGTCAATTTCGGATTTTTGAAATGCAATAAACCATACGAGCCGGCCACCCAACAACTGCCGTCGCGGGACATTAACAGCGAGTTGATTTGCGGCCCGTCAATGGACAAATTTGCGGACATCAAACGGCTGAATCCTCTTCCATCCCAGCGATACAAGCCATCGCCCGGCCTGGCCACCCATGCCACGCCCGGCGCAATTTCCGCCATGCCCTCCACCGCGCCGTATCCAAGTCCTTCCGCTTGACCGAAAGCGAAAAGATTTTTCTGCCGCAACAAATTCAAACCCGCATCCGTGCCCACCCACAAATTGCCGTCGCGATCCACCAACACCGATTCAACGGAATTGTCTGAAAGTCCGCTGCTGGCGTTGATTGTTATAAGTTTGCCGTTGCTGCATTCAAACAGACCTTCGCTCACCGATCCTGCCCAGATGGTTCCGTCCGGTTCCTCGACCAATGCACTCACAAATGATCTGGCGAAATGGCGCGGGATTCTATAAGGCCGCCACTGCCCGACATCGCGGCACAACACAAAATCATCGCCCGCGCCGATCCAAATCCGTCCTTTTTTGTCCACCAACAAACAGTGAGGGTCTTGGAGCAATCCTTCCGTGGCGGTGTCGGCCAATTGAGTAAGTTTGCCGTCTTGAAATTCGAAAACGCCCGTGTCCGCGACTCCAATCCACATTGTTCCATCGCGGTCTTTGAACAAAGCCGTGATGGTTTTGCCTTTGAATTTTTCGGCTGCGGGCATTGGCGTTGGATGACTATTTTTCCACACTGCCAATCCCGCATCGGTGCCGATCCAGAGTTGTCCGGCATCATCTTCAGCCAGCGCGGTGATGGAATCGGACGGCAGCCCGTCCCGAATCGTGTATGTCGTGAAACGGCCATCCTGCCGGTGAATCAGTCCCGCGCCAACACTGCCAATCCATAGTGTGCCCTGACTGTCTCCAAATAAAGTTCGTACCGGCCCGCTATGCAGTCCTTCCGGCAAACCAAAAGAAACAAATTTCACGCCGTCAAATCGCGCCACTCCATCGTCAGTTCCAATCCAAAGATAACCGTCACGCGTTTGCGCGATGGCGCGGACTAAATCTTGGGGCAATCCCTGCTCCCGTTGCCACGAGCGGAAAGTAAATGGCAATGCTCCAACACCCAGTTGACTCTCGCCAGATTCGTTGCCGCTTACCGCAACAAAATCACTAAAAGAAGTCGCAATAGCCATGTCACTAAAAATCCATCCACCACCGCCGCCGCCGTGACGTAGATGGATTTCGTTGAACGAAGCATTAGCCTTAAACTTTGTGATAAGATTCGGCGGTTGGGCGGTTTCCGTGGCGCCCGGGCCAAGGTCCGGGTTCAGCCAGACCGTCACGAGGTCATCCCCGCCAGCAACATATTGCACCTTGAAAACAATGGTGCATTCAATACCACGATGCGGATTTTCATAATTGACAAAAGTCCCCGGGCTGGCCGGTTCGGGTCTGGAAGAATTCAAGTCAATGTAGTCGGAACCTTCATCGGATTCGCCGGTCGCGTCCGCCCTGAAAGCGCTGTAGGCCCACGCCTTCAAGGCATCGCCCACGCCCAATCGTTCTTTGTCTCCTTCGTATAATTCAAAAGCGGCAAAATATTCTTCTGTGCTCGCGTCCGAAAGTGGGTCAACGTGAAATTTGAAATAAAGCGTGTTGGTGGAAGAATCATCTTCTTTTGCAGCGCCGCCCAAAATATCGCTGCCATCCCCAGTCTCATGGACTAATGTCGCGCCCAAATCACTCCACAAGATTGCCGCATAAGTTGGATTTGCCCAAGTCAATATAATCAATGCCAGCCCGAATCCAGCAAGTCGGCAACCTGTTCGGGATGCAGCAAAAGAAAATCGTTTTGCGAACAGCCAGATCGAAACGATGGCCAAATTGAATGGCCATGAAACGATTAAAACTGTGCGCATAACCTCATTTATGGCCAAGAAAGCCGATGTAAGCAATTCGTTTATCAAAAAGAAATTCATTTTTCATCGCTCTTGCAACATATCGTTGACGTGACGAAGAACATTGTCCTACGCTGCCTTTGGCATTCAGTTATTGATATGAATCTGACGGAATTATTGGATAAGACAGTCAGCCGTTGGCCGCAAAAAACGGCGCTCGTTGAAAGCGACGACATCGTCTCTTACGCCGATTTGGTTCAAAAAATCGCGGCTCTGGCTTCGCGATTGCGGGCGTTTCAAGTAAAATCCGGTTGCCGCGTCGGACTTTGCCTTCCCAACAGCATCAATTATGTCGCGCTGACGTTCGCGCTCTGGCGGATCAACGCCGTGGTCGTTCCTATTCCGACGGAATGCACCGAGGAAGAATTTTCAAACATCGTTGAGACGATGCGGCTGGAAGCAATTATCAGCCAGAAACCGCGCGGGCAAGGTGTATCGCTTTCGCCGCATTTATTTTTCACAAAATTGTCACCGGCAGCACCACCGAACAATCACGGATTGAACATCGCCTTCATCCGTTTCACTTCCGGTACAACCAACGCTTGCAAAGGAGTTGTGTTAAGCCATGAAACGATCCGCGACCGCGTCACAGCTTCCAACAAATCCCTCGGCATCGGCCCGGACGACACGGTGATGTGGTGTCTGCCAATGTCGCATCATTTTCTCGTCACCATCGTTTTGTATTTGAGCGTGGGCGCGACGGTGGTTTTGGCGCGACATGTTTTGGCGCAGCTATTTTTGGAAGCGGTCAACAAGTGGCGCGGGACGGTGCTTTACGCCGCGCCGTTTCATTATGCGTTGCTGGCGCGGGATAGTTCAGATGCAAAAATTTCCTCGGTGCGGCTGGCGGTTGCGACGACGTGCAGTCTGCCGCAGGACGTGGCGGAAAATTTTAATCAACGCTTCGGCCTGCGACTGACGCCGGCTCTGGGCGTCATCGAACTCGGCTTGGTCTGTGTGAACGACAATCCGACGGCGCGCGAAGATTCAGTCGGGCGTCCGCAACCTGATTACGCCGTTTACATCCGCGATCCCGACCGCGACGGTGTCGGCGAAGTTGTATTTGCCGGGCCGGGATTTTTTGACGCTTACGACAATCCATGGATACCGCGCGAAGATTTGATGCCCGACGGCTGGTTCGCGACCGGCGATGTCGGGCACATTGACGCGCAAGGCTATTTATTTTTGGCCGGACGAAAAATGGCGGTGATCAATCTTGCCGGAAAAAAAGTTTTTCCCGAAGAAATTGAAACCGTGTTGAACCGACATCCCGACGTGCGCGAATCGCGTGTTTACGGCGCGACACATCCGCACTTGGGCGAAACGGTCGAGGCAGAAATTGTGTTGCATCAGCCCGAAGCCGGACTCGATTCCGTGCGCGCCTTTTGCCGTGAGCATCTCGCGTCCTACAAAGTTCCGACGCGCTTTAGCATCGTCAATGCCTTGCCACGCACACCCGTCACAGGCAAGATTCGCCGGGCGGCTGCGGTCGCCTGACATGATCGAAGCGCAAGAGATTGAAACCAAACTGCTCGACTTTTTGAAACGCGAAGTGTTCGCGGCGGAAATGGTCGTCGCTCCCGAAACTGATCTGGTCGCGTCCGGTTTCGATTCCATGTCGCTCGTGCGGCTGCTGCTGTTCATCGAGACGGATTATGGTTTCTGGATTCCTGAAAGTGAAATCACCGGCGACGCTTTGCGGAACGTCCGCGCGCTCGCCAACACGATTGTCCGGCTGCTCAATGCGCGTTAATCCGCAACTCAACGGTAGCGATTATCTCATGCTCGGCTTCGATTACGAGCTGCGCCGGCGCGGCTTCGCGGGCAACTCCTGCCAGATCGTGCTGGAATTAAATTCATATATTTCGCCCGACGCGCTGAAAAAACGTCTCGCCGATCTGATGAATCGTTATCCAATTCTCAACGCGCGTCCCGGCGGAATTTTTTTGCCGAAATGGAAATTGCCGCGCCGCATAATCGCGTCGCCACAAATCCGCGTCCATCGAGATTCATCCGACTTGCGCCAGCAACTCGCCGATGAAACGCTCGCCATGAAGCGCGGCGAACTGCTCCGCTTCGATCTCATCGAACGCGACGGCGGGCGAATGGATGTCGTCTTCACCTGGGCGCACGCGCTCATGGACGCAAACAGCGCGGAACATTTTCTCGCCGTCGTCGGACGCGAAGGTGTTCCCCTGCCCGCCACGCAACCGGCCACGCCGCCGCGCGCGAAAAAACCGTTGAAAGAAAGATTCAAGCTCGCGTGGAAAAACATCCATCAACTCGACGAATTTTGCAAAGCCGCGCCGCGTTCCGTCGGATTGCGTTTTCCAAATGTGCCCGCGCGGCAAAAATTCCGCGTCGAAAAATTTTTTGCCGATGAAACCACGCGCATTCGCGCCAATGCCGCGCGGCTTTGCGGCGCGCTCGGCGGCGCACAATTTCACGCGTCGGTTTCGATGGTCGAACTGCATCGCCTGCATCAGCGGCTCGGCTACGCCAGTCCAAGTTACGTTTTGCCCGTGCCCGTCGGATTGCGACTCAAGGGCAGTGTCGAGCCGCTCTTCAGCAATCAAATGACGATGCTCATGGCGCAATTTCTGCCGGAACAACTCAACTCGACCGCCGATGCCGTCGCCACGCTAAAATCACAGACCACATTAGTATTGCGCGCGGGCTTACTCGAAAGCGGCGTGGTGCTGGCCGAATTGTTCCGCTTCCTGCCGCTGCCAGTTTATATGGCGATGCTCAAGCAGGGTTTGCGCGGAGAAATTTGTTCGCTGTTTTATGGCGACACCGCCGCCGTCACGCCGTTGCTCACGACATTCTTTGGCGCGACGATTGAAGATTTTGTCCACATCGGCGCGACCACGCCGTCGCCGGGACTGGGCGTCATTTTTTATTTTTTCCGCGGGCTGATGCGCGTGACCGTCTTTTATCTGGAAAATCATTTTTCGGAAATTGAAGTCGCAGAATTTGCCGCAAAGCTGCGCCAACGCCTGCTCAATCCATGACTGAAAAATTTGACATTGCGGTTGTCGGCGGCGGCGCGGCGGGAATTGCCGCCGCCATTTACGCCGCGCGCGCGGGTCGAACGACTTTGCTGCTCGACAAAAATCATTCCGCCGGCGGCACCGGCGGTTTCAGCGGATTGACGACGCTCTGCGGACTTTACGACGATGCCGGGAATTTTTTGAACGACGGTTTCGCCTGTGAATTTGCAAAGGCAATCGCCGAAACTGCGCCGCTGCAAATGAGAAAAGTTTGGGTGCTGCCTTATCGCCCGGAAAAATTTCGCGCCGCCGCCGAAAAGTTTTTTACCGCCGAGCCAAAATTGCAAACGCGTTGGAATTCGCCGCTCACAAACATTGTCGTCGAAAGCGATCGAATCATTTCGCTTAATGATTTCAAGGTCGGCGCGGTGATTGATTGCAGCGGCAGCGCGGAGGTTGCTCGGAAAATTGGAATCGAATGTCTGGAAACCGACGAAATCACGCAGGCTTCCGCCGTGATTTTTCCGCTGCACAATGTCGCGCGCGAAATGTTGACGCCCGCAGCCGCCGCGCGGGTTTTGCTGCCGCTCGCCCGCGCCGATTTTCCGCCGCTCAATTTTCAGCCAAACCTCGAACCTCATTCCGTTACCGTCAAATTCACCGGCCAGCCGGAACAGGTTCCGCCGTTGATCGAATTTTTGCGGGCGCACGTTCACGGCTTTGAAAACTGCTCGACGCCGTTGAAAGAATTTCCCGTCGTGCGCCGTGCCGGGCGAATGATTCCGGGCGAATACGTTTTGACTGGCGCGGATGTTCTGGCTGGAAGAAAATTTCCCGATGCCGTCGCGCATTGCGCATGGCCGATTGAACAATGGAACGCCAACGGCAAAACACGGCTGCGCTTTTTGCCGCCGGGCGCGCATTTTGAAATTCCCGCGCGTTCGCTGCGCGCCGCAAAAATCAAAAATCTTTTCATGGCCGGCAAAACCATCAGTGCCGACGTGGATGCGATTGCCAGTGCGCGCGTGATGGGCTGCTGCCTCGCAACGGGAGCGGCGGCTGGAAAACTGACGGCGGATTATTTAGACTGCGCGAATCAAAAATGACGCCCGCGCTTAAAAAATTCTGGCCGGAAACTTTTCGTTACGCGAAAAAACATTCACCATTTTATCACGAACTGTTCCGCAAGATCAAAGGCGTGCCGCGACTTGAAGATTTGCCGACGGTGGACAAAATCGTGTTGTCCAAGCGCAATCTGGATTTTCTCTGCGTGCCGCGCGAGCGCGTGGTCGAAATCGTCACGACCAGCGGAACAACGGGTAAACCGCTTTTGTGGATGCTGACGGAATCGGACGCAAAGCGGCTCGCGCTGAACGAAAAAATTTCCTTTGAGTGCGCCGGATTGACAAGACGCGACACGGTTCTCGTCGCCGTCGCGCTAGATCGTTGCTTCGTCACGGGACTGGCTTACACGACGGGTTTGCGCGAACTCGGTTGCGCCGTTGTGCGTGTGGGAGCGTCGTCCGCCACGCTCGTTTTGGAAACCATCGCGCGCGTACAACCCACGGCCATCGTCGCCGTGCCGTCGTTTCTGCGCCACGTCGCGGAAAAGGCGCGCGAGGCAAAATTTGATTTGAAAAAATCTTCCGTCAAGAAAGCGGTTTGCATCGGCGAACCGATTCGCGATGGCGCGTTTGAATTGAATGCTTCCGGTCGCGCGATTGAAAATTCGTGGAACGTAAAAATTTATTCCACTTACGGCGTGACCGAACTGGCTAATTCACTTTGCGAATGTGGCGCGGGCGCTGGCGGACATTTGCATGACGAGCAATTGCATTTGGAAATTCTCGACGACGCTGGAAAAATTTTGTCTGATGGCGAAATCGGCGAAATCACAGCCACGATTTTTGGAGTGGAAGCGATGCCGCTCATCCGTTATCGCACCGGCGATTGCGCGGCGCTCTTTTCAAAAAAATGCAAATGCGGTCGCACGACGCCGCGCATCGGGCCGATTGTCGGACGAAAAAATCAAAAATTGAAATTCAAGGGCGCGTCTTTATTTCCATCCACGCTGGCGTCAGTGTTGGAAGTAACGGCAAATGTTGAAGCCTTCGTCATCATCGCTCGCAAGGAGAGCGAGCTTTCTGATTCAATCGAGGTTTTGGTTCACGGCGCGGCGAAAATTGAAACATTGCGCGACGCATTGCAGGCGCGCGCAAAAATCGCGCCACAAGTGCGTCATGCCACGCGCGAGGAAATCGAAATGCTGCAAATGCCGCCGCAGGCGCGCAAGCGAAGAACTTTCGTGGACTTGCGATGAAATTTTGCGTTGTCATTCCGTGCTTCAATCACGCCGCAACAGTCGCCGCCGTCACGCGCGCAGCGCAGAAGTTTTGCCCGGTGATTGTCGTCAACGATGGTTCGACACAGACGTTACCCGAATTGCCAGACTGCGATTTGATTCGCTTGGAAAAAAATTCCGGCAAAGGCACAGCGTTACGCGCGGGTTTTCAACGCGCGATTGAACTTGGATTTACACACGCGATCACAATGGACGCGGACGGCCAGCATTTCGCCGACGATTTGCTGAAATTTCTCGCCGAAGCGCAAAAGCAGCCGGATGCGCTCATTGTCGGCGTGCGCGATTTTTTTGCCGCAGGCTGTCCGACGCATCGCCGCCGCTCGAACGCAGTTTCCACTTTTTGGTTTCGCGTTGAGACCGGCGTGCGCCTGCCGGACACGCAATGTGGTTTTCGTTGTTATCCGCTCACTCTTGCGCAACGACTAAAACCGCGTTCGGGCCGTTATGCTTTTGAACTGGAATTCATGGTGCGCGCGTCGTGGGTCGGCACGCCGATTGTCGCCGTGCCGGTAAAATGCACTTATGCTGGCGGCCTTCGCAACTCGCATTTTCGGCCTGTGCGCGACCTCGCGCATATCACGCTCATGAACATCGGCTTGGTACTGCAATCGTGGTTTGTGCCGCTGACATTGCGCAAGGCATGGTCGCGCGGTGAAAGATGGTCGCTGCGAAAAACTATCCGCGAATTTTTCATCGAACATACGGAGGAATCATCGCGGCTGGCGGCGGCGGTCGGGCTGGGATTATTTTTTGGCATCCTGCCCATTTATGGTTTTCAAATAATGGTTGGTGCGGCGGTGGCGCACCAGTTGCGCTTGAACAAGGCGACGTTGTTGCTGGCCAGCCATATTTCCATTCCGCCGGTCGTGCCGTTTATTCTTTACGGCTCGATGGCATTGGGACACTGGCTGTTCACGGGACAATCACTCGACATTTTTCCGCATCAAATAACCAAAGGGCTGACTTTGGAACATTTTGTGGAATGGATTGTGGGGAGCGTGGCGCTCGGCGTCATCGTCGGGCTGGTCGGAACCATCGCCACTTATTTCGTGGCGCGATTGGTGCGCAGAAAATGAAACCCGACCTCTACACGCGTTTGTATTTTTGGCTCGTCGCGCATCGGCGATTGGTTTTGTGCGCGACGTTGCTCGTCGCTGCCATTGCGATTGTCATCTCGACGCGCGTGAATCTCGAAGAAGACATTCTCGCCACGCTGCCGCAACACGACAAAATCGTGGACGAATATCGCTACACGATCCGCAAGTTCCGGCAGATTGACCGCGTTTATATTGACGTGGGAATAAACAGAAATGATTCGGACAAATTAACTGCGGCTGCGGACGAAGTTTTTGCGCAGCTTTCGGCCAACACAAATTATGCGCGCGTCGTTTATCGTTTTGAAACAACGGGGCAGCAAAAAGTGATTCAATTTCTGACCGGCGCACTGCCGAATTTGTTCACCGAATCCGACGCGCAGGCGCTCGCGTTGAAACTCGAAACAAATTCCGTCCGCCAATATCTCACCGCCATGCGCCAGAAACTTGCAGAACCGGAAGGAATGGTTTTGAAAGACGTGGTCGCCGCCGATCCGATTGGCATGAGCGCGCTCGTCGTGAAAAAAGTTCTGCCGCTGCAAACCGGTTTCGGCGACGGACAAATTGTGGATGGCCGCATCACCAGCGGCGATGGAAAACATATTTTACTCATGGCCGAACCGAAATTTCCCTCGTCCGATTCCCGCAACAGCTATGCGCTCGTCGCTGATTTATTGCGGATGCGAGACGAAGTGGAAAAACAATTTCCCGGCGTCCACGTTGCCATCACCGGCGGACATCGGATGTCGGTGGACAACGCGACGTTGATCAAGGGCGACGCGACGCGCTGCATTTTTCTCGGCATGGCGGCGATGCTGATTCTTTGCGTGACGGCCTACCGGCGCAAATGGCTCGCGGTCGTCACGTTTTTGCCGTCGCTGTTCGGGACGTTGATCGCGGGCGCAGTGCTGATGCTTTGGGATAATCATCTGTCCGCCATCGCGGTGGGCTTTGCGACCATCGCCATCGGCATCACGGTGGACTACGGAATCTACGTCGTCTATCACCTCGACAACGCCGCGCGCGACCGCAAATCGGCGGCGCAAATCGTTCGGCGACTTTTGCCTCCGATGGCCATCGGCGTGATGACCATCATCGCCGCGTTCATCGTGCTGTCAACTTCGCCGATGCACGGTTATCAACAATTGGGAATTTTCGGCGCAGTCGGCGTTTTGGTTTCGGCGGCGTTTGCGCTGTTGATTTTGCCACTGCTCATTCCGCTTCCAAAAACAAATAATCTGCCGCCGCTGCGTTTCACCAATTGGATGGAAAATTTTCATTCGTGGACAAAACGCTGGCGTCCGCTGCTGTTGATGGGCGTCGTCGCGCTGACAATCGTGACGGGCTTCGGCGTAAAGCGGCTGCGATTTGAAGGCGACATCGCAAAAATGAACGGCATCACAAAATCCACACGCGAAGACGAGGCGCTGATTCGCAAAACTTGGGGCGACGCATTGGGGCTGACAATCGTTGTGGCGCGCGGCACAAACGTGGAAGAAATGCTGGAAGAAAATGACCGCGCGGCCGAAATCCTCGCGCACGATCCGAACGTGACGAATGTTTTTTCGCTGGCGTCTATTTGTCCTTCCGAAGCGACGCAGAAAGCAAACATTCAGCGCTGGCAAAAATTTTGGACGCCCGCGCGGCAAAATGCACTGCACCAGACTTTGCAGCAAGTTGGCGGCGAATTGGGATTTCGTCCCGACGCCTTCGCGCCATTTTGGAAATCTGTCGAAGGCAAACCAGCTTTGCTGACTTTGGATTTATTTCATGGCACGCCGCTGGAACAGGCGTTGAACGAACGAACCGCGCTTGCGCCGGGCGACAACGCCGTCAGCACGCTGATCAAATTGAAAGACCGTTCGCAGGTCGGAAAATTGCGCAACTTATTGCCGGGAATGATTGTCCTCGACCAAAAAAATTTCGCCGAGCACATCGCCGCGCTCGCCAAAAGCGGCATGGGCTATTTCGCTTTGTGGACGGGAATCGCAGTGGCGGTGATCGTTTATTTTGCGCTCGCCTCGGTAGAACTCGTCGTCGCCACGCTGCTGCCGCTGCTCGTCGGATTGTTGTGGACGCTCGGATTGATGGGCTGGCTTGGACTGCCGATTGACATGATGAACTGTGTGTTCGTGATTTTCATCATCGGCATCGGCGAGGATTACAGCGTGTTTCTTGCGACAAGCAAACTCGACGAATGGCGCGGCCATCCGCCGCGCATCCACGCCACCAGCGCATCGGTGATGATTTCGGCGCTGACGACAATTTTTGGATTCGCAGTTTTAATTTTCGCGAAGCATCCGGTTTTGTTTTCAATGGGTACGACCGTGCTGCTCGGCATGGCGTGCGCGTTCGCCGCGACGCTCGTCATCACGCCGCCGTGCATGGATTTGCTGCTGTTCAAAAATCCGCCACGCGGCGCACCGCGTTGGTGGCATCCGCTCGGCACGCTTTGGGTGCTCGCTCACCTTGGCGGCAGCCAGATTTTTCTCTATTATGTTTTGCGGCCAATCCTAAAAATTATTTCTCCGCGCGCGGCCGACGATCAATTGCGCCGCGCCACGCGCTGGATGGCGCGCGGCGTGGTGAAATGGATGCCGTTCGGCAAATTGGAATTTCAAAACATCACGCCCGAAACTTTTTCGCCGCCGTGCATCGTCATCAGCAATCATCAGTCCGCCGTGGACGTGATGCTCGTCGTCAGCCTGCCCGCTGATGTGCGGCAGACGGCGAAGAAGCGCGTGTTCGACGAACCGATGCTCGGCATCGGCTGCAAACTGCTTGGACACGTCATGGTTGATCCGAATGATCCAAAAATTACGTTGCAACGCTGCCGCGAAAAACTGGCTGAAGGCGCGTCCGTCCATTTTTATCCCGAAGGCACGCGCTCGCCCGACGGATTTTTGCAACGCTTCCATCGCGGCGCGTTTGAACTTGCCGTCGAATTGAATCAGGAAATTCTGCCAATCGTTTTGTGCGACACGAACACCGCCATGCCGCGCGACGCCTACTGGTTCGAGCCGTATCACGCAACCGTCCGCGCGTGGCCGCGCGTCACGCCGCAAAATTTTGATTATTCGCTCGGCGCGACGGCGTTGATGAAGCATTGCGAGAAAATTATTCGCGACGCGCTGCAAAAACAGTTGGACGAAATCAACACGCCGCACGTCGTCCGCCGCAAAGTGCAGCGGCTCTATCGCTATCAGGGAAAATTTGTGGAGCAATTCGTCCATTGGAAAATGAAGACCGACCCGATGTTCGCCGCGCTCGATGCCGTCGTGATGCGCAACGGATTTGTGCTCGACCTCGGCTGCGGTTACGGCGTGGCGACGCACTGGCTGGCGCAATTCACTGACGAACGGAGTTTTCTCGGATTGGATTACGATGAAAATAAAATTCGCGTCGCCCAACGCACTGCGCCGGAATCGCCGCGAATCAAATTTGAAACCTGCGATATTCTCAACTGCGACTATCCCGCGTGCGACGCGATTTTGCTGCTCGACGTGCTGCATTACTGGACGCCGGAGAAACAGCAATTGATTCTGAACAAAGCGCAGCAGGCGTTGCGTCCCGGCGGACGATTAATTTTGCGCGACGCTGCGCGCGCAGAAAATTCAGCGCATCGCCGCGTGACTTTCTGGGAAAAAATTGCGACACGCCTCGGTCACAATAAAACAGTGGAAGGTTTGCATTTCCAAACGCGCGCCGAATTGGAAGCTGCGTTGCGGCAAGCAGGCTTCTCCAAATTTGAAATCAAACCCGGCGCAGGACGGGATTCAAATGTGCTGCTGGTTGCGACTGTCGTGCCGTCGTGATGCTTTGTTGCACCAGTTCCAGAAATTCTTCGCGCGGCAGATCGAGATATTTTTCAGGCAAAATCGGTTCGCCAAAATGAACTTCAATTTTTCGCAAACCGCCGATGGGATGAAACGGTCCGGCTTTGGTTGAAACGCATTGCATATTTTCGATGAACACCGGCACAATGGGCACGCGCGCTTCCTGCGCGATAAAATAAATTCCCGGCTGGCATGGACCGACGTTGATGCCGTCGCCGCGCGTGCCTTCGGGAAAAACGAGCAGATGAAATTCTTTTCCGCAGCGGCCAAATTCCTGCAACTCGCGGATGCGTCCGGGATTCAATTTTCCGCGCTCGACAAGAAAACCGATCTTGCGGCTCAAGATTTTTTTCAGCCGGGAAGCGTGCCAGACATTTTTATCGCCCAGCGTGAGTATCGGATAACAGCCGGAACGCCAGCAAAGGCCGCCGAGCAAAATTGTGTCGAGCAGGCTGACATGGTTGGAGACGAACAGATATTTTTGCGACGGCTGCAGACGGTTCACGCCGTGCGTCCGGCGCAAATAAGGCAGCGCGAGAAAAAGCGTCGCGCCAAAACCCAGCATGGCCTGGATGAATTTCCAGCTTCGCGTGATTCGGTAATTTTCCCGCATGATTTCGGCGCAAAGTTACTTCGCGCTTTTGGTTTGTTGCAACAGAATTTCAAGTTCCTGTTTCTCTTTCAAAAATGCCGGATGCTCCGCCAGCGCTTTTTCAAACGACTGCGCGGCTTCGTCGTTCCGGTTTAGCGCGAGCAACGCGCGACCACGCAACGTCGCGTTCTGGTAAAAACCCGGATTCAACGCTTCGGCTTTATCGGCCAATTCCAGCGCAGCCTGCGCGTTTTTATTTTTCAATTCGCGCAGACCGTCGGCGAAAAATTGTTGCGCCTGCCGCGTGCGTTCGTATTCGCCGTCAGCAAGAGTCGGATCGGCAGGCACGGTCAATTCCGGCAGCTCGCGCGAAAAATCATTCACGTCGAACGCGACGAATTTTCCAAGCTGGTTTGGCGGTGACGCGGCCCAAAAAATGTTGCTGGTCAAATCCATGACCGTCGCGTGCGTGGCGATGAACGCGTTCAACGTCGCGCGGTTTCCGTCGCCCGCAAAAATGCCGCCGGGCAAATCGCGATCGCGCAAAAAATTCACGGCCAGCCTCGAATCAATTTTGCCATTCGATTGCCGCAGCAATTCTTTCAATCGCGCTTCACGCGAAACCGAAGTGGCTCCGGCCATATAATTTGTGTTGCGCGCGTCGTCTTTCAATCCCGCTGTTTCAAAATGGTTCGGGCAGACAATTGAATCGCCTTCGGCTTCGCGCACGTTCGTCACGTCGGGAGTTTTTTCGACGACGACAAATTTTCCGTCCGCGCGGCTGCCGACGAGCCAGATGGTCGAGACGAAAACTTTTGCGTCGCGCAAAAGTTTCAGCGCTTCATCCAAATTATGCGCGCGTTCCATGATTTCGCGCGCGACAATCGCGACGGGCGTCGCAGTCGTGTTCGGCAATTTGGACGGCGCGCCGTTGACCGTAACGGAAACGCCTGCGCGGTTCATGCCGGAGACGACGCCGGTCATTCCGGCCCACGAAAGAGAAATAAAAGGAATTTTCCCGTCTGGTTCGCACATTTCCACGACGCGGTCGCGGCTGAAAACTTCGGCGGCTTCCCAGTCAAAATTCCGGCCTGTGATCAAATCGCCGTTCGCCGTCGCATTTCCCCATGCGCCGAACGCCGTGCAACCCGCGCGCGCGGCGATGAACGGATTGTCAATCATCATGTAGGAAACGTCGTGCGCGGCGTGATAATTCAGCAGGCGATTGTAAAAATTTCCCTCTTCGGGATGAATGTCTCCCGAACCAAGCGACGCGGCGTAAATTTCCATTCGATAATCCTGCGGAATAAAATCGCTCAAATGCCGGTTGCGCCAGATGACGTAGTTTTTCAAAACTTCCATGACCCAATGCTGCGGCACATAGCCACGGATCATTTCGAGAAACCCATTTTCGAGCGTGTGCATTTTGTCGCGCATCAAAACGCCGTCGGCGTAACCGATTTCAAACGGCGAGCCTTTCAGATAAATCACGGTCAAGCCTTCGCGCTGGCCGACCCACGATTTGCCGATCCAGATTTTTCCGTCGCGCGCTTCCGGCGTAAGCGATGTTATTGAAATGTCGGCGGGCAACGGCGGCGGTTTGGCGATGCAATGTTGCAAAATCAAAAAAATCGCAAGCCACCCGGTCAGCGCAAAAAAAATCGCGCCGAAAAAAATCCGCTTGAGCCATTTTTTTAATTTTTGCGACATAATAATAAAATCGTTTCGCCCGCCGTTTGTTCGCCAACAAAAAAATTTGCACGAGCTTGAATCGAGCCGTCCGTTTCCGACAATTTTAATTCCAGCCGCACAATTTCATCCGGCACAATGGGACGTTGAAATTTTGCCCGGCAAATTTCGAAAACGGCCAGCGGGCAATTCAAAACCGATTCTGCCGCGACGCGCGTCATTTCCAACTGAAAGATTCCCGGCAATAGCGGGCGATTCGGAAAATGCCCGGCAAAAACCGGGTCATTTGCGCGAAAATAAAATTCAAAAACATTTGCGCCACCGGCGTTTTTTTTATGGCCGCCGATTTGCGCAGCCGTGATTGAACTTTGCATTGTCATGGCGAACCTCGCTTCGTTTCATCAAACAGTTGCGGCGATTGCGCGCCGGTTTTGATTTCCACAATTTGCAAATCCAAAGTGTAACCGGGACGTTCAATCACAAAATGTATCGGGCTTAACATTTTTCCAGCACAATTTTTTTGCGCCGCATCGCCAAAAATACATTCCATGTCGGCGACAACATATTGCTGAATCCATTTCGGATTAAATAATTGGCTCGACCGCATCACAAAAAATTTCCCGCCCGGTTTCATTAAAATGTCCGCCAGCACCGCGCCGAAATTTTCCGTGATAATCAGTCGCTTGCCACCGGTTTTGCTCAATGCAAGATAGCCGTTCAAGGTAAATTGTCTTCCATGCGCCGTCAGCACCGCACGCTGAATTATCAACGCATCGGCGGGAAACGAAATGGCCGCACGCGATAAATTTTCCGGCGGCGGCGTGGTCGCACAACCCGCCGCCAGCAGCAATGAGAGAAAAAGCAAATTACGGTGCATTGTCCACGGCCGCCTTGACGGCGGCAATTTCCAGCGGTTTGGTTTGATCAAAAGTTCCCGCCGGAAATTTCACGTCGCGCTTTTCGCGGTGAAAAATGATGCGCGTGGAATCCCCGTTCGGTTCGTTCATCACGACTTCGCGCGTCGCGGAAAAATCCGGCGCCATTTTCACTTCGATGGACGCCAGAACCGCGCGCGCATTTTCGTCCTTCGGCACGAGCGTTAAAATTGTCTCGTTGTTTGTTGAAACTGAAATTGTGTAGTCGCCCGTCAGCGCGTCGAGCTTGCCTTGATTCATCAGCGACATTTGCTCCATCACGCGCTGCAACATTTGCGGAAAGCCGAGCTTCAATTTTTCCCATTTGCCGTCGGTGAACTCAAATTGCGCCACCGATTTTTTGTCGCCGAGCAGAATGGACTGATATGGCGCGGTGGTTTCCCATCGGATTTGGTCGGGACGTTCGATCAGCATGAAACCTTCGCTAATCAACGGATCGGTGAACAATTTCAAATGCCGTTCCTGCGTCAGCTCGAAATAAACCGAGCCGAGCGAAGACATTTTGCGCTGCAAATCTTGAAGAATCGGCTGCGGATCAGCCACAGGTTGCAACGGCGCGTTGTCCGCCGCGAGCGTTGCAAATGCGAACATCGTCGCCATGAAAATAAAAAAGTTTTTCATTCGAGCATTTTATCCAGCCGCACGACATCATAACCGCGTTCGCGCAAGGTTGCCAAAAGCAATTTCACTGTCAGCACCAAACGCTCGGCGGGAATGTCGCCGTCGTGCAGCAAAATTATCGTGCCCGATTCGAGCCGTTTGGAAATTCGCGCCACAATTTTTTCCGGCTCGGTGAAAATCGTGTCTAAACTGCGGATTGTCCAGCCAATCACTTTCAAATCTAGCGACCGCGCCGCGCGAAAGATTCGCGGATTTGACAAGCCCATCGGCGGACGGAAAAATTGCGGGACAATTCCCGCTGTGTCCCGAATCGCCGCCTGGGTTTGTGTCAATTCCATCCGCAATCGCGCAATAGAAAAAAAATTTGTGAGATTGCTGTGCGCATAAGAATGATTTTGCAGCAGATGGCCTTCGCGCACGATTCGCGCGGACAATTCGGAATTCGCCGCGACTTTTTTGCCCACGCAAAAAAATGCCACTGCGATTTTTTCTTCCTTCAGCAAATCCAATAATTGCGGCGTCGCGTTTGCGTCCGGCCCGTCGTCAAAAGTCAGCGCCACGCAGCGTTGCGAATTTTTTCCGCGACAAATGAATTTTCCAAAAAAACATGATTGCGGAAACGCGACGCCAAAACCGACAATGGCAAGAAACAAAATAATAACGACTGCGAAGAGAAAAACTTGGTGCAACCACAGGGTCAGCGCGCCAAGCAGCAGCGCAAGAATTGCGGCGAAGTGAAATCGGCTCATGGCTGGATGCAACAAACGGCTTGGGCTCCGCGCGGCGACAAGGTGTAAAGAAGCACGCCGCATTTTTTCTCACGCGCCATTTCCACGGCCACGGAAAATCCGAATGCGGACGCGGAATGAAATTCGCCGCAGAGTTGTTTGTAAGTTTGATGTTCGAGCTTCCGACCGGCCCGTTTTGAAAGCGCCGCCGCGACCGCCGAAAAATTTTCATCCAAATCTGGCCAACCACCCACGCCGCTCAAAATGATTCCCACATTTTTCAAATCCGCCGCCGTTGCGATCCAATCGGCTTCGCGTTCCGCGTCAAACGGTTTGCGCCAGCGACCGAGCCGCACGGTAGTCACGCGCGCGAGCGGCGTCGCGGAATTTTCCGTCCGCGTCAAACTCGCCACCATCGCGCCTTCGCCGGGAATTGTTCTTTCGTTCCACAATTTCCAGCGCTTGCCGATGGCCAGCGGATATTTGTTCAATTCATCCACCGCGCCAACGAGCGCGCAATCGGCTTCGCCAATTTCCAGTTGGCGCATTCCCTGCCAGAGCGCGCTCTCGAAGGAAATTTCGCCCATTGTCGGCGCGGAATTCATGGCGCACGCATTTTGGTCAATCGCAATTTGCGCGGCAGGCGCATTGTGAACTGAATTGGGAAAGCGCGCGGGCATCGGTTCGCGTTCGTCCTTGGAAATCAAATTTTCTAAAAAAATTCCGGCGTCTTCGAGACAACCCAAACCCGTGCCGATGGCCACAGCGAGCCGTTGCGAAGGATCGGGCGCGTGACTGCGCCGCGCGGCGATCAACGCCATCTGCACGAGCCGGCCAAAACGCCGACGCTGGTTCGGCGTGAGTAGCGCGGTGTCCGCCAGCGCGCCGCAACTGTGAACGAGAACTTTTCCCGGCGGCAACGGCTTTTCGATTTCACGTTCGGCAATTGCGCCCGGCCCGATGACACCCAAGCCGGTGACGGCCATCGGTTTGGATTCTGGCGCGCGAGTCAGCGGAATGGTTTCGGGTTTTGAAAAAATGAGAACCGCGTTGTTGCCGCCGAAGCCGAAGGAGTTGCTCATCACATGCGTCAATGCCGCGCGTTGAAATTTTGTGACAGGTTCGAGACCGATGGCAGGATCGGGTTTGAGAAAGCCGGGATTGGACGGAATATCCTGGTGTCGCAACGCTTCAATGCAAATTACCG
>DASYAA010000136.1:0-5238 GCA_036501565.1 Verrucomicrobiia bacterium
CATGCGGCATAATCGAGGCTATGGACTCTCATTTTGCGACGGCCATTCTGAGATTTATAAACTGACCGACAGTCGCACGGCATGGCCGATTAGAGGAAACATTAATACGCCTCCTAATCCAGATTTTTATAAATTGCAAAGTGTGACCACCGTGCATAAATAATCCGACGAATGGGTCAAAGCTATTTTTGTTTTGCAAGTCACATATATTAATTTCAAATTTTTGTGGATGAAGCAGCAGGCGTTTCTCACAGTATTGGTTTTTTTTATCTTTCCGTTCATTGCTCGCGCTGATCTTTGGAGTACGGGCTACTACCCGGGATGGGAGCAAGGTTCCATGCCCGCTTCCAATATTGATTTCACCGCCCTTACTCACATCATCCATTTCTCGCTGGTGCCAAATTCAGACGGTACCTTAAATAGCAGCGGCAATGGCATTACCATCGCCAATTCCACAGACATCGTATCACGCGCACATGCCGCAGGTAAGACCGTCCTTATTTGCGTGGGTGGCGCAAGCAGTGAAAGCGCGTTTCAAGGCGCGACGAGCATTGCCAACCTGCCTGTTTTTATCAACAGCCTCACAAATTTTATGGCAACGCGTGGTTACGATGGCGTGGATATTGATTGGGAACCGCTACCAGCATCGGATGCAGGACAATTTACGAATTTAGTGAACGGACTGCGAACTGCGTTAAATGCATTTTCGCAACACAAATTACTGACGGTTGCCGCTGGCGCCTATCCGCCTTATGGAGATCCGGTCACTGCGGAATATGTCATGTTTGCGGCGCTGCAAAATCAGTTCGATCAAATAAATATAATGACTTACGATTTATCCGGCCCGTATGAAGGCTGGGTGACATGGTTTAATTCGCCTATTTACGATGGCGGTTATCGCTTTCCCAGCACTGGCGGTTTGGTTCCTTCCGTAGATGGTGCTGTTAATAATTTTATAGCCAATGGCGTCAATCCAAACAAACTTGGCATCGGTATCGCCTTCTATGGATACGTTTGGACTGGCGGCAGCGGCACTTCGACGGGTGGCGTCACGCAGCCACGGCAATCATGGACTAATGCGCCGACAGTAACTACTCCTGATTATACCGCAATCATGGCCGGTTATTATCAATCGAATCTCTACCACTGGGATAACAGTGCGCAGGCAGCCTATCTTAGTATCACCAATTCAAACCCGGCGAATGATATGTTCATTTCTTATGACGACCAACGCACTTGCCAATCCAAAGTCAGCTATGCGAGGAACCGCAGTCTCGGCGGCGTAATGATCTGGGAACTTGCCCAAGATCATCAGAGCGGACAGCCGGACCCATTGCTACAAGCGCTCAAACAGGCGTTGGCCACGCCCGGCTTGACCACTCTTCAAATCAGCGGCAGCGATGTGAACTTGACTTTCACCAGTATCGCTCTCGGTTCTTATAGGGTGCAATGGAGCAGCGATTTGACGCTCGGAGTCTGGAATACTCTGTTGACTACCAATGTCACCGGAACGGGCGGGTCACTGCAAGTTACCGACACGAATGCATTCGCCCAGCCGCAACGCTTTTACCGCGTCCAAACACCGCCTTGAAACGCATTATGACCCGAGAAATAAGCTGAAAGCGGACTGGTCATTCCTCGCCGTTGGATTCTGCTTTGCGCGGCCAACGTGATTGGCGCTCCGGCAAAGTCATGTCCACTTTCGCGTAATAAGTTTCCTCGCCAAAACGCGCGTCGGCCTCATGCTGCAATTTCAGCGACGGAGTGACGCTGAAACGCTCGCTCGTGTCCATGAAAACAATCCCGCCGCCGGGCTG
The DNA here is from genome assembly GCA_036501565.1 of Verrucomicrobiia bacterium. Taxonomy (GTDB): domain Bacteria; phylum Verrucomicrobiota; class Verrucomicrobiia; order Limisphaerales; family UBA11358; genus UBA11358. The sequence goes on from DASYAA010000136.1 coordinate 1,818, forward strand.
CATGAAGCAAAGCAGCAGCGGACATTTGCCCGGATGCGCCGCGACGAGTTCGGTCACGGCGTTCAATTGCTCCGGCTTCAAATGCGCCGTGTGCAATCGCAGATGGACTTGCTTCGTGAATTTTTTCGGAGCGTCTTCGAGCGGCAGAATTTCCTGCGGGAAAATCTTCGGCTTGTCCTCGCCGGTGCTGACTTCGCCAATGACCAGAATCGCTTTATTCATTTCCAGCAGCGGACGAAACTTTTCGTGTTCGTTCATTACGAGCAATTGCACCGAGCCTTCCAAGTCTTCGAGCGTCACCATCGAATACGGCTTGCCGGATTTTTTGGAGAAGCCATGCGTGACTGCCGAGATCATCCCGCCGATGCGCGTCAAACTACGGTTTGGCAATTCGGAAAGTTTCGCCGTGTTCGTCAAAGTATATTTTTCCAGAATCGGAACGAACGGCGTGAGCGGATGGCCGGTGACGTAAAATCCTAAAAGCTCTTTTTCATGCGCGAGCAATTCGTGCTGCGGCCATTCCGGCAGATTGGAAATGGCATCGGGCATCGGCGGCGCTTTTTCCTCCAGTGCGCCAAAGAGCGAGCTTTGGCCTTTTTGTTTGTCGGAAAGAATGCTCGCGGCGCGGGAAAGTGTGCGTTCAATCTGAGCGAACAAAGTTGCGCGTGTTTGCCCGAAAGAATCACACGCGCCGGTTTTGACAAGAGCCTCGATGGTTTTTCGCGTCAACGAACGGCCATCCACGCGTTCACACAATTCTGAAAGCGATTTGAAATTTCCATTTTCTTTGCGCGCTTTCAAAATCGCCTCGACCGCCGCTTCGCCGACATTTTTTATGGCCACGAGGCCGAAACGGATTGCTTTTCCTTCGCGCGCGGGTGCAAAAAACATTTCGCTCTCGTTCACGTCCGGCTGCAAAACTTCGATGCCGAATTCGCGCGACTCGGCGATGTATTCGCTCAACTTTTCCGTGTTCGTCATGTCGTTCGTCATCATCGCGCAGAAAAATTCCACGGGATAATTCGCCTTCAGATACGCGGTTTGATAAGCGACGATAGCGTAAGCCGCCGCGTGCGATTTGTTGAAACCGTAACCGGCGAATTTTTCGAGCAAATCGAAAATGGCGTTCGCCTTCGCGGCGGGGATTTTATTTGTCGCGGCGCAGCCCTTCACAAATTTTTCCCGCTGGCTCTGCATTTCCTCGACCTTTTTCTTGCCCATCGCGCGGCGCAAAATATCCGCCGCGCCGAGCGTGAAGCCGGCGAGCAATTGCGTCGCCTGCATCACCTGCTCCTGATAAATCAGGATGCCGTAAGTCTCTTTGGAAATTTGTTCAAGCAATGGATGCTCATATTTAATTTCAATTTCACCATGTCGGCGCTTGATGAATTCGGGAATCAACTCCATCGGGCCGGGACGATACAACGCGATGAGCGCGGTGATGTGTTCGACTGAACTGATCTGAAATTTGCGGCACAAATCACGCATCCCGCCGGATTCCAGTTGAAAAACGCCGAGCGTTTCCGCCTTGTTCAGCAGGTCGTAAGTCTTCGCGTCGTCGAGCGGCAAATGGTCAATGTCAATTTCAACTCCTTGCATGTGCCGGACCATTTCGCAGGTGTTGCGGATTACCGTCAGCGTTTTTAGCCCGAGAAAATCCATTTTCAACAAACCCAAGTCGCCGACGGGATTCATCGAGTATTGCGTTACGAGAGCGCCATCTTCGTCCTGTTTTAACGGCAATAAATTCACGAGCGGCTGGTCGCCGATGACGACGCCGGCGGCGTGGACGCTCGCGTTGCGCGTGATGTCTTCGAGAATGAGCGCGGTATCAATCAGCTCGCGCGTGACGTCTTCGTTTTCGTAGGCGGCCTTGAGTTCGGGCGATTGCTTGAGCGCTTTTTCGAGCGTCATTTTCAGATCGAACGGAATCATTTTTGCGAGCCGGTCGCCGTCGCTGTAGCCCAAACCCATCACGCGCGCGACGTCGCGCACGACCGATTTCGCACCCATCGTGCCGAACGTGATGATTTGCGCGACGGAATCTTTTCCGTATTTTTCAGAAACGTATTTGATGACGTCGGCGCGCCGGTCGTCGGCAAAATCAATGTCAATGTCCGGCGGATTTACGCGTTCGGGATTGAGAAATCGTTCGAAGAGAAGTCCGTAACGAATCGGGTCAACGTTCGCAATTTCGAGCAGATACGTGACGAGCGAACCGGCGGCGCTGCCGCGCGCGACGCAGGAAATTCCCTTGCTGCGGCCGTAACGAATGAAATCGCCGACGATTAAGAAATATGAAATGAATCCGGTTTTTTCGATGACGCCAAGTTCGGTTTGCAAACGATCCATGACGACTTTGAGCGCTTCTGTTTCATTTGGATTTTTTGAATCGAACGTCGGCAGCCGACTTGGTTCGTCAATTTTCTCGACAACAAATTCTTTGCCTTCAGCTTTCGCATGAATCGTGTAGCGGCGAAACAACCCTTCCGCGAGCCATTGCCGCAAATAACCTTCGCGCGTGAAATGCTCCGGCGGATGAAAAACCGGGAAATGCAGTTTGCCGAATTCAATTTCCAAATTGCATTTCTCCGCGACTTCCAAAGTATTTTTGACCGCTTCGGGCATTTCGGCGAAGCGCGCTTTCATTTCTTCCGCCGAGCGCAAATGAAATTGTTCCGGCGCATAACTCGCGCCCATGCGCTTGGGATTGCTCAACAAATCCTGCGTGCCAATGCAGACGAGACAATCGTGCGCGTGCGAATCGCTTTTGTTGACGTAATGAACGTCGTTCGTCGCGACAAGTTTCAATCCAAAATCTTTCGCGAATTTAATCAAATGTTTATTAACTTTCGCTTGCTCCGCGATGCCGTGATTTTGCAATTCGAGGAAAAAATTTTCTGCGCCGAGCGTTTGCTTGAACCAATCAATCGCATCGCGCGCCTTGTCCAATTGATCCTTCATGATCAAATCGGGAATTTCGCTGGCGAGACAGCCGGACATCGCGATCAAACCTTCGCTGTGCGCCGCGAGAATTTCTTTATCAATGCGCGGCTTGTAATAATAGCCTTCGAGATGCGCGGCGGTCGTGAGTTTGATGAGATTTTTGTAGCCGGTCTCGTCCTTCGCGAGCAAACCGAGATGATGATAAATATCGCGCGTGCCGCTGCCCTGTTTTTTTTCGAGCCGCGAACCGGGCGCGACATAAACCTCGCAGCCGACGATGGGTTTGATCCCTTTTTCACGCGCTTCCTTGTAAAAATCAATCGCGCCGTAAAGCACGCCATGGTCGGTGACGGCGAGCGCAGGAAATTTCAGTTCATGCGCCTTTTCCATGAGCCGGTCCAGACGGCACGCGCCATCGAGCAATGAATACTCGGTGTGCAAATGTAAATGAACAAAGTCCGCGTGCGACATGATG
>DASYAA010000137.1:0-11755 GCA_036501565.1 Verrucomicrobiia bacterium
TGTGCCGGACAAATTAAATTGCGAGCTGGTGCCCGGGGCAATTTTTTTGTTCTGATTCAAGGTCAAAACAGATTTGCCGTCATGATCAAAAATTTCAACGCGTAGTTCGGCGTTGGCATTTTCGGCGCGTTCGTTTTGAACCGGCGCTTCCAGATTTATTTTTGCGGATTTTTCGGAAATGTCGGTCGCATAAACGTAAGGGCCGGTCGTTTTCAAAAAACTGTAAAGTGGCAGCGAAATGTGCAGCGGATCGGTGACGTAAAGCCGGACGTTGCGATAAATGCCGCCATGCGCCGGATGCCAGTGCGGGTTATTCCACGGAATTTGATCGGCCTGAATTTCATTCACATCGTCAGGAATTGCCGCGTTCACTTTCGCGGAAAGTTGCGCGAGGTTTTCTCCTCCGTCGTCCAGCGGGTCTTTCATGAAACGGTTGTCGCACATGACCGCGAGCACATTGGTCGCGCCGAGGTGCAAGCCGGGCGTCAAATCAAATCCAAACGGAATGAAGCCGGTTTTGCTGACGCCGAGAAATTTTCCGTTCAAATAAACTTCGGCAACCTGCCGCACGCCCTCAAATTCGATGAAAACTTTTTTTCCGCGCCATGATTCCGGCGTAACGAATGATTTGCGATACCACGTCCGGCCGCCCCATTGATTTTGCTCGCCGCGATGGCCGGGCAGCGAAAAATCATCGAACGTGTCCACGTCGTTGTAAGTGTGCGGCGCGGAAACGGTCGTCCAGCCGCTGTCGTCGAAATCCAAAGCCTCCGCACCCTGCGGGTCGGCCTTGATGAATTTCCAATCGGGATTGAAATTAAGCGTGAGCCGTTCGCCGGCAAGAGCCAAAGGTGCCGCGATGGAACATGCCAGAATAATCAACGCGATTCGGCGCGGAAAACAGCGAATGAAACCAAAAAATTTCTCTTTGATTTTTCGAGCCGGAAATTTTTCAATTGAATATTGTCCTGCGCTTGACGCATAGGCGGACATTCTTGAAGACATGTTTTCACTCTATGTTGAATTGATTTTGATGAAAAGTTCTTTGAGATAAAAAATTTCGGAGTCGGGCGTCATCGTCTCCAATCCAAATCTTCGGCACGACCGAGAGAGCCGGTGCTCCGCATTTTTGAATTCGTTTATTCGCCGGATAAACATTGTCGGCACGGATTGGGTCCAGATTTTGAACCAAAATTATCGGATTCAGACAATGGTGTCCAAAATCGGCCCATCGTTTTTGGGTAGCCGAAGAGAGTTAGCCACTGCCTGAATCCATTTTTACTTAAGCAAATGCAATGCCGACAGACGCGTTCCTTAAGGAATGTCAGTCCCATGAAAAATCGAAACACATATCAGGCCGTTGCCGGCACTCTGGCAAGCAATAAGCTCTTACCAAGTTTCATGGACGCAACAATAATATGGGAAATTCTTGCCGGAGCATTCATTTTCGCCGCTGGCAGCATGCTTTTCTTTGAAATACGAAGTTTTTTACGGACTTATTTAAACAAGTTCAAATCATTGCAAGACCCGCAGGATTTTAATAGCAGTGAGCTGCCGAAAGACATTTCAGAAATCTAAATGATAGGATTTAAGGGAAATCGGAGAAACAAAGTTTTTTCTATGGCACGGATTGGCTCCAGAGGTAGGACTCGAACCTACAACATCACGGTTAACAGCCGCGTGCTCTACCATTGAGCTACTCTGGAATCAAACGGGCGCGTAATCTACAATCCAGAGTTTTTCCCGTCAATGTTTTTGCGTCAGCCCGTCACGAGCGTGCCGACTTTTTCGCCCAGCACGACGCGTTTCAAATTGTGCGGCTTGTTAAAATCAAAAACGATGATCGGCATTTTGTTGTCCATGCAAAGCGAGAACGCCGTTGAATCCATCACCTTCAATTGCTTTTGTAACGCGTCGAGATAGGAAATTTCCGCAAACCGCTTCGCCTTCGGATTTTTCTTTGGATCGCTGTCGTAGATGCCGTCCACTTTCGTCGCCTTCAAAATCACTTCCGCGCCGATTTCATTCGCGCGCAGCGCGGCAGCCGTGTCCGTGGAAAAATACGGATTGCCCGTGCCGCCGCCGAAAATCACCACGCGCCCTTTTTCCAAATGCCGCACCGCGCGACGCCGGATGAACGGCTCGGCAATTTGCGACATCACGATGGCGCTTTGCACACGCGTGGGTGAGCCGAGTTTTTCCAGCGCGTCCTGCAACGCCAGCGCGTTGATGACCGTCGCGAGCATGCCCATGTAATCGCCCGTCGCGCGCTCGATGCCGCGCTCGCTGCCGCTCAAGCCGCGAAAAATATTCCCGCCGCCGACGACCACGACCACCTGCACGCCGAGTTCGCGCACCTCGCGGATCTGCCCGGCCATGTGCTGCACCGCTTCGGGCGAAATGCCGACGCCGTTCGCGTCGCCGAGCGACTCGCCGCTCAACTTGAGCAGGATGCGGGAAAATTTCGGTTTTTTGGCCGTGGTCATAAAAGTTGAAGCGCGCGGAGCATCGCAAAATGTTTAACAGCCGCGCGCCGAATCGTCAAATCAAAGACGTGATTCTTAACGGGCTAAATTCTTTCGATAAAACATTTTGCCAATCGCAACGTAAAATCCGAGAATCGTAATGGATCGCAAATTTGCAATTCAACACTCGGCTAGTTGCGTATAAATTTTAGAAAATTTATCCATTATGTCACAGAAACCGTTGTCAGTTGGAGTTAAAGCAGCTTTGATTGGAGGAGCTGCAATTATTATTGCAGCAATTTTGAGCTTGGTTGCGCCTCTCATTAACAAACAATCTCCTGCGGTTTCGCAGTCGGCCAATAATTCACAAGGAGTCATACAAGCCGGAAGAGATGTAGTTATACAAAGTAATGACAGCCAGCCAACCAATTCAAAATACGACACTGCTCTTATTAAAAGCTACGACGACAAATTTGAGCACATGACCAAGAGACGGGCATTGGCAGGAATTGCAATTCTAGAATATCTTTCAAAAGACAATTGGAATTCTGTCACTAATAATACTGACGCACTTGACGAAATTTTGGGTTTTTTTGACACCTTGGGTTACGATGAAGAACACGGGCTGATTGACCCTGATGTGGTTCACGAATATTTTTGTGATGATATTTTGGCTTATTATCAAGTCAGCCAGAAATATATCGAAGCAATACAAAAAACAGACCCGACAGAATTTGTTCATATAAAACCGCTTTATGAGACAGTGCGGAAAATTGAATCAGAAAAGCCGCCCAAAATCAGACCTGACGAAGTTTATTTTATCAAACCAGAATTGATTAAGTTTTTTCAATCTGAAACCAATGCGGTGAGTTTACAAGAAGATAAATAAAAACTTATTTTCAAAAAAAGGCGCCCATCGCTGAACACCTTTGCAATTTTGCTTGAAGAATTTTACGCGCTTTCGCCGGAATAATTTCAGATGTCGGCTTGCTCCGCTTTTACTTTGAAATGTTTGGCGTTCCCTGCCAACATCAACGTTCGCATCGGCGAACTTTTACATGAAACGCACGCATCATTGCAACGAACTGCGCCCACAACATATCGGGCAGACCGTCACGCTCTCCGGCTGGGTTCATTCCCGCCGCGATCTCGGCGGACTCATCTTCATTGACATCCGCGACCGCGAAGGCCGCACGCAAACAGTTTTCGATCCATCCGATTTGCCAAAGGAACTTTTTGAACGCGCCGCGTCGCTGCGCAGCGAATGTGTCGTCAGTATCACCGGCAAAGTCCGTCAACGTCCGGCTGGAACAAATAATTCCAAAATTCCGACCGGCGAAATTGAAGTCGGCGTGAACGCGCTCGAAGTTTTGAACATGGCGGAAGTTTTGCCGTTTCCGGTTGATGATCCCGAAATCGCCAACAAGGTGAACGAGGAATTGCGCTTGCAATATCGCTATCTCGATTTGCGTCGTCCCGAAATGGCGCGCAATCTGAAACTGCGCAGCAAAGTCGCCATCGCCACGCGCAGTTATATGGACGAACAAGGTTTTCTCGAAGTCGAGACGCCGACGCTGTTCAAATCCACGCCCGAAGGCGCACGCGAATTTCTCGTGCCGAACCGGCGCGAGCCGGGAACTTTTTACGCGCTGCCGCAATCGCCGCAGCAGTTCAAACAAATCCTGATGGTCGCGGGTGTGGAAAAATATTTCCAGCTCGCGCGTTGCTATCGCGACGAGGATTTGCGCGCCGACCGCCAGCCGGAGTTCACGCAAGTGGACATTGAAATGTCGTTCATCGAACGCGAAGACATTTACAATTTGATCGAAGGCTTGCTGAAACGCATTTGGAAAACCGCGCTGAACATTGACGTGCCGACGCCGTTCAAGCGAATCAGTTTTGAAGAAGCGCTGAACCGTTACGGCATTGACAAGCCCGACACGCGCTTTGGCATGGAAATGGCGGACTTGACGGAAGAATTTCGCGCAAGCAGTTTCAAAGTTTTTTCCGGTGCGATTGCGAACGGCGGCGTTGTGAAAGCTCTCAACGCAAAAGGAATGGCAGGCGCGACGCAAGGCCAGATTGAAACGATGACCGAAAACGCAAAAAGTTTCGGCGCAAAAGGCCTCGCGTTCATCAAGGTTGAAAACGGCGAATGGAAATCGCCCATCGTGAAATTTTTCAGCGACGCCGAAAAAGCCGCGCTCACTTCCAAACTGAAAATTGAAGAAGGCGATTTGATTTTGTTCGCCGCCGACCAATGGCTCAACGCCTGCGAAATTCTCGGCAAGATTCGCCTCTATTGCGCCGACGTTTTGAAAGGGCAGGGGAAGCTGGTGATTCCCGCCGACCAGTTTAATTTTCTCTGGGTCATTGAATTTCCGCTGCTCGGTTTTGATCGCGAGCAGAACCGCTGGTATTCAAGCCATCATCCGTTCACCGCGCCCGTGGCCGAGGATATTCCGATGCTCAAGACCGATCCGAAAAAAGTTCGCGGCCAGCATTACGACATCGTGGTGAATGGCGTGGAACTTGGCGGCGGCTCGATCCGCATTCATCAGCCCGATGTGCAGAAAACTATTTTTGAAGAACTGCTCGCGATTTCGCCGGAAGAAACGAAATTACGTTTTGGCTACATGCTCGATGCCTTCAAATACGGCGCACCGCCGCACGGCGGCATCGCGCTGGGCTTCGACCGCTTGATTGCAATTCTTTGCGGCACGCCGAGCATCCGCGACGTGATTGCGTTTCCAAAAACCGCGAAGGGCACGGACTTGATGACCAATTCACCTTCAACTGTTTCACCGCGACAGTTGCGTGACCTTTACATCGAAGTTAAAACGGCGAAGAAGGAATAATTATTCCTGCGTGAAATAACTCAAGTTTTCCAGTTCGATGGCGAGATTCACGTTGTTGACCATGACTTCTTCGGGCACGGAAAGCACGATGGGCGAGAAATTCAAAATGCCCGTGATGCCGGATTGAATGAGTTGATTCGCCACTTCCTGTGCGGCGGCGGCGGGCACGGTGAGAATGGCCATTCTGACATTTTGTTTTTGGACGAATTCCGGCAATTGTTCCATGCCGTAAATCGGCTGCTTGATTTCCTTGTCACGCTTGCGGCGCGGTTCTGCGTCGAACGCGGCAACAATCTCAAATCCTTCCTTCTCAAATCCGCGATACGAAACCAGCGCGAGCCCCAAATGTCCGACGCCGACGAGAATCACCGGTTGCAATCGCGACGTGCCGAGTTCCTCGGAAATTTTTTTGAACAAATCCGTCACGTCGTAACCGAGGCCGCGCGTGCCGAACGTGCCGAAATACGCGAGGTCTTTGCGCAGTTGCGTGGGCTTGACGCCGGCGGCTTTTGCCAGCGCTTCGCTCGAAACGGTGCCGATGCCGTTCTCGTGCAATCGCGCGAGGCAGCGCAGATAAATCGAAAGGCGATAAATCGTCTTGCGCGGAATTTCAGGACGGTCGTTCTTCTTCAAACGCGGAAAAATTAAGCAACGTTGCGGCGCGACGCAAGTTGCGATTGGAATTATGCCGCAGCATGAACCGTTTCTTCGACATTGACGGCGACGTTTCAATTGCAAATGCCGTTGCGTTTTCGCAGCGACATCGCGAAGGGAATCATCATCGCACCGCAAAATTATCTGCCCGACCTCGCCTCGATTCCGCAATTTGCGTGGACGATTTATCGCGCGCTGCGGATGTTCGGCCAACGCTGGCCGGCGATCCGTTTTGGAAATAATCAATTTCTCTCGCCAAACAGCCTTTTTTCGGCGATTTTCTCCGCCGCATAAATTATGTTCACCGGCACTTACACTGCAATTGTCACGCCGTTCCGCAACGGCGCGATTGACGACGGCGCTTTTGAAAATTTGATCAAGTTTCAAATCAAAGGCGGCGTGGACGGCATTGTGCCCGTCGGCACGACCGGCGAATCGCCCACGCTCGATTGCGCGGAGCACGTCCGCGTCATCGAACTCGCGGTGAAATTTGCCGCCGGCAAAATCAAAGTGCTCGCCGGCACCGGCGCGAACGCGACGCGCGAAGCCATCGAACTGACGCAAGCCGCCGAAAAAGCCGGCGCGGACGGCTCGCTGCAAGTCGCGCCGTATTACAACAAACCCACGCAGGAAGGTTTGTATCAACATTTCAAAGCGATTTCCAAAAGCACAAAATTGCCCATCGCGCTTTACAGCATTCCCGGTCGTTGTGGAATTGAAATCGGAATTGAAACCGTGAAACGGCTTGCGACGGATTGCAAAAATATCGTCGGCATCAAGGAATCCGGCGGAAGCTGCGACCGCGTTTCGCAATTGCGCGCGGCCACGCCGTCGAAATTTGAAATCATGTGCGGCGACGATTCGCTGACGCTGCCGTTCATGGCCGTCGGCGCGCAAGGCGTCATCAGCGTCGCATCCAACGTGATTCCCAAAGAAGTCTCGCAAATGGTGAAATTGTTTTCGACGGGAAAAATTTCTGCGGCGATGAAATTGCACGAGAAATTTTATCCGTTGTTCAAGGATTTGTTCATCGAAACAAACCCGACGCCGGTGAAAGCCGCGCTGGCGATGATGAAAATGATCGAGGAAGAATATCGCCTGCCGCTCGTGCCGATGAACCCGAAAAATTGGGACGTGCTGCGCACAACCTTGAAACGCTGCGGCGTTTTGGAATAATTTAACCGCCGAGATGCAGAGGCGCAGGGAAAATTTTCTTTTATTCCACTCTGCGTCTCTGCGACTCTGCGGTGAAAAAAATGACTCGCATAATCATAACTGGCGCGAAAGGCCGCATGGGACAGGCGCTCGTCTCGTGCGCGAAAAACTTTCGTGATTTGCAAATAGTCGCGGCGATTGATCGCGGCGATGATTTGTCCTCCGTCATTTCCAAAACCGACGCGGTGATTGATTTCAGTTCGCACGAAGCAACGCCAAAAATTGTCGAAGTCTGCGCGAAAAATAAAAAAGCGGTTGTGATTGGCACAACCGGCCATTCGGAAAAAGAAAAATCGGAAATCGGAAATCGGAAATCGGAAATTCCAATTGTCCTCGCATCCAATTTTTCAACCGGCGTGAACACTTTATTTTGGCTCACGCGTAAAGCCGCAGAAATTCTTGGCGACGATTTCGATTTGGAAATCGTCGAGATGCACCATCGCCTAAAAAAGGACGCGCCGAGTGGCACGGCAAAATCATTGGCGGAAATTCTGGCGGACGTTCGGAAATTGCAATTAGAAAAATCCGCGCGGCACGGGCGCGTCGGCATTGTTGGCGAACGCACGGCAGCGGAAATTGGAATTCATTCGATTCGCGGCGGCGACGTTGTTGGCGATCATACCGTAATTTTTACGAACAACGGCGAACGACTCGAACTCACGCATAAAGCGTCGAGTCGCGACACTTTTGCCAACGGCGCGTTGCGCGCGGCGCTTTGGGTCGTCAAACAAAAACCGAGAATTTACGACATGCAGGACGTTTTGGGGCTGAAATGAATTCAGAATCCAGAATTCGGAATTCAGAAATTTACAAACTTGCAATTATTGCGCTTGGTTCAAATCTTGGCGATTCTAGAAAAATAATTTTGGATGCAATGGCGCGGCTGCAAAAGTTTTCCGACGAGCCAATTCTCAAATCTTCGCTGTGGCAAACGTCGCCCGTGAATTGTCCGGCGGATTCGCCGAAATTTGTCAATACAGTCGTTGGTTTGATTCCGAAAGAGAATGAAACGCCGGAGTCGTTGCTGAAAAAACTGCGCGAGCTGGAAATAGAATTTGGACGCGCGCCGAAAACGGTTTTGAACGAGCCGCGTTCGTTGGATTTGGATTTGATTGCGTTTGGAAATGAAGCGTGCAATTCGCCGGAATTGATCTTGCCACATCCGCGCGCGCATTTGCGGAAATTTGTTTTGCAGCCGTTGAGTGAAATAGCCCCGGAATTGATTTTGCCGAATCAGACCAAAACAGTTTCGCAATTGCTCGCGGAAATTTTTTCGGACGAAATTCTTGTCAAATTGTAGGAGACAACGTTAGGAGTCTCTGACTTAAATTGAATTGAGACTCGTTACCTCGTCTCCTACAAAAATTTGATTACGGCTCGACGGAGTCTCGCCCCACCCGAAAAGTTTCGCCGAAAATCTTCTGGTATTCGAGCATGACGTAGCGGTCGGTCATGCCGGCGATGTAATCGCACACGGCGCGGTGCGGGCCGATTTTTTTGACGCGATTTCGCGCGCCCTGGCCCATTTCCTTCGGGTGTTTGAGAAAGTATTTGAAAAGTTGCCCCAGCATTTTCACGGCGCGCAAGTTCGGCTGATGGACAACGGGATTGTAATATAGATTTTTGTAAAGATAATCGCGCAACTCCAAATTGAGTTCACGGCGCGCGGAACTGTGTTGAATCAACGCTTTCGGAAAACGGCGGACATCGTCGGCTGAATTGACTTTCGCCGCCAGAATCAGCCGCTCGCTGTTTTCAACGACGTCGTGGATTTGCAAATCAATGATGGTGCGGATGATAAAATAGCGGCGCGATTCGTCGGGCAAATTGCCAAATTCCTTTTTCACAAGCCGCGCGGCTTGCGCGAAAACGCGGACATCTTGAATCAAATTTTTTTCCAAAAGCAATTCGGAATCAAGTCCGTCGTCCAAATCGTGGCTGTAATAAGTGATCTCGTCGGCGAGATTGGCGATTTGCGCTTCGAGCGAGGAATTTTTCGCGTCAAAACCTTTGCGTCGTTCAGGATGGTCGTAAGCGGTTTGATGTTTGACGAGTCCTTCGCGAACTTCCCATGACAAATTCAAGCCGGGAAAATTCGGATATTTTTGTTCGAGTTGCTCGACGATGCGCAGGCTGTGTTGATTGTGCTCGAATCCGCCGTGGCCTTTCATCAGTCGCGCCAAAACTGTTTCACCTTTGTGGCCGAACGGCGAATGGCCGAGGTCGTGCGCGAGCGCGATGGTTTCCGCCAAGTCCGTGTTTAATTTCAGCGCGCTGGCGATGTTTCGCGAAATGGCGGCGACTTCAATTGTGTGCGTGAGCCGCGTGCGCAAATGGTCGCCGGTGCCGTTGAGAAAAACCTGCGTCTTGTATTCAAGCCGGCGGAAGGCGCGCGAATGGATGACGCGGTCGCGGTCGCGTTGATATTGCGTGCGCCATTCGGGCGGCGATTCGGGAAATTCGCGTCCGCGCGAGTCGCCGCTGAATTGCGCGTAGGGCGCGAGGATTTGGCGTTCGATCTGTTCGAGTTCTTGTCGCGTGCGCGGCATTGGACAATTAAAAAGGAAAAATGAAAAATGCGAAATGAAAAAACAGCGACCACCTCAATTAGGATTATAAGCGCCGCCGTAGCCTGGCTGGTAAAGAAGAATTCCCGCGCCGGCGTCGCGCATCATTTCAAAATGTTTGTCCACGGCATAAATGCGGCAAACGGCGTCGTGTGAGAGCGCGGCGATCAAAATGTCGTTCCACGGAGTGACGCAGCCACGGTCGCGCAAACGCCACGCGAGCTTTTTCGCCGAATTCCACGCTGTGTCTTTCATGGGGAGATAAGGAATCCGACTGAAATGCGTTTCAAGTTTTTCGCGTTCCTGAACGCGCGCGCCGCCGAGAACTTCAAGCTTCACCGCTCCACAAAATGTAGCTTCGTATTCCTCCAAAAGATTTTCGAGCGCGAGCTTCACGTCGAGACGACCGTCCCGGCGCAACGCCTCAATCCATACGGATGAATCCACGAGCACCATTAAATGTCCCGCTCCTCGATTTCTTCGTTCGTGGCCGGATAATCAAATTTGCCCTCCCGCAACATCCGGCCAAAATCTTTAGCCTTTTTCCGATTGATGAAATCTCTGACGGCGAAAGCCACGGCGGGACTGTTTTTTTTGATGCCAGTGACTTTCGCCAATTCGTTCAAAGTTTTTTCTTCAATTTCAACTGTCATTCTCATGACTCAAAAATGATGCAATTATCATCATTTGTCAACATGAAATTCATCTTAATTTTTGAGCAGCTCCTGAACGGAAATTCCGCGCATTTCAAACAAGCGGCGAATCGTGTCTTCGATCAAATTGTTCGGGCAACTCGCTCCTGCCGTCACGCCGACGGTGATTTTGCCGGACGGCAGCCAGTCGCGCGTCTCGACTTCCTTGTGCAAATGCTGGTTGTAATGGCGGATCAATTTGTCCGATTCCATTTTCGCCGCGTTCTTGATGAAATAGGTCGGCAATTTGGCTTCGCCCATTTCCGCGAGGTGCGACGTATTCGACGAATTGTAACCGCCGATGACGATGAGCAGGTTCGGCGGATCGAAGAGCATTTTTTCGAGCGCATCCTGGCGGTCCTGCGTCGCGCCGCAAATCGTGTCGAAGAAACGGAAATGTTTTTCAATCTCGGCCTCGCCGTATTTTTTAATCATGGCCTGTTTGATCCGGCGTTGGACTTCCTCGGTTTCGCCGCGAAGCATTGTCGTTTGATTCGCCACGCCGACGGCTTGCAAATGCAGGTCGGGATCAAATCCGGCGGAATATGCGCCTTTGAATTTTTCGAGAAATTCATTTTTATCGCCGCCATTCAAAATGTAATTGCAGACGTAATCCGTTTCCGCGAGCGTGAAAACGACGAGGTAATGTCCGCTGCCGTAAGCGCGCGCCTGCGAAGTCGTGGCTTTGGTCTCCTCGTGCTTGGCTTTGCCGTGAATGATGCTCGTGACGTTTTCCTTGGAATATTGGCGGACGCGTTTCCAAACGCTCATCACGTCGCCGCAAGTCGTGTCCACCAAAACGCAGCCTTTTGCCTCGAGTTTTTTTCGCGTGCCGACCTCTGTGCCGAACGCGGGGATGATGACAGCGTCGCCCGCTTGCAATTGTTCGATTTCCTCGTCCGTCGGCTTGGGCGAAATGATTTGGATGCCCATCGCGCGAATCTGGTCATTGACTTCCGGATTGTGGATGATTTCGCCGAGCAGATAAATCGGCGTGTGCGGCGCGACATCGGAAAAATATTTTCGCGCGGCGTAGGCGAGGTCAATCGCACGCTCCACGCCGTAACAAAAACCGAATTCCTTCGCGAGCTTCACCGTCAGGCCGTCGGCAGAAAGCACGCCGCCATTGGCGCGGGTGCTTTCGACTAATTCGCTGCGATAATGCGACAACACTTGGGCCTGCACCGCTTCCATGATGTCAGGACGACGAAGATTTATTTTTTTGCGCGGATCCGCTTCGAGAGCGACGGGCGATTCCTTTGACATAAAGGAAAATTAGCGTCGAAACGCAATGGCGTCGAGCA
>DASYAA010000138.1:0-5352 GCA_036501565.1 Verrucomicrobiia bacterium
CAGCGGCTTCGCCAAAATTCGCCGTTCGCGGGAATTCTTTCGCCGGACGAGGTTTGGGAAATCAAGTCGCGTCATCGTCATGCAACGACCACAGCTTGAGCACATCATCCGCGCCGTCGCCGGAATCACGGGCGCGAAGGAATTTGTCATCATCGGCAGCCAGGCGGTGCTCGGCCAGTTTCCGAATTCGCCCGATGAACTGCTTGTTTCAATCGAGGCGGATTTATTTTCACTGCGCAACGCAGCGGACGCAGACTTGATTGACGGCAGCATCGGTGAAGGTTCGCCGTTTCATCAGACGTTTGGTTATTATGCACACGGCGTCGCAGAAGAAACTGCTGTTTTGCCTACAGGTTGGAAGGAACGGCTGGTTTCAGTTCAAAATGAAAATACCGGCGGCGGAAAAGGTCTGTGTTTGGAAGTTCACGATCTAGCCGTTTCCAAACTTGTCGCCGGCCGCGAGAAAGATTTGGATTTTGTCCAAACTTTGCTCCGTCATCATCTCACCAAATCTGAAATTATTCGCGAGAGAATAAATGCCACGTCAATTACTCCCGAGCGGCGCGAACTTTGTCTTGCTCGCTTGCAAAAAATCTCAAACTAAATTTTATTTTTCAATATGACCGACGACCTGCAAAAACGAATTCAAGCCGCGCTCGCCAATCCCCAAAACATGGGCGAGATGGCGGGCGCGGATTCCATCGGCACGGTCGGCAACGCCGATTGCGGCGAGATGCTGCGGCTGTGGGTGAAGTTCAAGCAGCAGGACGGCAAGCGCGTCATTGACCGCGCGACGTTCCAATCCTTCGGCTGCGAAACCGCCATCGCCGTCGCCAGCCTCGCGACGGAATTGATTCGTGGCAAAACCGCCGAGGAAGCGCTCGCGCTCAAGACCGAGGAACTTGCCGGCGAACTCGGCCCGTTGCCGCCGATGAAAATCCATTGCGCCCAGCTTGTCGAAGGCGCGCTGCGTTCCGCGCTCGAACCGCAAAACGCGGAAACGAAAATTGAAAAATATCCCGCGACAAATTCCGGTTCAAATCTGCTCGACAGTTTTTCCAAGCCGAAGTATGGCGTGAAGTTGACTTTCTTGGACGAGGAAAAGTAGCAGCCGACGTGAGCCGGCTTATTTCAAAAATTGGAGCGGACTTGCGTCCGCTACTGCAACAATTTCAATTTCCCATGTGAAATCTTTTTGCTACGATTTTCACAATTTAGAAAAGGACATTATGAAAATACCCATCTTGGAAGAATTCAAAGAGTTCGCGTTGCGTGGCAATGTCGCCGACCTCGCCGTCGGCGTCATCATCGGCGCGGCATTTGGGAAAATCGTCACCGCGCTCGTTTCAGACATCATCATGCCGCCCATCGCCGGTCTCGTGGGCAACATTGATTTCACCAACCTTTATTTTCCATTGTCCGAAAAAGTCCGGCAGGCGCAGGAGGCTTACGCGGCAGCTCCGGCAACCCCTGGCGGACATTTGCCGCTGGACGCCGCGCTAAAAGCCGGGCCGGTGCTCGCGTGGGGAGATTTTGTCACCATCACGCTGAATTTTCTCATCGTGGCGTTCTGTATTTTTCTGCTGGTGAAAGGCATGAACGCGCTCAAGCGCCACGAGCAGGCGAAGCCCACGCTGCCGCCCGAACCGACCGCGCAGGAAAAACTCCTGACCGAAATCCGCGACTTGCTCAAGAACCGCGCGTGAAAAAATTGTAACGAAATTTTTTCAATTAAATCATTTGACGAAAGTTATTTTCAGGCGTAAAAAACTGATGGTAATTTAACGGTAAAAAATTGGTAGTTGTCGGCACAAAGCAAATCTAGGTTCCTCACCAATTAGTTGTGCCTGCAACGGCAAAGTCCACCTTATGTTGTGGTTTTTGCTTTACTTGAACTGGCAATTGTGGTTGTCTAATCGCGAATAATCGCAGTTAAAATCATGTATCTCAAAAATTTGACGGTTTTCGGCTTTAAGTCTTTTGCGGACAAAACCGCGCTCAATTTTCAACCCGGCGTCACGGCAATCGTCGGCCCGAATGGCTGCGGAAAATCAAACGTCTCCGACGCCATCCGCTGGGTGCTCGGCGAGCAGTCGGCCAAGGCGTTGCGCGGCGGCGAAATGGCCGACGTGATCTTCAACGGCACGGACGGACGCAAACCAATGGGCATGGGTGAAGTCTCGCTCACGCTCGGCGGCGTGGACGGCGAAAATCTTCGCGCGGCGGGCGTCGAAGTTTCTTACGACGAAGTTACGCTCACGCGAAGAATTTTTCGCGACGGCAACAGCGAGTATTTTTTGAACAAAACTCCCTGTCGGCTCAAAGACATCCAGCAACTATTCATGGGCACGGGCATTGGCCGGACGAGTTACAGCATTTTGGCGCAAGGCCACATCACGCAAATTCTTTCGAGCAAACCTGAAGATCGCCGGATGATTTTCGAGGAAGCCGCTGGCATCACGAAATTCAAATCGCAGAAAAAAGAATCGCTGCGCAAACTCGAATACACCGAGCAAAATCTTTTGCGCGTCGCGGATTTGATTCGCGAAGTGAAACGGCAAATCGGCTCGCTGCAACGGCAGGCTGGAAAAGCGAAGCGTTACAAACAAATTTCGCTGGAACTGCAACATTTGGAAACGCAACTCGCTCGTCATCAGTTCGACGTGTTGCTCGCGGAAATTACCGAGAAGAATTCCACTGTCGAAAATTTGCGGAACGAAATCGAGCAAGGCTCGAACGACGTTTTGCGTTTTGAAAATGAAATTTCGCAATTGCGCGAACGGCTTTCGGATTTGGAACACGAAGTCGCCGCGCAACAGCAGCGCGGCTTGGAATTGAAAGGTGAGATTGACCGGCACGAGAGCCGGATTCAATTCAACGAAGAACGATTGAACGAAATCGCGTCGCAAAATTCCAAAGCGCTCGCGGAGATTTCGCAGTCCGAAGAACGTCTTCGCGCCGCCGAGGAAGAATTGGCGAACGTGAAGCAGCATTTGTCCAAATCCGAAGCTGCGCTCGCCGAACACAAGCTCGCGCTTGAGAAGAAACAATTTGCACTGACGCAGGTTGAAAACGATTTGAAACGGTTGCAGGAGGAATTGCGCGACGCGCAATCCGCCGCGTTTTCCGCCGCGCAGGATTTGACGCGCATCCGCAACGAAATCACCGCGCTCGATTTGCAGAAACAGGGCAACACGATCCGGCTCGAAAAACTTTCCGCCGAAAAAGTTCAGCTTGAAGAAGAACGCACGCGGCTCGAATCGCGCCTGCACGAATTTACCGCGAGCGTCGAAGTCGAAAAATTAAACGTCGCCACGACGCGCGGCTCGGTCGAGCAGCGTCAAAACCGTCTGCGCGAATTGCAAAATGAATTACAGCAATCGTCCGTCGAGCAGGATCATTTTTTGCAGCAGCAGGCCGAGACACGTTCGCGCCTGACGGTTCTCGAACAGCTTGAAGGCTCGCGCGAAGGTTTCGACGCGGGCACGGTCGCGGCGCTGCGCCAGTCGCGCTCGGTCATCGGCTCGCTCGCGGATCGGATTCGCGTGCCGGAACAATTTGTCGTCGCGGTTGAAAACGCGCTCGGCCACCATCTGCAACTCGTCCTGACCGAGCAGCCGGAATCCGCGCAGGAAATTCTCGCCGACTTGAGCGCGAACAAATCCGGTCGCGCGAGCGTCGCCGCGCTTTCAATCGAAATTCCAGACGACAAGCAACTCGTGTTCGGCGGAGAATTATCGGCGGATGAAAATAAAACTGCGGCGCAAAACGGTTTGAAACCCGGGCAGATTGTCCGAGCGCTGGACGTGGTTCAAACCGAGCCGTCGGTTGAAAAGCTTTTGCGCGCGCTGCTTGGCCGCACATTTATTGCATCCGATTTGGCGACCGCGACGGCGCAAATCCAGAACGGCCACGCAGGTTGCGACTTCGTCACGCTGAAAGGTGACTTGTTGAGCCGTCACGGAATTTACACCGGCGGTTATTTGAACGGTCACGGAAATCCAAAAGCACCCG
This sequence comes from Verrucomicrobiia bacterium, assembly GCA_036501565.1. Lineage (GTDB taxonomy): Bacteria > Verrucomicrobiota > Verrucomicrobiia > Limisphaerales > UBA11358 > UBA11358. Next base: position 4,015 of record DASYAA010000138.1, read on the forward strand.
CGTCAATTCTCGGACGCAAAAACCAGATCAGCGAACTGCATAATGATTTGACGGAAATCCAGAATCGCGTCGCCGAAGCGAGCCGCAAACGCGGCGCGTTGTTAAGCGAGCAGACGGAATTGCAGGCGAGCTTGCAACTCGCGCAGACGGAATTGCGCGAGCAGGAAGTCGCGATCGCCACTCGTGAGGGCGAATTCAACGCGCTGCAAAATTCCAATCGTCTGCTGCACCAGAAAATTGACACGGTCGTTTTTGAAGTCCAAAGCCTCGCGGCGCAGGAACAGGAAGGTTTGCAGAAACGAAATGCGTTGACGGCACAGTTGGACAAATTTGAAACGTCCGAACGTGGCGCGCAGGAGCAGGTCGCGTCGCTGACGGCGGAACTGGAAAATTTGCGCCAGCAACGTGACGTTGCGAACGCCGCGCTGACCGAAAGCAAAATCGCGCTCGCGTCGGACGAGCAGCTTGCCGCGTCGTTCCGCCAGCAGCAACAATCGTTGGCGCAGCGCATCCGCGAACTCGCGCAAGTCATCGAGCAGCGCAAGAGCGAATGTTCGTCATTCATTTCGCGCAAGGAGCAGGCGGAATCGGAGATTCAGGAATCGCGCGGCAAGATTGAAACCATTGCGCACGACCGCGAACAGGTGAACGCGCAGGCGGCGGAATTGCTCGCGCAAAAAAATTTGCAGGAAACGGAAATCGCGGCGCGCGACGAAAGTTTGCGCTCGCAGCGCAGCCGTTTGACGGAATTGCAAAATCAGCGTGGGGGAATTGAAATTGAACTCGCGCAGAAAAATATGTCCGTGCAAAACCTGCGCGAAAAAATTCAGCAGAAATATCACATCAACCTGGACGACGTGCGCAGCGAGTGCATCACGATTACGTTTGCCGACGAAGGCGCGGCGAAAGTGGAAACGCTCACGCCCGAAGAAATGGCGGCGGCTGGCGCGGCGACGGATTGGAACGCGGTCGCACAACAGATCGAAGCATTGCAAAAACGGCTCGACGAAATCGGGCCGGTGAATCTCGTGGCGATTGAAGAATACGAAGAAACGGAACAGCGCCATCAATTTCTCACAACGCAGCACGACGACCTCGTCAACGCCAAGACCCAATTGCTCGAAGTCATCAACCGCATCAACGTGCAGACGCGCGAAATGTTTTTGGAGACGTTTGAAAAAATCCGCGACAATTTCCGCGCGATGTTCGTGGACGTTTTTGGCGGCGGCAAGGCGGATTTAATTTTGTCGGACGAAAAAGACGTTCTCGAAAGCGGCATTGACATTGTCGCGCGTCCGCCGGGAAAACAATTGCAGGGCATTTCGCTTTTGTCCGGCG
>DASYAA010000139.1:0-3548 GCA_036501565.1 Verrucomicrobiia bacterium
GCAGCGCGAACGGCAAATCCACGAGAGCATCCATGATTCGTTTGCCAAAAAATTTGTAGCGCACGAGCACCCACGCAACGAGCAGGCCGAAAATTAAATTCACAATCGCGGCGAGAAATGAAACGCCGAAACTTAATTTGAAAGCGGAAATCGCTGCCGGCGACGCGACCGCGTGAACAAATTGATGCCACGAAAGCGTGCTGGTTTTCCAAAACGTCGCCGTCAGCGGAATCAGCACGATGAGGCCGAGATAAAAAAGCGTGAAGCCAAGCGTCAGGCGAAAGCCCGGCAGGACTTTGAACTTTTTTGCTCCAAGTTGACTGGTGGCCACAAAGTTAGATTAAAGATTCGGCGCGTAAGCGATGAATTTTCGATATTCGAGCAGAATCGTTTTTAACGCTACCACAAAAGCTGCTTCCTTCAAATAATTCGGCGGCGCACTAGGCGTTTCCAAAATGATTTCAAACGGACGTGGGCGCTCTTTCGGCGGCGCGCTCAAAATGCCTTGATAAGACTCGCGGATGATGCCATTGCGGGCGTTGAAACCGTCAATCACTGGACGCTCATCGCGAGGCAGAAGTTTCTCCGCCGCCCGCAGCGCGGGTTCAATAAGATGTTTGGTCAACGTCGCACCATGTGCGAAACCATAGAAACCGTCGCTCGTGTCGTCGGTATGCAGCGAGATAATTCCCTGAAACGATCTTGAAACGAGTTCAGCCTGAAGCAAGCGCACTTCCGGTTCGGTGGAATTTTTCCAGAATTCGCGGTTCAAATCTTTCCCGCCGCGCGAAAACCGCGTGCCGTCTTCAAATCCGGTCGGATTGCAGACCGGATAAAATGACAAATAATATCCGGCGGCGAGTTCGGGCTTGGCTTCGAGCAATTTGATGAACTGGACTAAAGCGTGGACACCTTCCGGTTCGTCGCCGTGAACGCCGGCAAAAATGCCGATGCGGATTGGCGTGTCGCCGCCGCGCGGCCCGACAAACAAATAGCGCGGCAATTCGTAACGCTCGCCGTTCGATTCAAATTGCGCTTCATAATTTACGACAAGATTTGGCGAATGCGCGGCGATTTTGTCCAGCGGCGCAAGCAGTTCACCAATGGAACGTCGGCGGATGCGCGGCGAATGCGTTGTGATTTTTATGGGAGAATCAGCGATGGTCATAGTAAAATTTGTTTTTTCGGCGCATTATTTTTTGCGGGCGACGGCGTGGCGCGCACAAACCGCCGCCCGCGACCGGAGGAACATTGGCCGGTCAAGGTTGATAGATTTGGTCAAAGACGCCGCCGTCGGCGAAATGGGTTTGCTGCGCTTTTGTCCAGCCGCCAAATTCCTGATCCACCGTGACCAGTTTCAACTGGCTGAAGTTCGCGGCATATTTTTTGGCGATTTCCTGATTGCGTGGGCGGTAAAAATTTTGCGCCGCGATTTCCTGGCCTTCATCCGAATAAAGATATTCGAGGTAGGCTTTGGCAACTTCGGTCGTGCCATGCTTCTTCGCCACTTTGTCCACCACAGCCACGGTCGGTTCGGCGAGGATGCTCAACGGCGGCGTGACAATATCGAATTTATCCGCGCCAAACTCCTTTTGCGCGAGATGCGCCTCGTTTTCCCACGCGAGCAGCACGTCGCCGATACCGCGTTCGGCAAATGTCACCGTTGAACCGCGCGCACCGGAGTCCAGCACCGGAACTTTTTTGTAAATTTGTTTCACAAAATCGCGCGCCTTCGCATCATCGTGCCCCCAAGTTTCGAGCGCGTAAGCGTAAGCGGCAAGATACGCCCAGCGCGCGCCGCCGGAAGTTTTCGGATTTGGCGTCACAATCGTCACGTCCGGTTTGAGCAGGTCATTCCAATCGTGAATGCCCTTCGGATTTCCCTTGCGCACCAGAAACACAATCGTCGAAGTGTAGGGCGCGCTGTTGTCTGGCAACTGTTTTTGCCAGTCGGCGGGAATTTCGCCGGTTTTTTCAGCGATGGCGTCAACGTCATACGCCAGCGCGAGCGTCACCACGTCGGCTTCAAGCCCGTTGATGACAGACAACGCCTGTTTGCCGGAACCGCCGTGGGATTGTGAGACAACCACGTCATCGCCCGTTTTTGTTTTCCAGTATTTCGCGAATGCGGCGTTGTAATCCTGATACAATTCGCGCGTCGGATCGTAGGAGACGTTTAGCAGTTTGACTTCCTTCGCGCTCGCAGAAATCGCAAGCGACGAAGCCAGCAGAATTTTCAGAAAAGTTTTCATAAATTTTTTCGATTATTTGAATGCCTAAATGTCAGGGGTTAAAATGCCAGTTGTATGCGGGTGAACAGGACATTTTCCGGTTGTTTTGTGACCGCGTTGGCCGCGCCCACGATGTCGCCGAATGTTGTGTGCGAAAAACTGGTGTTCACACGAATGTTCCTGTTGAGATACCAGTTGATTCCCACCGACCAGCCGCTCGCCCGCAATGCCGAGCCAGCCAGCGCAAATGTGGTGTTGTTCGCCTGGTTATCCACATTTAGGTCGGCATAACGCGCGACCAGTTGCCAGGCACCCCACTGCCCGTTGCGCGGGTCAAAAGGATGTTTTGGCGTCACGCCATTGTAAGAGTCATTTTCACCCGTCAACACCCAGCCGCCAGAAATTTCCCATCCCGTGTTTTGCAAATCGAGGGTCTTGGCACCGCTGGTCACGTTCTGGTCGGAGATCACATATTCACCCAGAAAACCCAACGGCCCATAATAATAGTAGCCCTGCGGCGAAACTCTCCAATGGTCGCCGTTGGCGACCGCAGCGGCAGAATATGTGAAGAATGTCTGCTGGCCGTCGGTCTTGTAACCCGCAGTCAGACCAGAGGCAGATTGGCCATCGCGTTCATCGCTGCCACCAACCCCTAATCCAAAACCTTGCAAAGCTGCTAGACCGGACTTCTTAAAGGGTTGAAAGAAAACACGCCCGGCAAATGCCAGGTTATTGTCATAATCTTGGTTCGACGATGGAGTGCTGTAATCCGGTGCGCCGTCAAATATACCCGCTGCATAACCGGCCACCCCGCCAAACAAATCACCGTGCAGTTCCGCACCGTAATCGCGGTTGGGCACCAGATTGTCCGCCAGAGTGCGTTCATTGAAGAAAAGCCATGTGTCTGACTGCAACAATTCCAAACCAACCGGCGACTTGAATTTGCCCGCCTCCAACTGCAATGCTGGATTGTAATGGTAGTTCACATAGGCGTCATAAATGACCGGCGAACTGCCGCCAAAGTCCGGCGTGAAATTGAAATCAAAATCACGAAAAACCGTGCCGGTTAAAATCGGCCGCGCTTTGCGCAGCAGAAATCCGTCACTGCCCTGTTTGACTCCCGGCTCATTGAAAAAAGACCGGCTGTCGAACTGAATCAAGCCATGCAGGCTTATGACAAAATTCGTATCTGCCGAACTTAATGTAAAGCCGCTCGCGTCCAGCTTCACCAGCGGTTGCTTCTGGGCAATGGCTTTTGTATCATCCTTATCCAGATCACGCTGGCGTTTAAGAATGCGGACTTGTTGGTCCAAGTCA
>DASYAA010000140.1:0-18548 GCA_036501565.1 Verrucomicrobiia bacterium
CTTCCGATAGCCTACCCAACAATGAAGGCGATCCTTGCGAAATTTTATTGGCACCAACCGGTCAATGGATGAACAGTTATACAATCTATACTTCCACCAATTATTATGATGTTACTGGAGATTTTGACGAGAACTATTTGAATATCATTGTGCCGCAATCGGCCACCAACACTACATTAGTGGATGATTCCTTAATCGCAGTAACGAACTTTGTGACGATTGGAACGAGCGGCTACTACGCGGCGCAAGTCACTATTACAAACAGCGGAGCGCATACTGTGACCAGCTCTCAACCAATTGAAGTTCAAGTTTACGGATGGGGAAACTCCGACGCATACGGCTATTTCGGCGGTATGGTCAAATGACAATTTCTGTGATAAAATAACAAAGGAATCTCTATGAAGACAAACATCGTCAATGGCATCATTATTTTTTTGCTTGGACTATTATCTCCGCAGATTGCCCAAGCACAAGGAACGATAACCTATCTGTCTAGTTTAAGTCCAACCTCAACTGGTAACGCGGCCGTGAGTAGCGATTCATGGCTGGCAGCGGGATTTGGCACAGGAAATAATCCTGATGGATATACACTGGACTCAATTCAACTAGCGATGACAGATACTTCTGGCAATCCCAGCGATTTCACGGCGATGATTTATAACGAAGCCAACAATCCTGCGGCAATTCTTCCCGGAAGCAGCTTGGGCACTTTGAGTGGCTCTGACAATCCGTCAACGTCAGGTATTTTTACTTATACTGATGATTCAAACATCATATTATCGCCAAGCACAGAATATTTCATTGTGCTGACTGCCGGAACTATGGTCGCCAATGGCGCTTATGAATGGGAGGAGAGTGCTTATCCGCCGAGTATAAATATGTGGGGAGTTGATAATGGTGTTCTCCACTCCAGCAATAATGGCTCTAGTTGGTCTTTTACTCCGTATTCGGGCATTGCTCAATTCGCCATCACTGCCACGCCAATTCCCGAACCTTCGCCGTCGTTGTTAATTTTGCTTGGGAGCGGAATTTTATTCTATGTTCGCCGCGCTTTCCATCGCTAATCCCCGCGAGAATGACGGCAACCAATGGCATGAGAAATATCACACATTTGAAAATCAACGCCGGAGCGGGTTGGCTTCCCAAGCCCGCCACGAATTAGTTGCCCATTAGTAATCGTTCACTTCGCGAATCGTGATCACGTTACTGCCGAAAGGAGTGTTCACTTATTAATCTTTTAGGCAGGCACGTAACGACGACTAATTTCAGTTGTCACTATTCCGCAACCAAATCTCACCGAATCGTGAGTTGACCTTCAAGCCGCGCCGCGTTTAACTGTCGCCATGAAATCGTTTGTGCCGTTGATGTTTTTGATTGCGGGAATTTTTGCCGCCGGTTGCGCGCATCAGCAATCCCTGTTTGCGCCCGTGCCGATTCAGTCCGCACCCAGCCTTTCCCAAACGATTGTGACGCCGGACAATTCGCTGGCGGGCAAAGTCGTTTCTTATAATTCCGTCGGACGGTTCGTTGTTTTGGGTTTTCCCGTCGGCCCGATGCCAAAAATGGATCAAACGCTTTTCCTTTACCGTGCCGGCCTGAAAGTCGCTGAAATCAAAATCACCGGCCCGCAGCGCGACAACAACACCGTGGCGGATTTGGTCAGCGGCGAGGCGCAAGTCGGCGACGAAGTGCGCGACCAGTAAAATTATTCCCCGGCCTTCGGCGATTTTTCCGCGAGGGGCTTTACCGTTTTTGGTAGTGCAATTTTTTGATAGGGCGTGTGGAGATTGAAATAAATTCCGCACATCGGGCGCGCCTCGTCGCTTTGGCTCAAAATGATCGTGACGTGTTTGTCCAGCGCGATGCCGTGACGCAATCCTTCGCCGCGATTTTCGTAAGCCTTAATCGCCTTCGCCACCAGCGAATTCAGCGACACTTCAAAATCTTCCGGCGTTTTGCCGATGCACACGACGTATTTGTCATACGCCTTGATCGCCTCAGCAACTTCCCGTTTGAAAGTTTCAATGGTCACAAATCGAATCTAAAGAATCCGCACAAAAAATAAAATCAATTTTCTGAATTTTCCATTCGCTTCAATTTAGGCCGCGGCCCAAATAACGCCGTGCCTATTCTCACAATGGTCGCGCCTTCTTCAATCGCCACTTCAAAATCTCCGCTCATGCCCATGCTCAAATGCGGCAACGGCGCGCCGACAACTTGTTCGCATCGCGTTTTCAGTTCGCGCAATTGCTGGAAATATGATCGCGCCTTTTCCGGTTCCGAACTCCACGGCGGCACGGTCATCAACCCGCGAACTTCCAAACGCAGCAGCGCGTGGATTTCCTTCAATTCCGCCAGCAACTTTTCCGGCTGATAACCAAACTTGCTCGCTTCGCCCGCGACGTTGACTTCCAGCAAAATCGGCATCCGTTTCGCCGCCTGCTCGCAGCGCTTGTTGATTTCCTGCGCCAGCGGCAAACTGTCCACGCTTTGAATCATTTCAAAAAGTTCGACCGCGTCACGGACTTTGTTCGATTGCAAATGCCCGATGAAATGCCAGCGCAATTTTCCCGGGCACAACGGAATTTTCGCCTTCGCCTCCTGAATTTTATTTTCACCAAAAAAAATCAGGCCTGATTGCGCCGCCGCCGCGACAATTTCCGGCGGTTGACTTTTTGTGACAGCCAGCAACGTGACCGAATTCGGTTCACGGTCGCTGCGGTCGCATGCGGCTTTGATTCGCCGCCGAACCGCTTCAAGATTTTCCGCCAGATTCACGCCCGAAAATTAACCACCAAGACGCAAAGTCACCAAGCAATAAAATTCTGTGTTTATCCGCGATCATTTGTGGCTAAATTCTCCGCATGAATTACTGGCTAGTCAAATCCGAACCCGAAGCGTATTCATGGTCGCAATTCATGAAAGACGGCAAAACCGCGTGGACCGGCGTGCGCAATTTCGCGGCGCGAAACCATCTGCGTGCTATGAAAAAAGGCGATGCCATTTTCTTTTATCACAGCGGCGAACAAAAATCCGTCATCGGCCTCGCGCGCATGGAAAAAGAATTTTATCCCGACCCGACTGCCGAAGAAGGCGACTGGTCATGCGTGGATTTGAAAGCGGAAAAATCTTTGGCCAAACCCATGACGCTCGCGCAAATCAAATCCGACAAAATTTTGCGCGAAATGGTTTTGGTGAAGCAATCCCGCCTTTCCGTGTCGCCGCTGACGAAGGCGCAATTTGAGCGGCTGCTGCAATTGGCTGAAACAAAAATTTAATTTCCGAATGTTTCCGCAATGCTTTCGCGCGTGGCGTCAACGATTTTTTTCAGTTGTGCAACTGTCGTGCAATACGGCGGCATCAAAACAATCACATTTCCGATTGGCCGCGTCAGCACACCGCGTTTCGCCATCGCCTCGCACACGCGAATGCCCGCTTGCTCGCGTAAATCAAATGGCTCGCGCGTCTGCCAGTTTTTGACCAGCTCAATTCCTGCAATCAATCCAACCTGTCGAATGTCGCCAACGTTCGGGAATTGCCAAAGTTTTTGTAATTCGTCGCGCAAATGTTTCTCCAGACTTTGCCGCGCACGAATCGAAGTTTCGCTCTGCAAAATTTCCAGACTTGCCAGCGCAGCCGCCGCGCCGAGTTGGTTTGCTGTATAACTGTGTCCGTGAAAAAAAGTTTTGAACTCGTGATACTCGCCGAGAAACGCGTTGAAAACCTTTTGCGTCGTCAATGTCGCCGCCATTGGCAAATAACCGCCGGTTAATCCTTTGGCGAGACAAAGAAAATCCGGTTGAATGTTTTCGTGCTGACAGGCAAACATTTTTCCAGTTCTGCCAAAGCCTGTCATCACTTCGTCCGCAATCAATAACGCACCATGACTTTGAGCGATTTTCGAAACTTGTTTCAACCAGCCGTCCGGCTGCGGAATCATTCCCGCCGCGCCTTGCATCAGCGGTTCAAAGACGAACGCGGCATACGAATTTTCTTTTTTCTTTTGCGTAGAAAATTTCTTTTCAACCAGTTCGACACATTCCCAATTGCATTTGCGATAATTTCGTGCGTCATCGCGTTCCGGTTTGGCGCGATTGAACGGACAGCGATAGCAATACGGCGACATGACTTTGTCCGTTTTGAAAAGCAATCCTAAAAAACTTTTGTGAAACAAATCAATGTGACCAAGCGAAACCGCGCCAATCGTGTCGCCGTGATATGCGCCTTCAAGCGAAAGGAATTTCGGTTTTTTTATTTTTTTTGTCCGCCGCGAAAATTCATAAGCCAGCTTGAGCGCGACTTCGAGCGCAGTCGAACCGTCGTCGGAGAAAAAAACTTTTGAAAGTTTTGGAGTTTTAACTTTTGAGTTAGCCGCCTGAACCAGTTTTCCCGCCAGTAAACTGGCCGGTTCATTCGCCAATCCAAGCGCGGAGCTGTGCGCGATTTTTTTTAACTGCCGCGAAATCGCCGCATTGATTTTTTGATTTTGATGGCCGTGCAGATTTGTCCAAATCGAGGAATTGGCGTCGAGAAACTCGCGACCGCGAACGTCGCGCAAAATTGCGCCTTTGCCTTCGACAATGACAATCGGCTCGCGTTTCAGCCAGTCGCGCATTTGCGTGAACGGATGCCAGACAAACTGATGATCCAATTTGGCGAGCGGATGTAATTCCATTTTTGATTTACGATTTACGATTTATGATTTGTTCCAGCGCGGCGGTCAGCGTTGCAATATCTTCCGACGAATGTGCCGCAGTTAACGTCACGCGCAAGCGCGCCTTGCCGCGCGCGACCGTCGGGAATCGGATCGCCGGAATAAAAATGCCGCGTTCGCGCAATTGCGCCGCAAGTTCGACGGCTTTTGTTTCGTCGCCGATCAAAATCGGAATAATGGCGCTGGAAATTTTCGAATTTCGAATTTCGAATTTCGAATGTAACTCTTCAACGCGCATCCAAAGTTCTTCCCGACGCATTTTGCCTTTTGCAGATTGAACAAACTGAATTGCGGCGGTCGCCGCGCCGGCGGCGGCAGGAACAGGCGCGGTTGAAAAAATAAAACTGCGCGCGCGGTTCACCAGAAAATCAATCAACGCGCGCGAGCCGCAAATGTAACCGCCGCTCGCGCCGAGCGCCTTGCCAAGAGTGCCCATTTGAATTTCGATTTGACTATTCACGCCAAATTCTTCCGCGAGACCGCGCCCATTTTTTCCAAAAATCCCTGTCGCGTGCGCCTCATCCACCATCAGCCACGCGCCAAATTTATTTTTCAGCTCGACAATTTCGCGCAGTGGTGCGGCATCGCCATCCATCGAAAAAATGCTTTCAGTAACAATTAGAATTCTGGATTCTGGATTCTGGATTCTGGATTTGCCCGCCCACTTCAAAATTTCTTCCAAGTCGTTCAAATCGTTGTGGGCAAACACGCGAAGCCTTGCGCCAGAAAGTTTTGCGGCGTCCACAATGCTGGCGTGAACGAGTTTGTCTAAAATAATTATATCGTCTTTGCCGAGCAGCGCGCAAATCGTGCCGATGGCTGTAGCGTAGCCGGTCGAAAAACTTAAAGCTGCTTCTGTTTTTTTGAAATCAACTAGGGTTTCTTCCAGTTCGTGAAAAGGTGCAAGCGAGCCGCAAATCAATCGCGACGCGCCTGCACCTGCGCCAAACTTTTCAACGGCTTTGATCGCCGCTTCCTTCAAAATTGGATCGTTGGCAAGGCCGAGATAATCGTTCGAGGAAAAATTGAGGAATGTTTTGCCGCTGATTTTGATGTGCGGCGATTGCGGTGAATCCGCGCGGCGCAGTTCGCGGAACAAATGTTGTTCGCGAAGCAGGTTCAGTCGTTGTCGTAACTCCGAGTCAAAATCGTTCACGGTGCGATTGCCCATTTGCCGTCAATCATGCTGGCGGAAATGGTTGACGCATGATGCAATATCGCTTCGTAAATGTCCGCAACTTTTCCGTTGAACGGAATTGCGATCAAATCCGCAAAGGCATTTTCCGAAAGTTCACCGGCTTGCCCAATCAAACCCAGCGCGCGTGCGCCGTTGATGGTAGCCATTTGCAAGACTTGTTCGGCGGAAATTTTGCGATTGGCCTGCGCGAAAATGCGCATTTCTTCGAACATATTGAGTTCCATTTTTTGCTTTCCGTTTTTATTAACGGTTGAAAGGCTGTCGGTGCCGAGGCAGACGTTCACTACTGCCTTCGACAATTTTTCCAGCGGAAACGGTTCATGTCGGAAATAAGCATGGCTGCGCGGGCAATGAACGACGCTCGCTTTTCGTTTCGCCAAAAGCGCGACGTCTTTTTCGTCGAGATAATTGGCGTGAACGGCCAGAAAATTGGCGCATAAAATTCCGGCGCGTTCCAAATGTTGGACGGGCGAACCAAGGCCGCAGTCGGAATTGTCGCGGTGGTTGCGTTGCATCCAGTCAAACATTTTGCCGCGTGCGTGCGCGAACATTTCAAATTCCTCGGCGGATTCGGCGACGTGAGTTGTGAGCCACAAATTTTTCTGGCGCGCAATTTTGGCGGAAAGTTGAAGCAATTCCGGCAAAGTGGAATAGGGCGCGTGCGGCGAAAGCGAGACGCGGGAGCGTTCGTGTGTGAGCGAATCAATTTTCCCGACGGCTTCGCGGAGAATTTCCGACGGCTTGTTTTGAGCGCGAATGCCGGTCATTTCCAGAAATGAAAAAACACGCAATGGCGTGGCGTCCCAGATTTCCGGCAGTAAATCTGGAACGGCTTCGATGTCGGCGATAGTCGTTGTGCCGGTTTTCAGGAGCATTTGTGCGCCGTTCAACCATGAGCGCGCGTAGTCGGAAAAACTCCACGCGGATTTTGCCGCAAGGATGAGGGGAATCCAGTCGGTGAAATTTTTTGGCGGCGGCAATTGTCCGGCCATGTCGGTGTAATCGAGATGGCAATGGGCGTTAATCAGTCCGGGCAGCAAAATGACTTCGCCCAAATCAAAAATTTCTTCGCCGGAAAATTTGGATTTCAAATCCGGCCACTCGCCGACGGCGGAAATTTTATTTTCAGAAATGGCGACCGCGCCATTTTCAATCGGCGGTTGCGAGATTGGCAGAACGGTTCGGGCGCGGAGAATCACTGGTTAAACTCCGGCGGCGCGCTTGGCGTTTTTGAGCTTGGCGGCGTCCTTGTGCTTGTGCGTTTTATGTTTGCTGTGGCGTTTGCGGATTTGCTGCTCGATTTTTTTTGTGACGCGATCAATCGCCGCATACAAATCGCTCTCGCGGTCTTCGGCAAATAAATCCGGTCCGCGCACGGCAAGGCGCATGGAGCAATTGAATTGTTTTTCCGGCACGCGCGTGTGGTCGTGCTCAAGGGTGACGCGCGCGTCAATGGCGCGCTGGTCAAAGTGGTCGAGCTTTTGGATGCGTTTGACGACGTGCTCTTCGATGGCCTTGGTCAGCGTCACGTTATGCGTCAAGAGAATCAATTTCATTGCTGCAAGATGCAATCGGCGGATAAAAAAATCCAGTTTTTCCTTTGATTTTAATAATTACAGCGTAAGTCATGCCAATTTTTCTTGTGTTCGCCGAAATTTAGGTTAAACTCGTTTCGCAAATGGTTCAGGGATTACAACTGTCCACGCGCCTGTCGCAATCCATGGTGCTTGCGCCGCAACTTCAGCAATCGCTGGCGTTGCTGCAGGCGCCAACGCTTGAACTTAAGGCGCTCGTCGAACAGGAATTACAGCAAAATCCCGTGCTCGAGGAAATGGATTTGGGCGACACGGAAATACACGAAAAATCCGCCGGCGACGAGAGCGAAGCGCCTATCATGCCCGATCTTGCCGAACCGCCGGACGATTTGAAATTTGATTCCACAACCGAAAAAAACGCCGCCGAACCCGTGGATGATTTTCAGGTGGAATTCGACAAGCTCGTGCAACTGGATCAGGAATGGCGCGATCATTTTTCCCAGACCAACGCTTCCGTCCGCCAGACCACTGAAGATGAAGAAAAGCGCCAGTTCATGTTTGATTCGCTCACGGCGGAAACTTCCCTCGCGCAAAACCTGCTGGATCAGGCGCGCGAAGTGGATTTGGGCGCTGAAGATCGCGCCATCGCAGAACTCATCATCGGCAACATTGACGACTACGGTTATCTCAAGGCGACGGTTGAAGAGCTTGCGGCTTCGACAGGTTTGCCGGCGGAAAAAATTTCCAGCGTGCTGAAAGTGATTCAATCTTTTGATCCGCCGGGCGTCGGCGCGCTGGATTTGCGCGAATGCCTGATGCTCCAGCTTGAACGCGCCGGCAAAACCGATTCTCTCGAATACCGTATCGTGCGCGATTACATGGACGCGCTTGGCAAACGGCGCATTCCAGAAATCGCGCGCGGCACCGGCTGCGATATTGAAGACGTGCAGACCGCATTGGGACGCATCGGGCGACTTGAACCGCGACCCGGACGCGCCTTTCTGCCGGACACAGATCAATATATTTTGCCTGAAGTTTTTGTCCAAAAAGTGGGCGACGATTTCACGGTGGCCACCAACGACGAACACATTCCGCATTTGCGCATCAGCAACGTCTATAAAGATTTGATGTCAGCCGGTGAAAACAATGCCGAGGTCAAAAATTACATCCGCGAAAAAATCCGCGCCGGAAAATTTCTCATTAAAAGTTTGCACCAGCGCCAGCAGACGATTTTGAACATCGCGAAGGAAATCGTCAAACGCCAGCGCGAATTTTTTGAAAAGGGCGTCGCGTTTTTGAAGCCGATGACGATGGCGCAAGTGGCCGATGTCGTCGGCGTCCATGAAACGACCGTGAGCCGCGCCGTTTCCAGCAAATATATGCAGACGCCGCAGGGTGTGTTTGAAATGAAATTTTTCTTCACCGCCGGACTTCAGACCACGACCGGCAACGGCGTTTCCAATACCAGCGTCAAGGACATGATTGCCGAAATTTTCAAGGCCGAGGATTCCGCCAAGCCGTTGTCAGATCAGGAAGTGGTGAAAATGCTTGGTGACAAAGGCATCACCATCGCGCGCCGCACCGTTGCAAAATACCGCGACGAACTGAACATTCTGCCGTCGAATCTGCGGAAGGTTTATTGAAAGTTTTGCAGTCTATGGGTGTTAGGCCACAAATCTTTCATCTGCTGAAAGTAGTTCCTGGGTCTACAAACTGCCAACCGGAATTTGACCAATGCGGCGGCGGATCATTCCAGTGAGGATTTACCGAAGCGCACCCTGCACAAGCTAAAATCAAACTACAAAGCACGAAAGCGAACCAGCACTGTGATTTTAGCCGAGGCGTTTTAACGAGTATGATCTTATATGAGTGCATACGCTTGTGGCCTAACAAGAGGTCAACCTCATTTATTAGGAATGTAACTGTTTGTCGAGCGTAAAGTTTATTCAATTATGACGTTTGATTCGCTATCGACAAAGACTTCAAATTTACTTCTTCTGCAACTCCGCCTTCGTCGCCATTTGCAGCGCGTCGAGTTCCTCGCGAAATTCTTCCTTCTTTTTTCGTTCCATCCGGTCAATGAATAAAATGCCGTTCAAATGATCCACTTCATGCTGCACTGCGCGCGACAGCAAACCACCAGCGCGAAATTCAACCGGCTTTAATTTTTCGTTCAATGCTTTCACGTCCACAAATTCCGGCCGCGAAATTTCCGCGTAAATTTCCGGGAAACTCAAACAGCCTTCGCCGCCCGCAACCATTTCGCCGCCCGACTTGATTTCTGGATTAATTAAAACCAGCGGCATGAATTCGTTCACGTCGGCGACCTTGCCTTTGAGTTCGAGCGTGGACGGACGGTCTTTGGCCGCTTCGCGCACATCAATCACCGTGAGTTGCAGCGCGCGCCCGATTTGCTGCGCCGCAAGGCCGACGCCATTTTTCTCGCGCATCGTTTCAAACATATCCGCGATGAGCTTTTTGATTTCCGGCGTGATTTTTTCTATCGCCGCGCCTTTTTGCCGAAGAACCGGATGGCCGTATTTGACGACGGGCAAAATCATTTTATTTTTGCGAAGCCGGCCATGCGCGCAGCATTTTCGCCAAATCGGAAATGCTCGGGCTTTTTGCCGTGCGCACATAATGGCCACTGGTCGTGACGCCTGTCAAAACGCTTTGCGCGTTATCCAAGCCGAGCAATTTGCCGAGGCAAAAGCCGGAATTAAAATGATCGCCCGCGCCCGTCGTAATGACGGGTTTCGGCGTGAACGGCCCTTCGACCAGCGAAACCGCGCCCTTGCTCGCGGCGAGAGCATAACTGACCGGATGAACTAAAAGCGTATTTACCGGCACGCGCTGGTTGATTTCCAACGCCAACTTGGAAAGTCCTTCCGGCGATTTGTCCTGCGTGTTCAATCCGAGAACGTCGCCGATTTCGTAAGCTTCCTTTTCGTTCAAGCCCAAAATAGCGTCAAAATATTTTTCAAATTTCGCAATCGTCTCCAACGCGCCGCGAATGTCTTCCGGCTTGCGCTTTTCCGGGTCGGCCAGATCAAAAAAGATTGTGCGCCGTTTGCCTATGAATGTCGGGCAAATTTCCTTCAACGCGGCTTCCCAAATTTCGCCCATGTAAGACAGCATCGTCCAATTTACAAAACCGACCAGATCGGACGCGCTGAATTTTTCCGCAAATTTGTCGCGGCCAAAACGCGACTGTATGTTCGCCCAGTTCACGTCCTTGAGCGACGAACTTTGGCCGAGCATGATTTTGCCGTCCTCAAATTCCAGCGCGTCCGTATGGCCGGGTTCGGCGATGGAATGAACCTCCGCGATTTTTGAAAAATCCAAAAAAACCGGATTCAATTGCGGCCAGCCGAGATTGCCGAGGTAAGTGACCTTCAATCCAAAACTCGCAAGCGCGTTGGCCATGATTGGACCGTTGCCGCCGAACTTCGTGACCCGGTTGACGATTTCGATGTTCGTGCTCTGGCCCGCCGCCGCAGCGATGCGCTCGCCAAATTTTGAAATCGTGTTCAGCCGTTGAAACGATTCCGCACTATCGCGCTTGTCCACGACGTGCAGAATTTCATCCACAAAACCGTCGAGGCCGACAAATGCCGACATTTTTTTTGCCGCCGTTTCTCCGGCCAATAGTTTTTGTGCGCACTGCTCGCGTAGTTCAGGAGTGTTCATTCGTAAAAAGATTCTGCCGGAACAAATCGCCGCGCGCAATTTTTAATCCGCCGCGACGCCAAGAATTTGCAAAAGGCGTTCCAGTTCCGCGTCGCTAAAAAAAGAAATTTCCAACGTGCCTTTGCCCTGCGCATAATTCAATTGCACTTTTGTCGCAAAAATTTCGCGCAAACGCGCCTCCAAATCCGCGATGTGCGGATCGCCAATCGGCACGCCGATACTTTCCGGCTGCGCCGCTTTGCGTGAGCCGCGTTTTTGCAGCTTGGCGACGAGTCCTTCCGTTTGCCGGACATTCAAGCCATCCTTGATGACGCGCTCGGCGGCAAGTTGCTGGTTTTTTTCATCAGCCAGCCCGAGAATAACTTTTGCGTGGCCGACCGAAAGCCGTCCGTCGCGCACAAAATTTTGGATCGTCTGCGGCAATTTTATCAACCGCAGCGAATTTGCGACGGTGGCGCGGCTCTTGCCGACTTTCGCCGCGATTTCCTCCTGCGTGAGTTGAAACTGTTCCGCCAGTTGTGCGTAACCGTGCGCTTCTTCAATCGCATTGAGATTTTCGCGCTGAAGATTTTCTATGAGCGCGAGTTCGAGAACCGCGCGGTCATCGGCTTCGCGCGTGATGACTGGAACTTCAGGGAGATTCAGAAGCTGCGCCGCGCGCCAGCGGCGTTCGCCCGCGATCAATTCAAAAAAACCGTCTCGCGCGCGCACGATGAGCGGCTGCACGATGCCTTGCTCGCGGATTGAATCCGCCAGTTCGCGCAATGATTCCTCGGAAAATTGTTTGCGCGGCTGCAACGCGGACGGACGGATTTTATCCAGCGCAACGCGCTGCACGCGCTCGCGATTGTCGGGCGCGTGAATTGGAATTGCCGGTGGTTGAATCGCCGGCACGGGCGCGGATTGCGCGAGCGGATTTCCGCCCAGCAACGCGCCGAGACCGCGACCCAAAGCAGGTTTTGCCATGCGCGCAGAGTGTCGCAGGACGGGGAAGTTGTCAATTTGAAGCGAAAATCAACTTGGCAAAATCATTGCGAAATGGTTTAATTAAAATGTTCAGATGAAAACCTTGCTGCCAGCGGCAATGATTTTTTGCAGCCTGTTCAACACGGTTGAATATGCTTTTTCCCAAACTTGGACGCCGACCGGTGCCACAACCAATTTTTGGTCCTCAATTGCGTGTTCGGCTGATGGTTCAAAATTGGTGGCCGTTGCTGACGGCGGCACAGCTTCTCTAATTTATATTTCAACTAATTTTGGAGGAATATGGACACCAACTATTGCACCGAGCAACTATTGGTCGAGTGTGGCTAGTTCAGCCGATGGTAACAGATTAGTTGCGGTTGCTGGGGGCACTTCTTATTCTGGACTTATTTACACGTCAACAAATGGAGGAACAAGCTGGATAACAAACAATGTTTCTGCTATGCATTGGAGATCAGTTGCATCTTCAGCGGATGGTTTAAGGTTGTTTGCAGTAACTTATTTCGGCCAGCTTTACATTACAACAAATTCGGGAACTGATTGGACTTCTAACACTGCGCCTTATGGAGCTTGGTCAATTGCGTCATCGGCTGATGGCACGAAGTTGGTTGCGGCTCCTGGTAATTATGCGGGAAAAATATGCACTTCTACAAACTCGGGCGCAACATGGGTGACGAATAGCTCGCCCGGAGAAATTTGGTGGTCAGTTGCATCATCAGCGGACGGAACAAAATTAGCAGCGGTTGATGGTAATGGCGGGCCTGCACATATTTACACCTCAATGGATTCCGGCACAACTTGGGTTACAAACAACGTTCCTTTCTTGTCTTGGCAATATATCGCGATGTCAGCAGATGGAACTAAATTGATCGCTGCGGCTTGGTATAGCAGTGGCATTCCGACCGGACCAATCTACACTTCGACAAATTCAGGGCTAACTTGGGTTTCAAACAATGTTTCAAATGTGGTTTGGCAAGGAGTGGCATCTTCCGCCGATGGAAATGAGTTTATAGCAATTTCAGCAGCCAATGGAATTGGAAGTTTCGGAACGGGCCAGGTTTGGATTTCGCAAACCACACCGAATCCTGTGTTAAACCTTGCGCCTTCGGATATAAATCTCGCCATTTCATGGTTGGTTCCTTCAACAAATTTTGTGTTGCAGGAAAATTTGGATTTGACCACGACAAATTGGATCACATTGACGAATCAACCAACGCTCAATCTAACGAATTTGAATGATGAAGTGGTTCTTCCGCAAACCAACAGCAGCGGTTTCTTTCGGCTCATGGCGCAATAAAAATTTTGCATCACGAATTTATTTATCCTTTAGACTTCGGGCGTTGAACTCTAATCTTCGCGCGTGAGTAAAAGCAAACGCATCGCTGCGATGGTCGGACAATTTCCCGCCGGAAATCTTGACCCGCATTACGCCGGCTATTTTCAATTGTTCAACGAGCAAAAGTTTTACGAGGCGCACGACGTTTTGGAACACATCTGGCTCAAAGACAGACACGGCGCGAATGGAAATTTTTACAAAGGTTTGATTCAACTCGCAGGCGCGTTCGTGCACTTGCAAAAAAACAGACTGCGTCCGTCAGCGGCCTTATTCAAACTTGCCAAATCCAACCTAGAAAAATATCCGCGCGAGCATGAGCATTTGAATCTGCAAGTTGTCCATGATTTGGCCCAAAAATGGCTGGATGACTTGGAGCGGGCGCATTTCACAATCAATCCGTTGACGGCGGACAATGCGCCAAAATTAGAATTGAGAACGGACGAATGACAAACAAAAAACGCATCGTGCTGGCAGGCGGAAGCGGCTTTCTCGGCCATGCGCTGGCAAAAGAATTTCTTGCGGGAAATTACGAGGTAATCGTGCTGACGCGTTCGTCGCGCGCGCGAAGTGACGGCGTGAAAGAAATTTGTTGGGACGGAAAATCGTTTGGCGAATGGAGCGAATTTATTGACGGCGCGGAAGTTGTCATCAATCTGACGGGAAAATCCGTTGACTGCCGATACAACGAAGAAAATAGGCGTGAAATTATTTCTTCACGGGTGGATTCGACGCGCGCGATTGGCGAAGCGATTGCGAAGTGCAACCAGCCGCCGCGCGTGTGGCTGAATTGCAGTTCGGCGACGATTTACAAACACACCTTTGACACGCCGATGAATGAATCCGGCGAAATGGGCGCGACGCCGGAAGCGAAGGACGAATTTTCAATTGAAGTGATTCGCCAATGGGAACGGGCGCTGGACGAGGCGCAAACACCAGGGACACGCAAAGTCGCGCTGCGCATCACGCTGGTTCTGGGAAAAAATGGCGGCGTATTTCCGGTGTTGCGACGGCTCGCGCGGCTTGGACTCGGCGGAAAAATGGGCAGCGGCGAACAATTTGTTTCCTGGATTCACGAGGAAGATTTTTGTCGCGCGGTCGAATGGATTATCGCGAATGAAAATTTAAGCGGAGCAATCAATCTGGCCGCGCCAAATCCGCTGCCGAACGTCGAAACGATGCGGCTTATCCGCGAAGCGTGCGGCGTGCCGTTCGGTTTGCCCGCAACGGAATGGATGCTCGAAGTCGGCGCGTTTTTTCTGCGAACGGAAACGGAATTGATTCTCAAAAGCCGACGTGTCGTGCCGGGGAAACTGCTGGCGTCGGGATTTCAATTTCAATTTCCGGACTTGCGCGGCGCGCTAAAAGACCTTTGCGAATAAAATTATGAGTGAAAATTCTAAAAGACGGTCGGAAGAATTTCTGAAGATCAGCAGCCAGTTCAAACTCGGCGCGCTCGTCACGGAAGCGTCGCATCCCGTCACGGCCAACTTGAGCGAAGTGGCAAAGCAAGACATTGCAGCGGCGCTGAAATTATTGTTCGACGTGGACGACGACGTGGTGAAAAAATTCCGCGAGTTCGTTGAATCGGGCAGGGCAGGGGAAATCAAAGAAACGGTTTTGCGTTCGTTGAAAAACGGCGGACGGATTTTTTTCACTGGCTGCGGCTCGACGGGACGATTGAGCATTCTGCTGGATTCCATCTGGCGCGATTTTTGGCAACGGCAGCATAACGTGGATTTCAAGAACCGCGCGTTTAGCATAATGGCCGGTGGCGATTTTGCGCTCATCAAATCCGTTGAAGGCTTCGAGGATTTTACAGCATTCGGTAAAAAACAGATTAACGATTTGGGCGTTTCAAATCGCGACGTGGTTTTTGCGATTACTGAAGGCGGCGAGACTTCATTTGTGATTGGAACGGCCTGGGCCGGCGTTGAAGCGGGCGCGAAAGTTTATTTTATCTACAACAATCCCGACGAAATTCTTTGCGAGCACGTCGAGCGCAGCCGCGAAGTCATTCAGGATTCTCGAATTGAAAAAATAAATCTGACGACCGGGCCGATGGCAATCACCGGCTCGACGCGAATGCAGGCGACTTCGATTCAGCTTTGCGTGATGCTGGCGGTTTTGGAAATGGTTGTGCGCGATTTGCTCGAGCTTGAATCGGCGGAAGTCCCGAAAATATTCCTGTCGAAGCTGGCCGAAATGCAGGCGAACCTTAAATCTCCAAAACTGCTCGCGCAACTGGCGCAACTC
Organism: Verrucomicrobiia bacterium; assembly: GCA_036501565.1. Lineage (GTDB taxonomy): Bacteria > Verrucomicrobiota > Verrucomicrobiia > Limisphaerales > UBA11358 > UBA11358. Next base: position 15,711 of record DASYAA010000140.1, read on the forward strand.
GTCGAGCTTGAAGAATCCGTTTATCGCAGCGGCCATAAAAATAATTATTTTGCCGACCGTTTCGGGATTGACGTGCTGACGGACACGACGGAACGCTCGCCGACGTATTGCACGCCGCCGTTCCGAAAATTTGACGACGCGGCGACGACGGAATCCTGGGCTTTTCTTTTTTTGCCGGATGCGGAAACGCTAAAAGCGTGGAAAAATATTTTGAAGCGCGAGCCGCGTTGCATTGAATGGAGCAAGAGCGAAATACGCGGACTTGTCAGCGAAGAAAAAATTTCGGCGATGCCGGGAACCATGCGTAAAATCAGTTGCGCCGAACTGATGCGATTCAGGATTGGACAAGATGGTTTGGCGCAACGCGCTTTGAAAACCGGCGATTGCGCAGTGGTCGTTGTTTCGCGGCCGGAAAAAAACTCATTGCTGGCGGCGGACGGATTTTATCACACTCAACTTGAAACGGCACGGAAAGCCGGCGCGCAAACCGGCGTGATTCATTTTGGAACCAAAAATTCAATCAACGAAATTAACGGTTCTATCGCCCGATGGGATTCGGCCTGCACGCCGGTTTTGGCGTTGCTGCCGGAAACGGATTTGCTTTTGGACGGAGTGACGCGCGTGATGACAAAGCTGCTGCTCAATGCGCTTTCCACCTGCACGATGGTGCGGCTGGGTCGCGTGATGGGCAACACCATGATTTATGTCGTGCCGGGCAATTTGAAATTGATTGACCGCGCGACACGCTACATTTCAAAACTCACGGATTTGAATTACGAACGCGCGAACGAATTGCTTTTTGAAGTCATTGAATACGTCGAGCCGCGCATGAAATCGGATCAAAGTTATCCGCCGGTCGTCGGCATGGCGGTTTTGCGCGCAAAAGAAAAACTTTCAAACGCCGAGGCGGAAAAGAAATTGCTTCAGGAAATCAGCGCGACGTGAACGGCTGAAAAATTTTGGTGAATGCCCACGGTTGATTTTCGCCGGGAACGGCGACGCGGTTGGTGCTGTAAGTGACGACGCCAACTTCATTTGTCGTGCTGGTCACGACTCTTTTCTTGCGCGGCTTGGCAGAGTCATCGTTGATTGACCAAAAATGCAGCGAGCAAACCCATGGCGTTTTGTCGGCGAAGGCTTTGAGCGTTTTGGCGTCTTCAATTCCGAAGACTTCGGCGGCTGAACCGTTTCTGCCGAGACAAGGACAGAGGCCGACTTGAATTGCCGGATCAATTTGTTGAAGTTGTTCATGCGCTTTGTTCGCAGAATCAATTCCAAGCTGACCTTCGGATTTTCCCTTGCCGACAAATTTCTTTCCAAAAAACATGACCATGATGTTCGCCGAATGGACTTTAACTCCCTTTTTCACGGCGTCGGCGAGCAGCGCCTGTGATTCATCGGAAAGGCCGTCGGGATCAACGGGCAGCGTGTAGGAAATAATCAAGATGGGGTTTTTTTTCTGCAAATCGGCGAGGACGGTGTTGCGGCGTTCGCTGTCAATTTTGCCCTTATCCAAATTATTTCCCTCAACGTCGAAATCCAGCCATGTGAATTTATATTGGTTTATGAGTTTCTGGTAGGCGGCTTCGAGTTGCGCGGGGTCGTCAATTTCATTTGCCAATTCTTTCCCGGCTTCGCCGCCGAAGGACATGATCACGTCGCCACCGCGCTTGCGAATGGCGTCAATCTGGTCGCGATAAAGATTTTGCTCGATGGGAATGCGACCGTCCCACGACGGTTCTTTGTGATAAACGGCGTTTTTTCCATAGCCATCCTGACGGGCAATGATGAAGGCGAGCGTGTAAAATTTCAGGCCGCATTGATCATCGCAGTCCGTGAGCTTAAAATTGTCGCCTGCGCCGATATACATATATGGCGCGAAAACTTTTGCAGGCCAGTCGGCGTGGGCGACGTTGCTGATCGTCATCAACGACGCGGCGATTGTAAAAAAAGAAACGAATTGTTTGCGCATAATAATTTTCCGAAAGGTATAAAAGAAGGATAACGGTTTTTTTAGCACGGTCAATTTTCATTAGACCCGTTGCAACTTCACTGTTAGCCTGCGCGAACTATGTCATCCGACGATATTTTATTGGAAGCCGAGGAAAAAATGCTCAAGACCGAGCAGGTTGTCGCAAACGAATTCGCCGGCGTGCGCACGGGCAAGGCGTCCGCGTCGCTCGTCGAGAACATCATCGTGGATGTCTATGGCTCGCAAATGCGCATTCGCGAACTCGCGGGCATCACGACGCCGGAGCCGCGGATGCTCGTCGTCCAGCCGTGGGACATGACGGGCATTCAGGCCATCGAGAAGGCGATCCAAAAGGCGAACCTCGGCCTTTCGCCGGTCGTGCAGGGAAAAATCATCCGCATCGCGTTCCCGGAATTGAGCACGGAACGGCGGCAGGAATTCGTGAAGATCATCAAAAAAATGTCCGAAGACGGGCGCGTGGCCATCCGCCATGTGCGCCGTGATGCGCTGGAACTTTTGAAAAAAGCAAAAACTTCTGGCGGCGTAGGCGAAGAAGAGATTGAATCGGCGGAAAAAGAAATTCAAAAATTGACTGATCAATACATCGCCAAGATTGACGCGCACGTCACGCACAAGGAAAAAGAAATAATGACGGTGTGAGTTCGGGCGTTGTCGAAAATTATTGGTGATTGAAACCCGGCGTGGGCTGAATAAAATGGACGCCCAATGGTTCGTGGTGTAGTGTAGCCCGTTCGACTGCTCAATAGCCCGCTCGCATATAATTTGGCACGGCAACAATGGTATGACATGGTGATTGGATTACGAATTGGCTGTGCAGTTCTATTTGAAGTTTTTTATTCGTGCAA
>DASYAA010000141.1:0-4120 GCA_036501565.1 Verrucomicrobiia bacterium
TTGAAGCGGAAGCAGATTACAATCACATGCTCAACGGAGTCGGGCTTGACGCGGTGGTTATTGCAACAGCGGTCAGGTCACATCATCCGCTGGCCAAGGCGAGTTTGCTCGCCGGCAAACATACCTTCATCGAAAAACCGATGGCCAGTTCATCTCGCGAATGTGAAGAGTTGATTGAAATCGCCCGAAAAAAAGGACTGGTGTTAATGATTGGGCACACGTTTCTTTATTCGCCTGCAGTCAGAAAGATCAAGGAGATCGTGGATTCCGGCGATATTGGAGAAATTCGGTACATCAACGCGCGCCGGCTGAATCTAGGTCTTTTCCAAAAAGACATCAATGTGACGTGGGATTTGGCTCCGCATGACATCGCGATTGCTTTATCTATCATCGGTGAACAGCCGGTCACGGTAAATTGTCAGGGCAGCGCGCACATCACGCCCGGAATTGAAGACCGGACCACGATGTGCTTGAGTTTTCAAAGACAGCGAACGGCCATCATTCAAAGCAGTTGGCTGGACCCAAGAAAAATCCGGGAAATGACCATCGTCGGCAGTAAGCGCATGATTGTTTATGATGACGTGGCACCGCTGGAAAAAATCCGCATTTTCGACGCCCGGGTTGAATGTCCGCCCCATTACGATACGTTTGCAGAATTTCAATACGCTTATCATTACGGAGATATTTATTCTCCTTACATCAAACAAGAAGAGCCGTTGAAAACCGAATGCCAGCATTTTCTGGATTGCATCAAAACCGGGAAAACGCCATTGACGGATGGCCAGCAAGGTTTGGAGTTAGTTCGCATTTTGGAAGCGTCTTCTGAATCGTTGAAAAAAGGCGGCGCTCCTGTTCTCCTTTCGGCTCATCTCAATGGTGGCAACGGCAGCCTTCCGACGTCCGATTGCCCCATTCGCATTTCGCTGGCGGGAATGCAGAAAAAAAACAAAAATGCTTCTCGAGTCAGCCGAAAACCGCAGTTAAAGCTTCGCGCGCAAACACGGTAAGTCGGTGAACTCGTCATTTTCTGTATGAGTTCTCCGCAGCCGCTGTTTCAACGGATTGCTTCAGATGTCAAGTTGGGCAAAAACACTCGTGTTTTTGCCTTTGTCAATCTTTACGGGTGCGAGATTGGGGATGACGTGAAGATTGGCACGTTTGTGGAAATTCAAAAAGGAGTCAAAATCGGTAATCGCTGCAAAATTTCCAGCCACACTTTCATTTGCGAAGGCGTGACTTTGGAGGACGAAGTTTTTATCGGTCACGGCGTCAATTTTACCAATGATCGTTTTCCTCGAGCTGCAAGCAACAGTGGCCAATTGCAAACAGAAGCGGATTGGACTTGCATTCACACCGTGGTGAAACGCGGCGCTTCAATCGGTTCCGGCTCGACCTTGCTTTGCGGAATCACGGTCGGAGAAAATTCATTAATAGGAGCCGGCAGCATGGTGACGAAAGATGTCCCGCCCAATTCAGTCGTCGCCGGCAATCCAGCCAGAGTCATCAAATCACTTCCTCCTAGAAACTGATCCTGATATGAATTAGTGTGGTCTTGCATGAGCAATAAAACGCACAACGCGCCGCAACCAAAGATGACCTTGGAGGACGTCTATTTTGTGCTGTTCCGGCACAAGTGGAAAATTCTCATTTTTTCTGCAATTGGGTTTGTGTCGGCTGCGGCGCTTTATTTTTTCTTCCCGCCGGCATATCAATCTGATACCGAGCTTTACATTCGTTATGTGGCGGAAGGCAAACCATTGAGTTCTCCCGGCAATGATGCGAATACGATGTCGCCTGACGAACGAGGCGACAGCATCATGCAAACCGAAGTGGCGATTTTGCAAAGTTTGGACGTGGTATCAGCGGTTGTTCAACAGATCGGCGCGGATAAAATTCTGGCCGGATATGGAGGCGGCGACGATACAAACAGAGCGGCGCTTTTGATTGAAAAACATTTGACGATTGAATCTCTTCCCGGCGCAAGCATGATTCACATTACATTTCGGGATCCTGATCCGGAAATCGTCCAACCAATCTTGAATGGCATTATTCAAAGTTATTATTCGAATCACATACGAATGCACTTGGGCGGCGTCGTGTTCAATGATTTTTTGATTCAAGAGACCAACCGGCTGAGCAACGAACTGGCCGAGACCGAAGATGCTCTCCAAAAAGCGAAGACCAAGGCCGGAGTGATTTCGGTGGATGAGGCGAAAAAGGGTTACGAAGAACAAATCTCTCAAATTCGCGGAGAACTTCTTACGGCTCAAGCTGAATTGGCCGAGCACGAAGGGATATTGAAAGAAGTGACCGGCGTTTCGTCTTCCACGCAAACACCATCATCATTAAAAACCACAAATGCTGAGGTGCCAATTCCCTCCGCCACAATAGACCAGTATAAAAATGTCTGCGTGCGGCTCGATTCACTCAAGAAAATGGAGGATGGATTTTTGCTTCAAGGTTATACCGAATCCAACCTGCTTGTTTTGGATGTGCGCGAAAAAATCGCTCAAAACGAGGAACTCAAGAAAAAACTTGAGCAAAACGAGCCGCGACTGGCGCAACAGATCGTTACTTTAGCCGCAACGTCCGAACAATCGGAACATTCTTTGTTCAGCGCGGCGGATGAATCGGCTCAAATCGCGGCGCTCAATGCTAAAATCACAACTCTTAATTCGCAATTGAGTCAGGTTCAAAGCCAGGCAGTGGCGCTTGATGCGATGGCGGCGACCATTTTGGAACTGGATCGGAAAAAACAATCGGAAGAAGCCAACTTCGAATACTTCTCCCGCAATCTGGAACAATCCCGCATTGATGCGATGCTGGGCGATGGTAAGGCGCCGAACATTGGCATCAACCAAAGGCCGTCTCCGCCAGTGCGCGAGCGTCCGAAATTTTTGAAAAAACTCGTGCCAATGGTTGCATTCGCCGGCTTCGCCGGCGGTTTGGCACTGGCATTTTTTATCGAACTGTTTTGGGATCGTTCCGTGAAACGTCCGGCGGACATTGAAATGAAACTGCGGTTACCGTTGTTCATCACCATTCCCGACATCACCAAAAATGGTCATCGCCATCTTCTGAAAACAGCGGCGGCAAGCCCGCGCCTTTTGAAGGGGCCTGATGAAAAGGCTGTACCGGAAGAGGTCGCGGTGGCCTCATGGAATCGCAGCCATCCGCTGCACCGTTTTTGTGAAGGGTTGCGGAATCGGCTGGTTGTTTATTTTGAGGTGAACAAACTCGCGCACAACCCGAAGCTTGTCGCGGTGACGAGTTGCGGCAAAGGTGCCGGTGTAAGCAGCGTTGCCGCTGGACTGGCCGCAACCCTTTCGGAAACGGGCGTGGGCAATGTGTTATTGGTGGACATGAATGTCGAAGGCGGTTCAGCGCAGCAATTCCACAAAGGCAAACTCGCCTGTGGAGTGGATGATGTTTTGGAAGCGGAAAAAAGAGAGAGCGCACTGGTTCAGGAACATTTATACGTCGCCGCCGAGCCGGTGGACGAGAACGACAAACTCCCGCGTGTTTTGCCCAAGCGTTTTGCAGGCTTGATTCCCAGACTCAAGGCTAGCGATTTTGATTACGTTATTTTCGACATGCCGCCGGTGAACCAAGTCAGCATGACTGCGCGACTGGCGGGACTCATGGACCAAGTGTTGCTTGTCATCGAATCCGAAAAAACCAATCAAGATGTTGTCAAGCGCGTGGTCTCGTTGCTGGGCGAGTCGAACGCCAAAGTCAGCACCGTGCTCAACAAGGTGAACAAATATGTTCCCGCTCGGCTGCACCAGGAATTTCTGGAGGACCTTTGAATTTCCAGCCGCCGCATGGCATTGCAAAACAATTCCGGTCAGAAGCCCGCGCAGAAAGGCCGCAAAGTTTGCATGTTGGCGTATTCTTTTTACGAGAGCGACAATCGCGTGATGCGTTATGTTCGCGCGTTGGTTGAGCGTGGAGACCAAGTGGATGTGATCACGCTCGGCAATGATGAAAAACAGCCGGCTTTTGAAATCATCGAAGGCGCCAATGTCCATCGCCTTCAATTCCGCCAGCGTGATGAAAAGAACAAATACGATTATTTGCGACGGCTGACAAAATTTTGCGCGAAGTCCGCGTTTTTTTT
>DASYAA010000142.1:0-8800 GCA_036501565.1 Verrucomicrobiia bacterium
GGATTTGACCGCCTTGTCAAAAGCGGAATGGAGATCGGGCAGCAGTTTGGCAGCTTCGGGTTTTTTGCCTCCGGCGAGCAAATCGCGGTAATTTTTTTCCAAATGACGCAGATGCGATTTGACACTTCGATTATGTTGATGTTTGCGTTCGTTGCCGCGCATCCGGCGTTCGGCTGACTTTGTATTCGGCATAAATTAAATTCGTTTTGTCTAAAAGGGCGGCAAATCTAGCCAAATGCGCGCGGATGTCAACGGCGAAAGCCATTTGCTGAATTTTCCGCGCCATAAGTGGTTCTGATTGGGCATGAATAGTGCTTCGTTTTTACGCTTAATCATGGCTGCCCATGCAATGAATACACGGTTGCAAATCCTGCATTTGGAAGACGAACCGGATTTTAACGAACTGGTGCTCTCACTTCTTGCGCAAGACGGCTTGGATGCGGAAGTCAAACGCGTCGGCGATCGAGCGTCGTTTGCGCAAATTTTGGACACTGAAACTTTCGATGTCATCATTTCCGATTATCACCTGCCGTCATTCACCGGCTTGGAGGCGCTAACCATAGCCAAGGAAAAATGTCCTGACACGCCGTTCATCCTCGTTTCGGGCACGATTGGCGAACAAGCAGCGATTGAAAGTTTGAAAGCGGGTGCGACCGACTATTTGCTCAAGCAACAGCCGGAACGTCTGGCCTCCGCCGTTCGCCGCGCGGTGCATGAAGCCGAGGAACGTAATGCGCGCCGGGCCGGCGAAGCGGAATTGTCCCGCCGCGAAAAATATTTCCGCGCGCTGACCGAAAATTCGCTCGACGTGCTGTGGATTTTGAACCGCGAAGGTTTTTTGACCTATGCCAGTCCATCCGCGCAAAACGTGATGGGTTACGCGCCGCAGGAATTGATTGGCGGGAGCGCCCTGAAGAATGTGCATTTTGATGATTTACCCCGAACGCGCGAAGCCTTTCAAATCGCCGTGGAAGACCCCGGGCATACCGTCAAACTGGAAATTCGTTACCGGCACAAAGACGGTTTCTGGCGGCATTTTGAAATCATCGGCCAAAGCCGGCTGGACGACCCGGAAATTGCCGGGCTTGTGGTGCATTGCCGCGATGTCACCGAGCGCCGTCAGAACGAGCATCGCAACACGATTTTTTCCAAACTCGGCCACGGCTTGAGTTCGGCCACCACGGCGTCGCAGGCGGCGATGGTCATTTGCGAAATGGCCGACGCACTTTTTCATTGGGACAATTTTGCAATTGATCTTTATTCAGCCGAACGCGACGAAGTTTTTTCCCTGCTCAATATCGCCACAGTGGACGGACGCCGCATCGAACTGCCGCAATCCATTCAGGCCAAAACCGCCAGTTCAGTCGTCAAGCGCGTCATTCATCGCGGCGCGGAACTGTTCATCAACAGCGAGGAAAAACAACTTTTGACGCCAACGATGCTTGCGCCCATCCGCAAAGGCGAGCGCGTCATCGGCGTGCTGTTTGTTCAAGGTCAGGCCAGCGGGGAATATTCTTACCGGGATTTGGAAACGCTTCAGATTTTGGCCGACCATTGCGCCGGCGCGCTGGAACGTCTGCGCGCCGAACAGGCATTGCACGAAAATCAGCAGCGGTTCCGCGATTTGTTTGAAAATTCTCCCGATGCGATTTTTGTCGAGGACATGAATGGCAATGTGTTGGACGTGAATCCCGCCGCGTGCGCGCTGCACGGCGTCGGGCGCGAGCAATTGGTCGGCAAAAATTCTTTGGAGGAATTGATTCCGCCGCAAAGCCGCGAGGATGCCCGTAAGAATTTCCAAAAACTCGCGTTGGGTGAAGTGTCCCGGGTCGAAGGCGAAAGCCTGACGGCGGCGGGCCGCGCCGTGCCGGTTGAAGTCCGCGCCAACCAGGTTAAATATGACGGCCAGCCGGCGATGCTGTTGCATGTGCGTGACATCACCGAACGTCGCGCGGCGGAGACGGCTTTGCGCAGTTCGGAAATTCTTTTCCGCTCCGTTTGGGAAAATTCAGCGGACGGAATGCGCCTGACCGACGAGAAAGGAACCATCATCGCCGTCAACAACGCCTTTTGCAAACTCGTCGGAATGGAAGCGTCGGCGTTGGAAGGCAAGCTCTTCACGGTTGTCCATGCGGAATCTGAAAACGCGCAGGAGATGCTTGAGCGTCATCGCGAACATTTTCAGACACGCAACGGCGAACTTAAAGTCGAGCATCAATTCAAGCTGCACAACGGCAAACAATTGACTTTGGAAATCAGCGATTCCTTCATTGAATTGCACGGACGGCCACTACTTTCATTAAGTTTATTTCGCGACGTCACGACACAGCGGCGGTTGGAGGAACAATTGCTTCAGTCGCAAAAAATGGAAGCCATCGGCCAGCTTGCCGGCGGCGTCGCACACGATTTCAACAACATTCTTACCGTCATTCAAGGCCACGCGACGTTGCTCACGGCATCGGACACGCTCAACGAAGCGGCGGCAAAATCCGCGCAGCAAATCGCCCAGGCCGCCGAACGCGCCGCCGGATTGACGCGCCAATTGCTCGCGTTCAGCCGCCGACACTTGATTCAGCCGCGCCGCCTCGACATGAATAAAATCGTCGGCAACATGACCAACATGCTTGGCCGTTTGATCGGCGAAGACATCGCGCTGCAATTAAATTACTGCCAGGCGCCGCCGATGGTGGAGGCCGACGCCAGCATGATGGAGCAAATGCTGCTCAACCTTGCCGTCAACGCGCGCGATGCCATGCCCAAGGGCGGAAGACTCGGCATTCGCATCGCTTTGACCGAAGTGACGGACACACACATTCGCCGCCGCGCCGAAGCGCGCACGGGAATATTTGTTTGCGTCAGCGTTTCTGACACTGGCACAGGTATTTCGCCGGAAAATCTCCCGCGCATCTTCGAGCCATTTTTCACCACCAAGGAAATCGGCAAAGGCACCGGCCTCGGACTGGCGACCGTTTATGGCGTCGTCAAACAACATCAAGGCTGGATCGAAGTCGAAAGTGAAGTCGGCAAAGGCAGCACCTTTCATGTCTATATTCCGTGCGTTGCCGTCACTGAAACCAACGGCGTCGAAAAATCAACGACTCATGTCAACGTGCGCGGCGGCGATGAAACTATTTTGCTCGTCGAAGACGAAGCGCTCGTTTGCGAACTGGTTTCCCGCGTGCTTCACAAATACGGCTACAACATTTTACAGGCCGCCACCGGCGGAGAAGCCGTTAAAATTTGGAACGAGCATAAAAATCGCATCAATCTCCTGCTCACCGACCTCGTGATGCCCGACAACATGAACGGACGCGAATTGGCGGAGAAATTGTGGATTGAACAGCCGGAACTGAAAGTCATCTTCACCAGCGGCTACAGCGCCGACATCGTCGGCAAGGACTTCAAACTCGAACCGGAACTGAACTTTTTGCAAAAGCCATATCATCCGCAAACGCTTGCTCTGACCGTCCGCCGCTGCCTTGACGGAAAGCGAAATTAAATCTTCCAACTTTTCTTCGTCCGCGTTCTCCGCTTTAATTCGTGCATGATTATCGCGCCATCGCTCCTCGCCGGAAATCACGCCGCCTTTGGCAAGGACGCCGCGCGCGCCGAAAAAGCCGGCGCCGACTGGCTGCACCTCGACATCATGGACGGCCATTTCGTCCCGAACATTTCCTTCGGCCCGCAAGTCGTGAAGGCGATTCGTCCGTTGACGAAAATATTTTTTGACGTTCATCTCATGTGCTCCAAACCAGAAGTTTTGCTCGAACCTTTTTCAAAAGCCGGGGCGGATGAAATGATTGTTCATGTCGAACTCGGTGAACAAGTCGAGCCGCTGATTTGGAAAATCAAACAGCTCGGCAAAAAAGTCGGCCTCGCTGTCAATCCACCGACTCCGATTTCTTTGGTTCAACCATTTTTGGAAAAAATTGACCTGTTGCTCGTGATGACCGTCAATCCCGGATTCGGCGGACAGGAATTCATTCATGAATGTCTCCCGAAAATTCAGCAGGCCGAGGCGTGGCGGCGCGAAAAAAAATTGCCGTATCGCATCAGCGTGGACGGTGGCATCAACGACCAGACCGCCGCCGAATGCGCACGCGTCGGCGCGGATACTTTTGTGGCTGGCACGAGCTTGTTCGGCGCTCGTAGTTTGAAGGTGGCTATAAATAGAATGCGGAAAATTGTCAACGCGCATGACCCCGCGCTCGCAGATTTGAAGGTTTAATTTTATGTCTCAAATCAAATTCGGCACGGACGGTTGGCGCGCGGTCATCGCGGAAGATTTTACCTTTGCCAACGTCGCGCGCGTCGCGCAGGCCACGGCGGATTTTTGGAAATCTGAAATCGCAAACCCGAAATCTGAAATTTTCGGGCGCGAGCCAAAAGTCATCGTCGGCTACGACCGCCGGTTTTTATCCGATAGTTTCGCGCAGACGACAGCGGAAGTTTTTGCCGGAAATGACTTTCAAGTCGTCCTCACGCCGGAGCCGACGCCGACGCCTTCAGTTTCATTTGCCGTGAAAAATTTGCGCGCCGTCGGCGGCGTGATGATCACCGCCAGCCACAATCCGCCGAGCTTCAACGGCTTCAAGCTCAAATCACACTACGGCGGCTCAAGTGATTCGGAAACGTGCAAAGCCGTCGAAAGTTTTCTCGACCGCAATCCGGTTCGCGCAATCAAGTTCGCCGACGCGATTTCTGCAAAACAAATTTCGATTCAGGATATTCGCCCAGCGCATTATGCCGCGTTGAAAAAGCTCGTGGATTTCAAATTAATTGCGAAATCGAAATTGCGTTTCGCACACGATGCATTGTTCGGCGTCGGCGCGGGCTGTTTTGAAAAAATCCTTGCGGGCACGACATGCAAAGTCACGACGCTAAACGGCGCGCACGACGTGATGTTTGGCGGCATCAACCCCGAACCGATTTTGCAAAATTATGCGCGCAGCCAGAAATTTCTACGCGCGCATCCGCACGATATTTGTCTTGTCACGGACGGCGACGCCGACCGCGTCGGCGGCATGGATGGTCGCGGCAATTATTTGACGACGCACCAGATCATTTGTTTGTTGTTGCATCATTTCATTGTGAATCGCAAGGGTAGGGGACGTGTTGTCAAAGCGCTAACGACGACTTCGATGGTGGACAAAATGTGCGCGGCTTACAATTTGCCGCTGATCGAGACGGGTGTCGGCTTCAAATACATTTGCGCCGAGATGCTCAAGGATGGAGTCCTGCTCGGCGCGGAAGAAAGCGGCGGCATCGGTTTTCCCGGCCACATTCCGGAACGCGACGGCATCGCGGCGGGCCTGATGCTGCTCGAATTGCTTGCGACGGAAAATTTTTCCGTGAACAAAATTCTCGCGAAATTGGAAAAACAATTTGGTCCGCATCGTTACGGACGGATTGACACGCATTTTCCATTGGAGAAACGTACCGCGCTCATGGAATTTCTAAAAAATAATCCGCCGACAAAATTGCTCCGCTCACCGCTGGCCGAAGTAAAAACTTTCGACGGCGTAAAATTTGTCGCGGAAGATTCTTCATGGCTCATGTTGCGCGGTTCGGGCACGGAACCGATTTTGCGGATTTACGCCGAAGCGAAATCGGACGCCGACGTGCAAAAACTTTTGAAATTTGGTGTGTCGTTGACGAAGCGAGTGTGATTGAGCGGAAACACTTCACAGCTTTCAACTTGTTTTGATTGCGGCGTCTGTTATTCAAATCGCTGTGAGCAATCCATTTCGACTAGGCGTTCTCGGTTCCGGCAAAGGCACGAACTTTGCCGCCATTGCCGATGCGTGCGCGGCGGGAAAAATTTCGGCGGAAGTCGCCATTGTCTTGAGCGATGTCGAAAGCGCGGGAATTTTGTCGCACGCGCGCGAACGAAAAATTCCCGCACAATTCATTCCGCCCGGAAAATTCCGCACGAAGCTGGACGAAGAAGCGGAACGTGAGTTCGTAAAAATTTTGCAAGATGCGAAAGTGGATTTGATTGTGCTCGCCGGTTTCATGCGTGTTCTCAAAGGTGATTTTCTCCGCGCATTTGAAGGTCGCATTGTGAACATTCATCCGTCGCTGCTGCCGTCGTTTCCGGGATTGGAATCATGGAAGCAGGCGCTCGATCATGGCGTGAAAGTGACCGGCTGCACGGTGCATTTTGTGGACGCAGGAGTTGATGCCGGACCAATTATCGGCCAGCAAACTGTTTCCGTTTTGGATAACGACACGGCGGAAAGTTTGCATCAGCGGATTCACGCGACGGAACATGAGCTTTATCCAAAATGCGTCGCGGCGATTGCGCGAATGGAAATTTCAGTTGTCGGTCGCAAAGTCATTTGGCGCAAGCCGTGAAAACAAAGAAGAAGAAAGTGGCGTTTCCGCGGCGGACTTGGCAGATTAAGCCGGTCACGCGCGTGAAGGAATCGGTGAAAAAGTATTCGCGCCCGCGCGGCAAACAGGATTTGCGAAAGTCAGATGGGTAAAAAATTAAAATTCGGTTTGCCGAAGGGCAGCTTGCAGGACGCCACCATCGAAAAAATGGCGAAGGCGGGCTTCAATATTTCCATCAACAGCCGTTCTTACATTCCGACTGTGGACGACGACGAGTTGGAGATTCGCCTCATCCGCGCGCAGGAAATTTCCCGTTACGTCGAGCACGGCTATCTGGATTGCGGCATCACCGGACACGATTGGGTGATTGAAAACGGCTCGAAGGTGCACGAGGTCGGCGAATTTCTTTTCAGCAAAGCGACGCGCCGTCCCGCGCGCTGGGTTTTGTGCGTGCCGGAAAATTCGCCGGTCAAATCGGTGAAAGATTTGCAGGGCAAACGCATCGCCACGGAGGTTGTCAACCTCACAAAAAAATATCTGAAGAAAAACGGCGTGAAAGCCGAAGTGGAATTTTCCTGGGGCGCGACGGAAGTGAAGGCGCACGAATTGGTGGACGCGATTGTCGAGGTCACGGAAACCGGCTCGTCGCTGCGCGCGAATAATCTTCGCATCGTGGATGAACTTTTGGTTTCCACGCCGCGTTTGATCGCGAACAACGATTCGTGGCGCGATTCATGGAAGCGAAAAAAAATCGAGACGCTCGCGTTATTGCTCAAAGGTGCGCTCGAGGCGGAAGCAAAAGTCGGTTTGAAGATGAACATCGCCGAAAAAAATCTGGCGGCGCTGTTAAAAAGTTTGCCTGCGCTGCGCAACCCGACCATTTCCAGTTTGAGTTTGCGCGGCTGGGTCGCCGTCGAGACGATCATTGACGAGCACATCGTCCGCGAAATCATTCCCAAGCTGAAAGCAGCCGGCGCGGAAGGCATCATCGAATATCCGCTAAACAAAGTGGTTTATTGAGCTTCTTCACTTTCCAATAATTCCGGTTTGATTAGAACCCACAAAATATCAAACGGGCAATGGTCGCACCTCGGAATTGTTTCGCTTTTTGAAAATGGACTTTCGCTGGCATGGGGGCAATGGGCTTTATAAACGCCGGAGATATTGCAAATTTCACCACTCTTAATTATTGGCATAATTAATCCCCCCTCCTTTTCTTTTCTCTGAAACACCCGTGCCGCGACTGTAATGAAATTAAATTGCGAGTCCAGCAATTTCCAGCGTGTCCGTTCGAGTCCGGCAGCGCGATTTAAAGAAACTTGAGGCGCTATTGGGAAAAGCAAACTTCTGCTTAAAAGACATATGGATGCGGCTTCTCAACGAAGACCTCAACTTTTTGCATGTTGCGAATTGATGCGAATAAAACTACGGCACCGGACGACCGCCTTGCAACCCCAGCATAACCATCGCCCATATAAAAAATTCTGCCAGCGATAAGTCAAGCAGCAGGGCAAAGACCGGCAATATCCAAATCTGCTCATGGAGCGCCAGCGCAAGCACCGCCAATACAAATCCGCAAAACCCGCAAGCATACAAAAGCATCAGGCTGAAGAAAAATATGTGCCCGGTATTATCTCGAAGAAACGTCGGCGGGCGATACATCCAATAAAGCAAAAGCCACGCACCGGCGGACGCGACAAATGACAACGTGCCGCAAATTGGAAGGCGCTTGGGTTGCGTGGCCATACTTGCCGCCTAACGATCCAAAGCTGAGCCACCGCCGATTCGCGACGTGAATTGCAACCAAAGCGCCAACGGCGGTTGGCTCCGGCGACTTGTTAGGCGGCGACAATAATACATCCATATGAATAATACAGTAGCAACAAAACTGACCAGCGCAGTTACGGAAGGTTCCGGAATAGCAACAACAGACACATCATCTAGTCCTAAGAACTCCGGGTTTGGATCGCTAAATTCCAGACGACTTTCTGAACCAGTTCCCCCCACAATGATAAGACTTTCGAACATCCAATTGGTGAAATTGAGACTCAAAGTGAAGCTGCCGACCTGTTGAGAATTCCAGAATACATTCGCAGCGACATTCGTTCTTTGTCCAACAATACCGCGCATATAGAAGGTCAACAAATACGTTTGACCGGAAATCGTTGATAAATCCTGATACATATTTGCTTGACTCAAATCAGCCAACCCGACATAAACCGAATTATTTATTCCACCTAAAGGGGACCAAACAAATCCACCATCACCAGTAAAGTTCCAATCGGCAGGACCATATGCCCCGTTTCCGTTCTTGGCAGATTCAAAGTTACCGTTCTGAACAATATTTGTTGGAGGATTAAAATATATGACGCCTTGTGTGCGCCCAGGGTGGACGCCAAACACAAGTGTGAAAATGATAAATATGAGTATGCGCATACGCTGCCTAACGATCCAAAGCTGAGCC
>DASYAA010000143.1:0-10194 GCA_036501565.1 Verrucomicrobiia bacterium
CTTCGCCGACATATCAAATAATGCGGGCAATCTTCATTTTGTGTGGACTGGTCGCCGCTTCGATTTGCGAAGCGGTGACCATCACCGAGGATTTTTCCGCCGACCCGTTGCAAAACGGCTGGCAGATTTTCGGCCACACAAATCTGTTTCAGTGGGATTCCACGAACCAAAATCTCGACGTGACTTGGGATTCATCGCAGACGAACAGTTATTTTTACAAACCGCTCGGAACAATTCTCGCGAAGTCCGACGATTTTAGCTTGTCATTCGATTTGCAATTGAACGACATCACTTGGAGCGGCTCGCCGGAATTGTCCATCGGACTTTTTCATTTCGTGGACGCGACGAACTCAATTTTTTCCCGTCCCACCGCCAACACGCCGAACCTTTTCGAGTTCGATTATTTCCCTGACAACGGCGTGGGACAGCCTGCGATTGTCGCCACGTTGACCGACACGAATGTGAACTCTTCGCACAAAAAAGATTTTTATTTTGTCTATGACAATCAGCCGTTGAATACCGGAATTATTTATCACGTCGTTCTTGCGCATGTCGCCGGTCAACCAACCATCAGCGGCGAAGTCTTCGCCGCCGGCCAGCTTTACTCGTCGTTGCCGAATGTTTTTGCCGGACCCATCACCAACTTCCTGATAGACACGATTTCCATCAGCAGTTATCAAAATTCCGGCAGTTCGCTTCTCGCGCACGGCACGGTGGATAATTTTGTCATCACGCTTCCGCCGCCGCCCGTGCAAAATTTTTCCGGCGCGTTCACAAATGGAATCTGGCAGGCGCAATTTATCAGCCAAAGCAACTGGCTTTATACATTGCAACGTTCGGCGGATTTGCAATCGTGGAGCGATATTTCAACCGCAACTCCGGGAAACGCGACAAATTTGTTTTTGCCTGACAGCAATCCGCCGCCGGACAAATCATTTTATCGCGTCCGCGCCGATCGGCCATGAAACGCGCTTTCACATTGATCGAACTGCTTGTCGTCATCGCCATCGTTGCGATTTTGGCGGCGATGCTGCTGCCCGCGCTCAACAAAGGCAAAATGTCCGCGCAACGCGCCGCGTGCGAAAGCAACTTGCGCCAGCTTGGAATCGCCGCGCAATTGTATTGGGATGAAAATTCCCAATACTGTTTCCGTTGGATTTACAATTCGACCAATGACGGAACGGTTTACTGGTTCGGCTGGCTGCATAATGACGATTTGCCGGAAGGCCAGCGCCCATTCGACTTGTCGCAGGGCGTTTTGTTTCCATATCTCAACGGCAGCGACGTGCGGCTTTGCCCAACGCTTTACGCGACGGCGGCGCAATTCAAACTGAAGGGCGACGGCGTGATTTTCAGTTACGGCTACAATTTTTATCTTTCAGCGCCGTCAGGCAAGCCGCCGGTGAGCGCGAACAAAATAAAAAATCCCACCGATCTCGCGCTTTTTGCCGACGCCGCGCAGATAAACGATTTTCAAAACCCCGCCTCGCCCGACCATCCGATGCTCGAAGAATGGTATTATCTCGACGTGGAAACAAATTTTTCCAGCGGGAGTTATTATCCCAACGGCCACTTCCGCCATTCGCAGCGGGCCAACGTCGCGTTTTGCGACGGCCATGTGGGGATGGAAAAAATGATGACCGGCTCGCTCGACCAAAGATTGCCGAACCAAAACGTCGGCCAATTGCGCCCGGAAATTTTGACGCTGCCGTGAATTAACTTTCGCTGGACAATTGGAAATGGCCCATCAACCTTGATATTTGCACCACAACATGACAACCGCAGATTTTCAGAAACAGCCGCGAGATGACTATGCCTTTGATTATTGGGTTTGGGACAAACGAGTGGAGACGCCACTTGGTTCATTTACTGTGGAATTTCAGATGTTGGGCGACAGTGACACAAATCCGCCAGACGAGGAGATGTTGAAACGTGCGGCAGAATTGGTGAGATATGCTGAAGACCACGGCCATTATATTTTGGACATTGTGTTTGGCTATTATCTTTTCGCTGTCGAGAAGCCAAATTGGTTGGAGAAGTTTGAGATCCCGAAAGATTTGAGTCGTGATAAGATTTCGGCTTATTTGCGAGGAGACAGCACGCTTGTCGTGTCACGTCATCTGAATTGGGACGAGCCATACGATAGCGCGATTTACATAGTTCCATTGTGGGATGAGGAGCACGCCTTGACATTAGCATTTCGTGACGGTGGTATTGCCGCTGTGAACGATTCAGCCTTTAAGTTTGAGTCGGGTGTTTTACGGTGCGGTTGATATGACCATTTGGCCTGATATGAGGATAGCCTGTAAAGGTGTCCTTCTTAAATTCCAATCTGTTTCTGAATCGCGCCGCAGATTTTTTTTGACCAGTTTTCCAAAATTTTTGCGTCGCGGCCTTCGAGCAGCAGGCGCGCTTTCGGTTCCGTGCCAGAGTAACGCAGCAGCACGCGACCGCCTTGCGCCTGCAATTCCTTTTCCGCGTCGGCCACAAATCCGTTCAGGCCGTCAATCTGCGTGAACGGAATTTTTTCGCGCACTTTCACGTTCGTCACGAGTTGCGGAAATCGCGTCCAACATTTCGCGAGTTTTGAAAGCGGCTGACCTTTCGCCTTCATAATCCGCAAAATTTGCAGCGCGGCGACTAAGCCGTCGCCCGTCGTGCCGAAATCGCGGAAAATCAGATGGCCGCTCTGCTCGCCGCCGAAGTTGAAGCCGTTCTTCAACATTTCATCAATGACATTTTTGTCACCGACGGCGGTGCGGAGCATTTTGCCGCCAGCTTTTTTGATTGCAGCTTCAAGCCCGGCATTGCTCATCACGGTCGAGACCAACGTTTTCTCGGCCAGAGTTTTTTGCGTAATCATGTCGAGCGCGGCGATAGCCATGATGTCGTCACCGTCAATCAAATTGCCTTTTTCGTCGCAGAGCAAAACGCGGTCGGCATCGCCGTCGTGTGCAATTCCCAAATGCGCCTTGTGCTCGACGACTTTTTTGCAAATCGAGTCCGGGTGCATCGAGCCGCAATTTTCGTTGATGTTTTTTCCGTCCGGCTGATTTCCAAAAACGATGACTTCTGCGCCGAGTTCGCGCAGCACGCAAGGCGTCGATTTGTAAGCCGCGCCATGCGCGCAATCCACAACGACGCGCAGATTTTCCAGCGTGAGATTTTTTGGAAAACTTGATTTGGCAAATTCGATGTAGCGGCCAAGCGCGTCGTCAATGCGCACGGCTTTGCCGATTTCTCCGGCGGTCGGGCGAACTTTTTCAATTTCGCCGGAGAAAACCAATTCTTCGATTTGATTTTCGATTTTGTCATCGAGCTTGTAGCCGTCGGCGCGAAAAAATTTAATTCCATTGTCGGCGTAAGGATTGTGCGACGCGGTGATGACGATGCCGGCGTCGGCGCGCAAACTGCGCGTGACGTAGGCGACGCCGGGTGTGGGCAGCGGCCCGATGAAAAGCACATCCACGCCCATCGAAAGGATGCCGGACGAAATTGCGTTCTCGAGCATGTAGCCGGAAAGCCGCGTGTCTTTGCCAAGGACAATCTTGTGTTTGCCGCGGCTCCGCGATTGTGATTCGAGATTTTTGAAAACGTGCGCGGCTGCGCGTCCGAGTTTCAGCGCGGTTTCGGCGGTGACGGGTTCGACGTTCGCCGTTCCGCGGACGCCGTCGGTCCCGAAGATTTTTTTCGGCTGGCTCATTGTTTTTTTGGAATGGTCACGATGATTTGCGGCGGATCCACGCTGACGAGCGTCACGCCGCGCGGCAATGAAACTTCGACGCCGCGTTGCAAATCATGGGCGGAATCAATTCCCGTCAGATTCACAAAGACATGAATCCGGTTCGCCTGCAATGTTTCCATGATGTCGGGCGGGCCGCTGACTTTGACATCAACTCTGTTCGGAACAACACGGACATCGTGAACATCCGCCGTCGCAGAAACGATCCCAACCGGCACATCGCCATAAGTATTTCCGTCCCCAAATGCAACGGATGCTTCTGGTTCTTCGCGGATTTTATGAACCGTGATCCAGATCACGACGGCCAGAAATACAGAAAATAATTTCCAGCCGAAATCTTCTGTCATCCATTCGCGTTTCGCCATAAGAATTTATTTCAACTTGTCGCCGGCCGGTTCACGGAGCGAAAATGTTTGCGCAACCATTCAATGCCGCGCGAATCCGCCGGTTGCACCAGCACCGAAGTCAGAAACGAACGCAATTCCTCCAGCGTCACGCCGCGCACGAGCTGGCCTCTGTGAGCATGGGAAATTTTGCCGTTTTCTTCGGACACGACGACGACAACTGCATCCGTTTCTTCGCTCAAGCCAATCGCCGCGCGATGCCGCGTGCCGAGCGATTTATTCAAATCCTGTCGCTGCGTCAGCGGAAAAATGCACGCCGCATAGGCAATCCGGTCACCTTTCAAAACCACGCCGCCGTCGTGAATCGCGTTGTTGGGAAAAAAAATTGTTTCGAGCATTTCCGGTGTCGCAATGCAATCCACCCGCACACCGGATTCAACCGCGTCATGAAGCTGGATGGATTGCTCGATGGCGATGAGCGCGCCGATTTTCACGTCGGCTAGGCGTTCGCATGTTTGAATGATGACCTCGATATTTTCGCGCTGCTCGTGCGCGCTGGCAAAGAGCGGTAAATTGCCGAGTTCCGCCAGCAGGCGGCGCAATTCTGGCTGGAAAATAATCAGAACGGCCACGGCGAAAAAAGCCGAAAACGTGCCGAGCAGCCAGCTCAATACTTTCAATTTCAGCAACGTCGTCACCAACGCCAGCGCGAGCAGCACCACGACAAAACCGATGACGACAGGCCAGCCACGCGTGCCGCGCAAAAAGCGCGAGGCGTAATAAATCCCCACCGCGAGGATTAAAATTTCCAGCGCGGCACGCCATCCATAATCATTTTGGATGTAAGACCACATTATTTTTTCGACCGGCCAAAAGCATTTCCGTCATGCGCACAGCTTGAACCGTTTCCGTCACGTCATGTGCGCGGATGATTTGCACGCCGTCGGCGACCGCCAGACTCGCGCACGCGAGCGATGCTGGCAAGCGTTCATTCACCTTCGCGCCAAGCATTTTTTCGATGAAAGACTTGCGCGAGACTCCAATTAGCAGTGGCCGTGCCAACGTTGTAAAACTCCGCAGGTTCGCGAGCAACTGCAAATTTTGCTCCGAAGTTTTTCCGAAACCGATTCCCGGATCAAAAACAATCTGCTCCGAAGAAATGCCGGCGACTTTTAATTTTTTCAAACGTTTCTGAAAAAATGTTCCGACTTCATGAACAATATTTTTTTGCTTTTGCGATTTGTGAAGCGTGGGCGGCGCGTGCATGCAAACATAGCCTGCCCTAAATTCCGAAACGATTTCCAACATTTCATTGCGCGTAGCGGCGTTTGTGAAAACGCCGATAGATTTTTGGATGTCATCCGCGCTTTTACAAGCGCGGCCACGCGAGTTGGCGGCGACGTCGTTGACGATGCTCGCGCCGGCCTGCAACGCTGCGCGCGCGACGGCGGGCTTCATCGTGTCAATCGAAAGCGGAATTTTGATTTTCGCCGCGAGTTTTTCGACGACAGGAATCACGCGGCGCAATTCTTCCTTTTCAGAAACCGGCTTTGCGCCCGGTCGCGTGGATTCTCCGCCGATGTCCAGAATTTCAGCACCTTGCGCGACCAGTTCCAGCGCGTGAGCAACTGCTTTGGCTGGATCAAAAAATTTTCCGCCATCGGAAAAGGAATCGGGTGTGACGTTGACGACGCCCATGACCAGCGCTGGTCGCGGGAAAATAAACTCAAATTGTCGGGCGCGGAAAATCATTTATGATTTACGATTGATGATTTGAATTTGACGCGCATCTCCGGCAAATCGTAAATCATAGATCATCAATCATAAATGCGAATCAGACTTTCGTTTTGAAATACGCAATCGTGTCCGTCAATCCTTGTGCCAGTTTTACTTTCGGTTCCCATTTCAGAAATTTTTTCGCTTTTGAAATGTCCGGCTTGCGCTGTTTTGGATCGTCCTGCGGCAGCGGTTTGAAAACGATTTTGCTTTTGGATTTCGTCGCGCGAATGATTTCCTCGGCAAATTGCAGCATGGTCATTTCCGTTGGGTTGCCGATGTTCACCGGCAGATCATAATCGCTCATCATCAGGCGGTAAATGCCTTCAATCAAATCGGAGACATAACAAAAACTGCGCGTCTGATTTCCTTTGCCGAAAACAGTGACGGGTTTATTTTTCAACGCCTGGCTGATAAACGCCGGAACGACGCGTCCATCGTTCAAGCGCATTCGCGGGCCGTAAGTGTTGAAAATTCTCACGATGCGCGTCTCGACTTTGTGTTCGCGATGATAGGCCATCGTCATCGCCTCGGCAAAACGCTTGGCTTCGTCGTAGCAACCGCGCGGGCCAATTGTATTTACGTTGCCCCAGTATTCTTCGGGTTGCGGATGAATGAGCGGGTCGCCGTAAATTTCGGAAGTTGAGGCGATGAGAAACCGCGCGTTTTTATTTTTGGCGAGGCCAAGCGCCTTATGCGTGCCGAGCGAACCGACTTTCAAAGTTTGAATCGGTAGTTCCAGATAATCAATCGGACTTGCGGGTGAGGCGAAGTGCCAGACGTAATCAACCGGGCAGTCGAGAAAAATAAATTCAGTGACGTCCTGTTGGATGAATTTGAAATTGGGATTGCCGCCGAGGTGCGAGATGTTGTCCACGCTGCCGGTGACAAAATTATCGAGGCCGATGACTTTGTGGCCGCGCGTCAAAAGCAAATCTGTGAGATGCGAGCCGAGAAAGCCAGCAGCGCCGGTGACGACGGAAGTTTTTTTCATCGGTGATTGGTGAATTGTTGAACCGTTAAATCGTAAAGTGAGAGAGTATTAAAACAGTTCAATGATTCAACGATTAAACTATTGACGTTGGATAATTTCATTTTGCGCCGGTGCTGCGCAGAACGGCGGGCAGGGTGCGCAGCAAAATTTCCACGTCGAGCCAAAGCGACCAGTGGTCAATGTATTCAAGGTCGAGCCGCACCCAGTCCTTGAAATCGGTGATTTGATTGCGCCCGCTGATCTGCCACAGGCAGGTGAGGCCGGGCTTGACGCTCAAACGGCGGCGGTGCGCGAGGTCATTGAAGCGTTTGACTTCGTCCACGGGCAACGGTCGCGGCCCGACAAGGCTCATTTCGCCGCGCAGGACGTTGAAGAGTTGCGGCAGTTCATCCAGACTGTATTTGCGAAGAATTTTTCCGATGCGGGTCACGCGTGGATCGTTGGTGACTTTGAAAACGGGTCCGCTCATTTCGTTCATGGCTTCAAGCTCATGTTTGAATTGCTCGGCGTTGCTGGTCATGGTTCGGAATTTGTAGAGCGTGAAGGGCGCGCCATTGAGACCGGAACGTTGCTGCTTGAAAAAGATTGGTCCCGGCGAAGTGATTTTAATGGCGAGGGCAACCAATGGAAACAGCCACCATCCGATTAAAAGCAACAGTGTCAGTGCGCCGGTCAGGTCCATGAGCCATTTGATCACGCTTTGCCAGGAAGATTCGGGCGCAGTCCGAAAAACCAGCAGCGGCTGACCAAGTAATTCGTCAAAACTCGTGTGCGAAAGCTGCGTGGTGAAAAAATCGGCGACCAGCCACACTTCGACGCCTTCAAGTTCGCAGGCCTTGATGATGTTTTCGACCTGCTCAAAATAAGTATGCTTGGCGTTTAAGATTACACCGTTGACCGAATGGTCGTGCAGCATTTCCACCAGTTCCACCGCCCCGATTTGATTGAGATCCACTTCGGCCACGACTTTGATGCCTTCATCGTCTCGCCCTCGCAATTTATTTCGCATCTCGGTGATTTCTTTTTCCGTGCCGGCGATGATGAAGCGGCGTTGAAATTGCGCGCGGGCAAATTTGCTCCGCAAAACCCATCTCAAAATTTCTTCTTTGACATAAACCAGCGCGAAGCTGATGAAACCGAACCAGATCAAAATCCCGCGCGCCACGGTCAGGTGGAAGAAATACAGCGTCAATATCAATCCCACTGTGATCAGTATGCAACTCCTCAACAGCGGCCAAAAAAAGGCGCTGCGCGGACAAGGAATCGGGCGGTCATAAAAACCTTGCGATTCCAGGATGAGTGGCGCTGCGGGAATCAACACGATGAAGAGCCAGCGAAAATTTTCAAACGGACTGGGCGGAACCAGATTCAGCCATGCGATGATTTGCGGATCGGAACGCAACCCATAAGCGGTCAAAAGACTGATCGCGAACAGGCAGGCGTCTGCCAATTGCTGGATTTGTATCCGAATTTGACGGTCACGTTGCAACATGGCTTTACGACAATAAAAACGTGTTTAAGAATAAGAAAAAAAATTGCGAATGCCAGTTTTTAGTCATCAACGTGCAACTGCGGCTGCAACGGTTTTCTCGCCGGGCGACAGTTGAAATTCCGGCACCGAAGCAGCGATAAGTTTTTTAACGCGCTCAAAAGCGGCGTCTTCCCGTCCCGGCTCGCAAACGGCAAAATAACTGATGTAGGCCCAACGTTGCAACGCGCCGGTTGTCAACAAATCACGCGTCAGCCACCAGATGCGCTGCCAATGGCTCGTTGTTTCCTCATCGTGGGCCACAAACCAAAAAACATAGAGGCCGCGCACTTCTGTTTTTTTCCCATCCTGTGTTTGAATGAAATTAGTGATGGTCCATTTTGCGACTGGCAGTTGATAGGAATGCGCACCGGCAATGGGCACATTGACAACCGTTTTTTCATCAATATGCCAGCCTTGTCCGGGCAAGCAAAAATCCGCCTTGTGAATGCTGGTTCGATCTGTGCCCATCAAAATAATATTCGCGTTCACCCAAAAACCATCCGAATCAGTGTAACGACGTTGTGCATAGCTCGTGTCTTTGGGTAGCATATCCAAAACGGTTTTGTCTTCCGGCACATTGGTGGAAGTAAAACCCAGAACGTGCGCCGGCAAATCAATTTTCATCACTACGCTGCCGGGAATGGCAACGGCCTTGATGCCCGGAGCGCCTAATTTTTGGTTCGTATGAAACCAATTCAATGCCGCCGCAGTAGCGCCAATCAAGCCGAATGCAATTATGATGATGACAATTTTTTGGGATTTCATGTCTGCGGTTTTTCTTCTGAATTAAATTTTTTCTCCAGCCATCGGCCCGCCAGCAAAAGTCCGAGAATGGCCGGAATGTAGGGTAGCAAACTGATAATTCCCAGCGGACCGCCTTCATGCACATAATTTCCGGCGCTTTGTCCCCCCATTTCCGCCGCGACAATGATGCAAAGCATTCGAAAGAGATTTCCTAAAACCGATAATGGAAATGCCAGTGCCATGAGAAATAACCGTTTCCACGGCGAACGAAACGTCAGAAAACCATAAACTGTTGCCAAGAGAAAAATTGCGACCAGACTGCGAATGCCACTGCACGCCGCCGCGACATCATATTGATATGTGCCGAATGGATCAATCAAGGCTGTTCCCATTCGCATCACGCCAATTCCTAGAACATAATGCGCGACCCATTGCACCAATTGAGAAACCAGAAGGCGCAGCGGAAATGTAATCGGTTCGAGAACGACGCTCATCGGCACGCAAAAAACGAAAAGGAAGAATGGAAACAAGCTGTTGCGCAGCCAGTCGCGACCCCAGGCCAAACCCATCAATCCATAAATTCCGACGAAAAAAGCGACGATGGAAAGTCGCGGTTGCTGGATAAGATAGCCTGCAATATGCATAACCAATCCTAAAACAACGAATCCCAAAGCTGGCGGCCAGATTTTCAGCGGGAGCTCCAATAGTTCCCTGCGTTTCCACCAGAACAAACCGATTACCAGAAACGGAATCAAATCACCCACCGCATCATCTGACGAACCCCCTTTATTATTATAAGTCATGGACATCCAGCGAAATATAGAACTACTATGCAAGTAGCCAAAGGTGGAGTTGCCCACAAACTGGAATAATGCCAACCATGCTGCCAGAAGCGCAAAGAAAAAAACCTTGTTCGGCAGACGATGCCAGCATCTAATCGCATCTTGCCATCCATTTTGAGGCGTTATATCAGTGGGTGTTTCGTTCATAATTATGCACGTTTCCAGTCTTGAGATAACCAATTGTGCGATATTACTCAAACAAATTTAACAGGTTTAACTCA
>DASYAA010000144.1:0-3570 GCA_036501565.1 Verrucomicrobiia bacterium
CTCATTTGTGGAAGTGTATGTCCAAACCAGAGAAAGATTCACTTGAGCCAAAGCCAATTGCTGCCACGCAAAAAAGCAAAGCACAAACGCGCTTATTCGAGCAAGCCGGACTCTTGAACAACAATTCATATAAACGTCTCATAAACGCACCGGTATGCCTTTCTTTGCGCGAGATTCCTCCGCATCGCGAACGGTGCATTCCCCAAATTCGAAAACATTTGCGGCCAAAACCGCATCGGCTTTGCCTTTTAGCAGGACTTATGCCACGGCGTTTCGAGACATTTGAGACATACTGTCTAATAACTGGGATGCTTGCGGATATGCTGGCGTAAATGCAGAACGTCTCAGGCGAAAAATTTAATCAACGAATCAGCGTTGATGAAAAAAGTTCGGAAAATTACCACCCGAACGGTAAGAAAATGTTCGAACAAGTCAGCGGCACGATGGGCAACCAGCAGGATTGGGTCAGGTCGTTCATAATTTTTAGGAAATGGAATTTTGTAATTAGCTATTGATTTATATCGAGACCCAATGCCTTTCTTACAACGGAAGCAGAAGCTCCTAAAAATTCCTGATTTTTCACAACCCAAGCTTTTCCTTTTTCCAATAAACTCTTTTTTTTGTTTGCGTCTGCCGTTTTCAATTCATCCATGATGTTCTCAAGTTCGTTTCGCTCATCCTGCGGAACATTTTGCTGCTTGAGCGTTTGATGAAGCGAACTGTAATCATAAACTTGAACGCTTGAATGTGAAACGTCTCCAAGCACACCAGCGAAATGCTGAATGTTGAAGACTTGGCCTTGCGCTGATTTGCGCTCTTTTTCATCGAATGACATATTTTCTCCTATGATTCCGCGAGTTTCGAGTTCCAAGCTCCAATCTAAAAGCTTGTCCTTGACCACACTTAATAAGCCCTTCAGTTGAACTGGTGAAAACTCAATTTGTTGCTCCCTGTTCATATCCATTCAGTTCATAATTGACCCACTCACTTATATCATTAAGTCCAAGTTTTGCAGAAATCAGCTTTGCGATTCGCAACAACTCCGTTGTGCTTTTTGAAGATTGCACAATGTCACGTTGAAAATCTTTAACGAGTGAACCCATAATTTAATTTTTGCTATTCACAATCTCACCGGAATTTTTTTCTTCGCCAGAAATTGTTTCACTTCGCCCACGGTGAAAGTGCCGAAATGGAAAATGCTCGCGGCGAGAACGGCGTCGGCTTTGCCCGCGAGCAACACGTCGGCCATGTGTTCCAGCGTGCCCGCGCCGCCGCTAGCCACCACCGGCACGCCCACGGCTTCGCTCACGCGCCGCGTGATGACGAGATCAAATCCTGCCTTCGTGCCGTCGGCGTCAATGGAGTTCAAAACAATTTCGCCCGCGCCAAGTAACACGGCGCGCTTCGCCCATTCGATGGCGTCGAGGCCGGTGTCCTTGCGTCCGCCGTGTGAGAACACGCCCCATTTGTCCGGCGCAATTTTCTTGGCATCAATGGAAACAACGATGCACTGGCTGCCGAATTTTTCCGCGCCTTGCCGGATTAAATCCGGATTCGCAAGCGCGGATGAGTTGATTGAAATTTTGTCCGCACCGGCGCGCAGCATCGTGAACATATCGTCCACGGATTTTATTCCACCGCCGACGGTGAGCGGCATGAAGCATTGGTCGGCGGCGCGTTCAATCACGTCCACCATCGTCGCGCGGCCGTGCGCGCTGGCGGTGATGTCGAAGAAAACCATTTCGTCCGCGCCCTGCTCGTTGTAGCGGAGCGCGAGCGCGACGGGGTCGCCGACATTTTTCAATTCGCCCGCCTCGGCTTTGCCGAATTGGACGCCGCGCGTGACGTTGCCGTCGTGAACGTCGAGGCATGGAATAACTCGTTTGGCGATCATCGCGATAATTGAAAGCGCATTTGCGCGTTAAAGCAATTTTTTCCGCGCAGATGAAACTTCTTTGTCTTGCCTTCCGTCATAAATGGAAGCTGTTTGCGGAAATTGATTTTTTTGAATGCAGATATATGGTTTATTGTCGGATAAAAGAGTTTTGAAATATGAAAATGCGTAAACTTAATATTGTGGCTTTTGCGTTCGGAACGGCGGCAGTTGTTTTGACGGGCTGCCAATATCCGAACGGCGAGGCAAACAACACGGGAACGGGCGCGCTGACGGGGGCAGCAGTCGGCGCGGCGAGCGGCGCGGTCATCGGCGGACGAAACGCCGGCGCTGGTGCATTGATTGGCGGCGCGATTGGCGCGATTGCCGGCGGATTGATCGGCAATTCAATGGACGAACAGCAGCGCGAGTATTTGCGTCAGCAAGCGCCGCAAACTTATGTGCGCGTCGAGCAAAATCAGCCGCTGGCTGTGGCGGATGTCAAGGCTCTGGCGCAGGCAAGAGTCAGCGACGATCTCATCATCAGCCAGATTCGCGCCTCGCACACTGTTTATCATTTGAGCGTGGCTGACATCATTGATTTGCGGAATTCCGGCGTGAGCGAAAAAGTAATTGATTTCATGATCAACACACCAAGCACAATCGGCGGCACGACAGAAGTTTCGCCGGGAACGACAACGGTCGTTTCGGAATCGCCACCGCCCGCGCCAGTTGACACGGTCGTCGTCGCGCCCGGCCCTGATTATGTTTGGATAGACGGTGAATGGATTTGGAATGGCCAATGGGTTTGGGTCGCCGGTCATTGGGGTTATCCGCCGTATCCGCACGCAGTCTGGGTTCGCGGTTATTGGCTTCGCGGACCGTATGGCTGGCGTAGAGAGCCTGGACACTGGCGTTGATTTCCGTCAATCGTCGTCAAAATTTATTTACTTCGCGCGCCGCTGAAATATATTGGCCGTCCCGGTGGCCGATGTGGCGGAATTGGCAGACGCGCCAGACTCAAAATCTGGTACTCGCAAGAGTGTGTGGGTTCGACCCCCTCCGTCGGCACCATAATAATAAACGACTTACGTTGAATCGCTTGACATGTTGTTACAGTGTTGTTACACTTTACGACATGAAATCAAATTTTTCCTCACCGGAAACAAAATCGGTTCGCCTGCCGAAAGCGTGGCCGCACGTCATTCGCAACGGCGATGTCGCGGTAAAAATCTACAAGAATAAAGGCCATGTTCGCGGCGAGAATTTCCCAACGTTCCTATTGAGTTACTACGCCAGCGGAAGGCGGCAGCTTCGCCGCTTCATGGACTTCGACAAGGCCAGCGCAGAGGCGACGCGCATTGCCGAACAGAAAGCCCAGGGCGCACTCGGTGCGGCGGCATTAAGCGCCACAGATCGCGTGTCACTCGAACAAGCCCTCGTGTTGCTGGCAAAGAACGAAGGTATTGGCAACGCCAGCGCTTCCAGACTTGTGGAAATCGTGCGCGACCACGCCACCGCCCGCGCGAGTCTGCCAGCGGGTGTGACGCTCGCGGAAGCCGCGCAATTCTACAAACAGAAGCATCCGGCCAATATGCCGCGCAAGACTGTGGCCGAAGTAGTCGCGGAATTCATCGCCGACCGGCGGAGCGCGGGTTGCTCGGCAATCCATGTGAACGACCTCGAAATTCGTCTCG
>DASYAA010000145.1:0-7087 GCA_036501565.1 Verrucomicrobiia bacterium
AAGTGCGTAAGCATTATTTCCGGGATTGTAGCTTTGGAAACCAGTTTCCCCAATCAAACCGCCATTAAACCATTGAATATCCCATTGGGTTGCATCTCCAGCGCTGCCGTCTAAAGCGTCGGCATAGAAAGAGAAATTGTACGATGTTCCTCCTATCACCGGAACGGCGTCTTGCTCAAAACGAACGACAGGTCCTGCCCCGACGCTGGCAAGATGAATCTCGTAGTTAAAAGAGCCTGCAAATGCGTTGTCATTTGTGCGAACTCCATATACCGGACCGCCGGCAGCTTGCGCCAAATTCCAGCTATCCGCACTCGCACCCGTCCCCGCTTCAAAGCCGGGATTGATAATCAGGTTTTGCGCTGAAGCTGTGGCAGTCATAATACCTGTCGCGACAAATAAGTTTAATATCGTTTTATTGTTAACGGTCTTCATGATTTTTTAAGGGTTTCTATATTTCTGAGGATTCGTAATCTTTTGTATCACAAAAAATGAAAGCCCGTCAATATATTTTACTTCTTTGCAGCGTTTTTTTTGAAAACTCTACATCTAATCCGCCTAAAGTGGACTGACGTTATTAAACGTCCGAAGGATATTGAATTTTACAAATTCACAATGGCCGGGTCGCCGTAAAGCGTGAAGGAACCGGCGCGCGTGATCTTCAAATCCATGATCTGGCCGCGATGCCGTTCTGTGCCGTCGAACAAGACAATCTTGTTGCAGCGCGTGCGGCCGGACATCCGCGCCGCGTTTTTCTTGCTCGGCCCTTCCACGAGAATCTGCATCTGCCGCCCGATGAAATTTTCATATTTGCGCGCGCCGATTTCGTTGATGGTTTCGAGCAGCCGCTGATTCCGTTCCTCGCGGATTTTTTGCGGGACTTGATCGGGCATTTCGGCGGCGGGCGTGTCGCGGCGCGGCGAGTATTTGAAGATGTAGGCGTTGTCGAATTCCACTTCGCGCGCGAGCGAAAGCGTTTCTTCAAAATCATTTTCCGTCTCACCGGGAAATCCGACGATGATGTCGGTCGTGATGCCGATATGCGGTCTGGCGCGGCGCAATTTTTGAATGATGCCGAGAAATTTTTCGCGCGTGTAGCCGCGGTGCATGAGTTTCAAGACGCGGTCGCTGCCGCTTTGGACGGGAATGTGTGCGCTCTCGCAAAGTTTCGGCAACTGCGCGTAGGCATCAATCAAATCGTCGCCGTAACCTTTCGGATGCGGCGAGGTGAAGCGGATGCGTTCGAGTCCGTCAATTTCGTGAACGGCTTCGAGTAGTTGAACGAATGCGGATTTGTTTGCGCGGCTCGCGAGGACGCTCGCCCCACCAAATAATTCTTCCGGCGAAAACCTTTTGCCATAGCTCGTGACGATCTGGCCGAGTAAGGTGATTTCCTTCACGCCACGCGAAACGAGTTCGCGACATTCATTTGCAATGTCAGGAATTGTGCGGCTGCGTTCCTCGCCGCGCGTGTAGGGCACGATGCAAAATGTGCAATACTGGTTGCAGCCTTGCATGATGCTGACGAACGCGGACACGGAAGTTTTTGCGCTGCCGTTGAGCAAATGCTCGCGAATTGTTGCTTCGCTGTCTTTTTCATCGGCTATATCCACGATTTTTTCACGCGCACCGGAAATGATTTCTTCGAGGTAATCCGCCGTGCGATGAAATTTCTGTGTGCCGATGACCAAATCTACGTCAGGCAATTTATCAATCAATTCCTGTCCGCGACTTTGCGCCATGCATCCCATGAAACCGAGCACGACATTCGGGCGGTTTTTGCGGACGTCGGCGGCGAGGTTCTGCATTTTACCGATGGCTTTTTGTTCGGCGAAATCGCGCACGCTGCAAGTGTTGAGCAAAACGACATCAGCAACATTTTCGGACGACGCAAGTGTGTAACCTTTCGCGACAAGTTGCGCGGCGACGGCTTCGCTGTCGCGCTCGTTCATCTGGCATCCGTAGGTTTTTATGAAAACACTGGGCATTTTTTCAGCAGATAAAATACGCCTTCAAGTCATGCTTGAAAAGCGCAATTCATTTATGTGACGCAACTCGCTTGCAGGCGCGCGCCAAAGTTGTATTCTTTGCGCGGACGACAAAGGGATTTGGCGCGCATCGCAACGCGAGCCGATTGCATTATGGAATCAGAATCATTGAAAGTTTTGTTTATTGGGAGTGATGAGAATTTCGCGCGCGCCATCGCCGGAATGCTGCAGGAAGCGGGTGGAACGATCCAAACCGACTTCGTTCCAACGCTTGAAGCCGGTTTCGTCACTCTCAAAAAAAATTCTTTTGACGCCATTTTATTTGAACTACCAACGGCGAACACCGCCGGTTTGTTTCAGGCCACCTCGCTCGCCATCAAAGCCCAGCGTGTGCCGGTGATTGTTTTTGGCTCGGCCACCGACGAGGCTTTTGCGGTCGAAGCCGTCCGCGCCGGCGCACAGGATTATCTCGCGAAGGAACATCTCGACGCGCAGGCGTTGCAGCGCGCCATCCGTTGCGCGATTGAGCGCCAGCAGGAGCGCATCGTCTTAATCAATGAAAAGGAAAATTATCACAGCGTTTTCGACCATCTTGTAGAAGGCATTTTCCGCACAACGCCCGACGGACATTATCTGCTGGCGAACATCGCGCTGGCGCGCATCTACGGCTACAATTCGCCGGTGGAATTGATGGCCAGCATCACGGACATCGGGCGCAATCTTTACGTCAAACCCGAACGGCGCGAGGAATTCGTCCGATTGATGCAGCAAAATGACACGTTGACCGGTTTTGAATCAGAGATTTACCGCAAGGATGGCGACACGATTTGGATTTCGGAAAATTGCCGCGCCGTGCGCGACGCACAGGGGAAATTGCTCTACTACGAGGGAACCGTTGAGGACATCACGCACCGCCTGCAAACCGAGATGAGTTTGCGAAATTCGGAATCGCTTTATCATTCGCTGGTCGAGACAATGCCGCAAAACGTTTTCCGCAAAGACCTCGAAGGACGATTCACTTTCGCCAATCAACAATACTGCAATCATTATCATTGCCGGCTTGAAGACATTCTTGGCAAGACGGACTTCGATTTTTTTCCGAAGGAGCTTGCCGAAAAATACGAGCGTGATGACAAACGCGTCATAGAAACCGGCCAGACCTCCGAAATCACCGAGGAACACCAGCCTTTGGGACAGGAAAAAACTTTTGTTCAGGTCGTCAAAACACCGCTTTACGGAGTTGACGGAAGAATCGTCGGGCTGCAAGGCATCTTTTGGGACATCACGGAAAAAAAACGCGCCGATGAATTAATCCGCCGCACCAGCGCCGAACTTTCGCGCAGCCGCGAAGAGTTGCGCGCAAAAAATCTCGCGATGGAAGAAAATCTCCGCATGGCACGCGAAGTCCAGCTCGCCATGATCCTGCAACAATATCCGACTTTTCCGCACAACCTGCCGCCGGAACAAAGCGCCTTTCAATTCGCGCACCGTTATCATCCGGCGGAAACCATCGGCGGCGATTTTTTCAGCGTCTCGGCGCTTTCCGAAACGGAAGCCGGCGTGTTCATTTGCGACGTGACCGGCCACGGCGTGCGTTCCAGCCTCGTCACCGCCATGATTCGCGCGCTTGTCGAGGAACTCAAACCGCTCGCGCACGATCCCGGAATGTTTCTGCGCAAACTCAATTCCGACCTCTTCAAGATTTTGAAAAATACCGGCTCGCCGATACTCACAACCGCATTTTATTTCGTCGCCGACTGCCAGACCGGCGTCATGCGCTTTGCCAACGCCGGTCATCCAAAACCGTTGCACATCCGCCGCCGTGCGGATCAAGTCGAGTTGCTCCGCAATGCCGCCGGCAAAAGCCAGCCTGCGCTGGGTTTATTCGATGACCCGCAATATCAAACCACCGAAACCACACTCGAACCCGGCGACCTCGTGATGCTTTTCACCGATGGCCTTTACGAAGTGCAAGGCCCGAATGAAGAATTGTATTCGCAGGAACGGCTGCTGCTGGATGTCAAAAGCCGCGCGCAAAAACCCGCCGCAGTTTTGTTCGATGAATTGCTGGAATCAATCCGCGCGTTTTCCGTTGACCATGAATTTGAGGATGATGTCTGCCTCGTCGGCATGGATTTCGTCGGCAAACCGTCGCCGAAAAAATCCTGAATCGCAGCCGTGAATTATTCCTGCACGAATTTTATCACACGCGATTTCTCGGAACGCTTGCGCGCATTCTCGTCCAAAACTTTTTTCCGCAACCGCAGATTCTTCGGCGTGGCTTCCACAAATTCATCCACGTCAATGTATTCCAGCGCGCGTTCCAAACTTAATTTCAGCGGTGGCGCGAGCTGAATGCCTTTGCCGTCACCTTGCGACCGCATATTCGTCAGGCGTTTTTCCTTCACGGGATTTACCGGAATGTCATTCTCGCGCGCATTTTCGCCGACAATCATGCCGATATAAACATTGTCGCCGGGTTCGACCATTAAACGTCCGCGCTCCTGCACCATGTTCAGCGCGTAACTCGTCGCCTCGCCGGAATCCATCGAAACAAGCGAACCATTTTTTCGCGCGGCGATTTCGCCGGTGTCCGGGCCGTATTCGTGGAACAGATGGCTCATCACGCCCATGCCCTTCGTCGAATTGACGAGGTCGGTCTCAAAGCCGATCAACCCGCGCATCGGCACAAGCGCCTCGACGGAAACCTGATTGCCGACATGGTTCATGTTCGTGATCTGCGCCTTGCGCGACGAAAGATTTTCCATGATGTTGCCGAGATTTTCACTGGGAATTTCCACGAACAATTTTTCAATCGGTTCGAGCAGGCTGCCATCAGCGGCTTTCTTCCAAAGCACTTCCGGGCGCGAAACCAAAACTTCGTAACCTTCGCGGCGCATCTGTTCGACGAGAATCGCGATCTGCATTTCGCCGCGGCCACTGACCGCAAAAACTTTCGGGTCAGAAGTTTGCGCGATTCGCAACGCGACATTCGTGCGAATTTCTTTCACAAGCCGATCCCAAATGTGGCGCGCTGTGACTAATTTTCCATCTTGGCCGGCGAGCGGGCCGTCGTTCACGGCGAATTCCATCTGGATCGTCGGCGGATCAATCGGGATATACGGCAGCATCGCGCGCGCCTCGGAATCACAAATCGTTTCGCCGATGAAAACGTCCTCGAATCCGGTGAGTCCAACAATGTCACCCGCGTGCGCTTCCTGAACTTCGATCCGCTTCATTCCCTCGAAATGGAAAATCGCGGTGATTTTGCCCTTTGAAATTTTTCCATGACCGTGACGGCAGATCGCCGCGTCGCCGAGCTTGACCTTGCCTTCGTAAATTTTTCCGAACGCGATTCGTCCGAGATAATCGGAATAGTCCAGATTCGCCACGAGCAATTGAAAACCGTCGCCCGCCTTCGCGCGCGGCGGCGGAATGTGTTTCGTGATCGCCTCAAACAACGGTTCCATCGTTCCGGTGACATGTTCGAGATCCGTTTTCGCGTAGCCTTGCTTGGCCGAAGCATAGATGAACGGAAAATCCAGTTGTTCGTCCGTCGCGTTCAGCGACATGAACAATTCAAAAACCTGGTCGAGAACTTTTTTCGGGTTCGCGTTCTCGCGGTCAATCTTGTTGATGACCACGATCGGCTTCGCGCCCGCTTCCAAAGCCTTGCGCAAAACAAATCGCGTCTGCGCCTGCGGGCCTTCCGCCGAATCCACCACGAGCAGCACGCCGTCAATCATGTTCATGATGCGCTCGACCTCGCCGCCGAAATCCGCGTGTCCGGGCGTGTCCACGATGTTGATGTGAAAATTTTTAT
The DNA here is from genome assembly GCA_036501565.1 of Verrucomicrobiia bacterium. Classification (GTDB taxonomy): domain Bacteria; phylum Verrucomicrobiota; class Verrucomicrobiia; order Limisphaerales; family UBA11358; genus UBA11358. Next base: position 5,812 of record DASYAA010000145.1, read on the forward strand.
ATTTGAACGCGGCGTTCTTGGCGCGGATGGTGATGCCCTTTTCCTTTTCCAAATCCATCGAATCCATCAGGCGTTCTTCATTCGACTCATGTTGATTGGCGCGAAACGTGCCCGACTGTTTCAAAAGACAGTCCACGAGTGTCGTCTTGCCGTGGTCAACGTGCGCGATGATGGCGATATTGCGAATGTGCTGCATAAATTTTAGAACCGAGCCGGATAGTTTGCCTTGCAATGGGAAAAGGTCAAGAAATGTCTGGGGTTGATTCTCCTGATTGGTGAGGGGCTTCCGGCAGACCGCAAACGTCGCGCAGGCGTTTGGCCATGACGCGGCAGGCGGTGGGCGAAACACAATGCCTCCTCCGCCACGCGCTAGGGCTTCTCCGACGGATTGGGACGCAGTTCCTTCAGCTCCTCCCTGATTGGTGCCCCCTTCTGGCCCTTGCGCCCGTTGCAGAGCTGAATCCGCATGGTTTGGTCGGCGGCGGAGATGTTTTTGTCTTTGAGAACCTTTTTGACTTCCCAGAACTCCCAGCCTTCCACCCCCATAGTGCGGATCGCAGCCGTGACGGGAAAGCCCAAGAACCCGCCCAGCTTGCCCAAGCTTGGCTTCCGATCTTTGTTTGTTTTATGTGGTGTTGGTGTTGGAGTGGTCTGATGTGGGAATCCGCCCGTCCACCACGGAAGTTCGCGCGTTCTTCATGAAAATTCCCGCCTTCGTCACGGAAGTTCCCATGTCCAACATCCAGGTCTGCCGGTTCGTGATGAAGGTGCGCCTGTCTGATGCAACAGTTCCCGCTTCCCTCATAAAAGCGCGCCTGTTCATCGCAAAAGTTCCCATGTCCATCGCGGAAATCCGCCTGTTCGTAATGAAAGTTCCCCTGTCCGTCGTGAAAGTTCGTCGGTTCATTGCGGAAGTCCGCCGGTTTGAAATCAAAACGCGCGAATAAGGTTTTATTGTAGTTGGCATAACCTATGCTTTTTATTTTTTCAAGAACAGTCAGGCCAAAATCGAGTGATGCGGCAGTGCTGTTTGAAAAAAACTACAAGGGGGATAGAAAGCATGAACTATGAACATCAACTATCGGGTCTCCCGGGACTTCATCAATTATTCCGACTCTGATCTGGACGAGTTTGCGAATAATGTCATCACAAACCTCACTGGAAACGCAAGTTTCCCCACACCGCCGGTCAGCCCTGCGGTTCTGACAACACTGGACACGGCATTCCGTAATGCCAGCGCCGCCGCCACGGGCGATCCGCAGGATACGATTGTCAA
>DASYAA010000146.1:0-5063 GCA_036501565.1 Verrucomicrobiia bacterium
TTTCGGCGCGAATTTTGCGGACTCAAATGCGACGCCGGAACAAAAAGCGGAGGCGCGCCGTTTGCAATTTGAAAAATCATATCAAGTCCGGCAGGCGTTGATTTCGGTCGGCTCCGGCGGTTTGCTGGGCAAAGGCTGGTGCAAAGGCGACCAAACTGCGCTGGGATTTTTGCCGCCGGGCGCGGCGCACAATGATTTCATTTTCTCCGTCATTGCCGAGGAGGAAGGATTCGTCGGCTCCATTTTGGTGCTGATGCTGTATGCGGTGATTCTTTTTACAGGATTAAGAATTGCCGGCCAGTCGCGCGATCGTCTGGGGAAACTCGTGGCCGTGGGCGTTGTGACGCTCCTGTTCAGCCACGTTTTCATCAATATCGGCATGAACATTCGCATCGTCCCGGTGACGGGCATCCCACTGCCGCTGTTAAGTTACGGCGGATCGTCAGTGTTGTGCTCGTTGATCGCGCTGGGCCTGATGCAAAACGTCCACATCCACAGAAGAGGATATTAATTATGAGCAACAATAATAATTTTTCCCGGCGACGCCGTGGAATGAGATTCCGTCCCAAGGGCGGACTCGGACAGAATCAAAATCCGCAAAAACCCGACCGCGATGCGACGCAGGCACGCGCTGACGTGGTCGCGGAACAAGGCGGCGACGAACGCCTTTTTGAAAAGCGCCACAACGTCGAAATCGAACGCGCGGAAAATATCGCCGCCGGTTTGCCGCCCGAAGGCGCGGAAAAACCGCAAACTCCGGCGACAATTCCCGACAAAAAAGATTTTCGCGAGCCGCATTCTGAAATTCCCGCGCAAGTGCAGGAGGAAAAAGAGTTTCAGCCCGTTGAAATTCAGCAGCAGTCCAAGGGCATTTTGGATTCCATCAAAAACGCCGCGACAACTCTCGTTAAAAAAGTCCAGAAGTTGATTCGTCCCGAAAAGAAAATCCACAAGGAAGTCATCATCAACGCCGAGACGCTCGAAACGCGCGTGGCCGTGCTCGAAGACGGAAAGCTCGAAGAATTTAACATCGAGCGCACGACGGAAGAGCGCCTCGTCGGCAGCATCTTCAAAGGCCGCGTGCGAAATCTTCAAGACGATTTGAAAGCCGCGTTCGTGGACATCGGCTTTGAGAAAAATGCGTTTCTGCATTATTGGGACATCGTGCCGAACCAGTTCGACAGCGGCGTGGAAATCGTCGAGCGTGAAGGCCGTCGTCGCGACAAGCCAAAAATCACGCAGCGGGACATTCCGCGTTTGTATCCGCCCGGCAGCGAAATCATCGTGCAAGTCACAAAAGGACCGATTGGCACCAAAGGCCCGCGCATCACGACGAATCTGGTTTTGCCCGGACGTTATTTGGTTTTGCTTCCAAATTCCGATCAATCCGGCATTTCCCGCAAAATTGAAAATCAGGAAGAGCGCAAGCGCCTGAAAAAAATCCTGCGCGAACTCGCCATTCCCGAAGGCATGGGCGTCATCATGCGCACCGCAGGCGAAGGCCAGCAGTTGCGTTATTTCGTCCGCGACCTCGCGTTGCTGCTCGAAGAATGGCGCGGCGTGCAGGACAAAATCAAAAAGCAGCCGATGGCGACGTGCGTCTTCCAGGAGCCGGATTTGATCGAACGCACCGTGCGCGATTTTCTCACGGAAGATGTCGAGCGCATCGTCGTGGACAATCAAAAAGCCCACGACCGGATGCGCGACATGATTTCAAAAATCTCGAAACGTTCGGCCAGCAAAATAAAATCCTACGCCGAGGCGCAGCCGATTTTCGACCGCTTCAACATTTCCAAGCAATTGGAAAATACTTTTTCACGGCAAGTCCATCTGAAAGGCGGCGGTTACATCGTCATTGACGAGACCGAGGCGCTCGTCGCGATTGACGTGAATACTGGACGCCACAAAGGCAGCCGTGATCAGGAAGCGACCATCCTGAAAGTGAACCTCGAAGCCGCCGAGGAAATCACGCGCCAACTTCGGTTGCGCAACATGGGCGGACTCATCGTGCTCGATTTCATTGACATGAAATCGCGCCGCGACCAGCAGTCCGTTTATCAAAAAATCAAGGACGGCTTGCGCCGCGACAAGGCCAAGACGCACATCCTGCCCATCTCACAGCTCGGCCTCATGGAGATGACGCGCCAGCGCCACAGCGAAAGCGTCCGCTCCGCCGTCTATGACGACTGCCCGTATTGCAAGGGCCGCGGCAAGGTGAAAAGCGTCGTGACCATGAGCGTCGAGATCCAGCGCAAGTTGCAGGAAATTTTGAAGAAGCGCACGCGCGACGAATCGGATTTTCAACTGCGCATCGTCGTGCATCCGACCGTGCTGGACCGGCTGCGCACCGAGGACGAAAAACATCTCATCGAGATGGAGAAACGCTACTTCGGCAAACTGTCCTTCCGCGCCGACACCGGCATGCACGCCGAGCAGTTCAAGATCGTGAACGTGGAGAACAACGAAGAACTGGCAAGCGTTGGTGCTTGAAGCAATTCTGAAAACACAAAACGCCTCGCGGGAAACTGCGGGGCGTTTTTATTTTGAGCGTTCCAAAATGTGCATCATTTGTTCTGATGCACGAAAAGTAGAATTTGTAGTTGCAATTGCGTTGTAAGTTTCAAAAGCAGAAATAACAACATTCGTTTGTCCTTGTTTGAGCAAAATTTCAGCATCTCGAATTGAATTGCGATGCCATGCGCTTTCGTAAAAGGGTTTAATTTGGCAAAAAGCATAAATCAAAAATCCAAAGCACAACATAGAACAAAAACCAAGGACAATGCGTATTCGGCGTTGAAATTTGAATTCAGCAATAAGCCAAATAGTTGGCGCAGCCAAGATTAGCAAAATAATTATTATGTTCACAATTTCCCCTTCGTGCTCGGCAACTGGCCGGCGATGCGCGGGTCGTGCCGGCGCGCGGCGTCCACCGCTCGCGCGAACGCCTTGAACAGCGCCTCGACGATGTGATGCGGCTCGTCGCCGTAAAGCAGTTCGAGGTGCAGATTGCAGCGCGCCTCGTTCGCAAAGCCCTGAAAAAATTCTCGCGCCAGCCCGAACCTGAACGCGCTCGAAACGTCCTGTTTTTTTTCCGCCCCGGAAATTTTCTTCTGCGAAAACTTATCCAGCCCGCGCCAGACAAGGTGCGGTCGCCCGCCAAAATCCACGACGCAGCGTGCGAGACATTCATCCATCGGCACAAACGCTTCACCGGTGAACGGATTTTTCGGGTCAAAACCAAAACCGTAACGGCGGATGCCGCGTTTGTCGCCGAGCGCCGTCGCAAACGCCTGTCCGAGCGCGATGCCGCAATCTTCCACGGTGTGATGCGCGTCCACTTCGAGATCACCCTTGCACTTGAGTTGCAAATCCACCGTCGCGTGCTTGGCGAACAGCGTGAGCATGTGGTCGAAAAAAGGAACCCCGGTTTTGACGGAGGATTTGCCCTTGCCGTCGAGATTGAGGCTGACGGAAATTTTTGTTTCGTTTGTATTTCGTGAGATTTTTGCCTGACGCGCTTTCATTGCGCGATTAAACCAAAGTGGCGCGGGAAAAACAAAGCGCAATTGCGCGGTTTCAAGGAATGGAATTGGTCGGCGTGGAAGATGGCTGCGCGGCCATCTTCATTTTGATGGCGTCAATTCGCTTTTGAACGGCATCTGGATCGCGGGAAACCTTTTTGGCCATTTCAAGATAGTTGATTGCCTGTTTCCAATTTCCAGAGTCTTCTTCCAGGTGAGCGAGTTGGTCAGCAATTCCGTCCATGATGAGCAGGCTGTTGGTTTTATCTTCATCGCTTTGCGCCTGCCATTTGCGCAGGGCGGCTTCCCAGACGTTGCGGGCGCGGATGGTGTCATGGTAATTTTCGTTGTAGAGCCGTCCCAAATCGAAAAGCAGTTCATAGTTGCCGGGATTATTGCGCAAGCCTTCTTGCAAAAACGCCTCGGCTTCCTTTGGTTTTTTGAGATCAAGGCGCAGCCAATAAGCCGCCACAGTGTAGGATTCAATCATCTGCGGATTGGTGTCGGCGGCGAGTTTGAGCCACGGCAAAATTTCCTGCACGCCGGCGGCTTTGACTGTCCCATCCGCACCGCCGCTGCTCAAATGCGTGTGTTTGTTGGGCGCGAACTTGCGGTCTAGCCGGTCAATCCAATCCTTCGGCGGCCCTCGAAAATCCTCGTCCGGGTCGGCGTCATCTGCCTCGCCGTGCGCGGGCGCAGCGACGTCGTGCTCTTCCTCCTGCTGGTCGAAAATGGAAGGATAGAAACCACTGTGAAAATAGGCGTCGCTCATGCTAAAAAATTCGTTCGCGAACAACTTCTGGCCTTCGCCGGATAATAAGGTGAACACATTAACCGACTGTGGCTGGCCTTTGTTCCAGTCGGCAGCGCGTGGCACGGCATTCCACCATGTCGCCCGCGGCACAAAAAGCGTCGCCAGCGTGAAACACGCCATTATCAGCGCAATTAATAGCGAGTATGGCGAAAAATTTTTCATCAGGCGTTCAGACTTTTACGACGGAATCCCAGCCACGCTAGAAACAGAAACAAAATCGTGTAAGCCGCCGCATAAAGGACGGCTACGCCGCAAATCAACCAACTGACCAAAGGCCAGTCGTTGACCAGACGTTCGCGCACGTCAAACAATTCGAGGTGCGGAATCAAAAAGTAAATTGTGTAAATGATGCTGCGCATCGGTTCGGGATTGCGTAAAGCAATGGTATTCAAGTGCTGTCCCAGAAACAGAATGCCGCCAACGACAATAAAGCAAATGGTCACATTGGCCGATGGCGCGGAAAAAATCATCGAGCCGAGCAGCGTCATTGCCGTCACCACACCGAGCATCATCCATTGTAACAAAATTGCCTGCGCGTAATTCAATATCGGCCAGTATTGTTCGCGCGTGCCGGTGACGACGGCAAAAAAAACATAAAACACAATCAGTGCAAGACCGCTCGCCAGCCAGCAGCCCAAAAATTTTCCTAGAATCACCTGCGCGCGCGTCACTGGCTTGGCGAGCAGCGGAAAGATAGTGCGGTTCTCGCGTTCCGCCGGAATTTGCCG
>DASYAA010000147.1:0-2480 GCA_036501565.1 Verrucomicrobiia bacterium
CTTCTCGGTAAAGTCCTGGAAATTTTGGCACACGTCTAATTTTCATGTTCCCAACCTAATTATTTGTCTGTGTATTCCAATATTTTCCTACTGTCCACAGTATTTTGATATAATTACCTCGACAGCAAATCAGCGACCAAACTTTTTTCTTCCTTCAATTCATTTTCCGTCGCGGCGATTTTTGATTTGCTGAAATCATTGAGCGGGACGTTCTGGACGATTTCCCATTTCTTGCCGTCGGTGCGAATCGGGTAGCTGAAGATCAAATTTTTCTCGATGCCATAATCGCCGGGCGTGCAAACCGCGACGCTAAACCAATCGCCGGGTTTCGTCGGCGTCGTCAAATTGCGGACGGTGTCCACGACGGCATTTGCCGCGCTCGCCGCGCTTGAAAGTCCGCGCGCTTTGATAATCGCCGCGCCGCGTTGTTGAATCGTCGTGATGAATTCGCCTTTGAGCCACGCTTCGTCCTTGATTACGGACGGAACCGGCTGGCCGGAAATTTTTGCGTTGAAAAAATCGGGATACATCGTCGCGCTGTGATTTCCCCAGATGGCGAGATTGCTGACGGCGGTCACGTCAACACCGGCTTTTTTGGAGAGCTGCGTCTTGGCGCGATTTTCGTCAAGCATCGTCATCGCGAAAAATCTTTCTTTCGGCACGCCGGGCGCATTGTTGGCGGCGATGAGCGAATTGGTGTTGCACGGATTGCCGACGACCAGCACGCGCACGTCGCTCGCGGCATTTTTCGCAATTGCATTTCCCTGGCCGGTGAAAATTTTTCCGTTGATGCCAAGCAAATCTTTCCGCTCCATTCCCTGCTTGCGCGGCACAGCGCCGACGAGCAACGCCCAGTTCACTCCTTTGAAACCTTCGTCCAGGCTGGACGTCGGAACAATTCCTTTGAGCAGCGGAAACGCGCAGTCGTCCAATTCCATGCAGACGCCGCCGAGCGCGGCTTGGGCTTTTTCATCCGGCACTTCGATGAGATGCAAAATAACCGGTTGTTCCGGCCCGAACGCCGCGCCGGCGGCGATGCGGAACAGGAGTGAATATCCGATTTGTCCTGCGGCGCCGGTGATGGCCACGCGAATGGGAGTTTTGTTCATAAATTTCCGAACAGATTACACGATTGATTTTCGCGCGAAAGATTTTGTTAATAACATTTCCAATTTTTTTCTTGGAAAATTTTTTAATCGGCGTAAAAAGGAATCGTTCTTTGAAACGGCGGGAAAATTTCCGCCGCCAATCGCAGTCAAATGTCAGGGAACCCGGTGAAAATCCGGGACGGTTGCGCCACTGTAACGGCTACAAATTCCAATGGCACCGAGAAATCGGGAAGGCGGAAAGCGGTCTGAAGCCGAAGTCAGGATACCGGTTTGATTGTGCTCGTCGTTGAAGACGGTTGATGCTTGAATTCTTTCAACTCTCAACCTGCTTTCAACAACTTCTCCGCAAAGAGAAGGATGAGGCCAGCCAATCGAACTGTTTTCGTTTGGATTCTTGAATGCCTTCATTTCTTGTTTTGTGGAAGTGAAGGTTTTTTATTTTGTTAAATGGTTGCATTGTTAAACCGTTGAATCGGCGAAAACAATTTAATAATTTAACGATTCAACAAATTTCAATTCCACTCTGGTCTCTCAAAAGAAAACCCGTCCGCAGAATTTTTTTTGCGGACAAAATTGAAAGATCAGAAAATGAAAAAAAACCTGTTCGTATTGCTGGCATTGACCGGCGCATTGTTCATTCCCGCAATCACCCGCGCGCAATTTGCCGACAGTGTGATTTCCTACACTCAAGGTGACGGAGTTATTTCCGGTTACAATGATCCAACCGCCGCCCTCGGCGCGCCGACTGTCTATAATGGTTACCAAAACACCGATCCATTTAATCCGGCGTATTTGCCAGGTGATATTGTCGGCATTGGCACAAACGGCGGCTCGCTCACCTTGCAATTCAACCCACCGATTCAAAATAATCCGGGCAATCCATTCGGTTTGGATTTTATTATTTTCGGCCACGCCGGTTTCAATGAAGATTTTGATAATTTCACGGCCACGGACGGCTCGCTTTTCACCGGAGGCACGGCTGACGTGCGCGTGTCCGTAAGCGCGGACGGCACGACGTTTTACACATTGAATTCTGCACTCACGCCGCAAGTGGACGGTTTGTATCCAACTTATGCAGGCGGAAATCCATTTTTGCCAGTGAATCCGTCGCTGACGGCGGCTGATTTTGCAGGCCAAGATTTGGCTGGCATCGAATCGCTTTACAATGGCTCGGCTGGCGGCGCGGGTTTTGACATCGGCTGGGCGCTGAATAATCTAAATCAAAGCGTCTCGCTTCCTTCGATTGATTACGTCCGGCTGGACGTTTTGAACGACGGCACGCCCGCTTACATTGACGCTGTTTCCATCGTCGTGCCCGAACCAACAACGTGCGCGCTCGCATTTATTGGCGCGGGACTATTTTTGCTTCGC